>NZ_JBNCLB010000005.1:0-442175 GCF_049841815.1 Micromonospora sp. DT233 | reverse complement strand
ACGAAGCCTTCCTCACCCTCGCCTGCGCCATCATCTGCTGGCGCCGACTCCAACACTCAAAGAGTTAGGAGTTGTTAGAGTAGAGCAGCAGGTCAGCGTCACGTTGACGCGTGCTCCAGCGGGCTCTTCCGCCGACTGGGTGGACGGTGCAGGACGCACATATGATGCTGTCGGCAACTTCCCGAGCCAGTTCTTCGAACGGCAGTGGCCTCAACTTCAGTACCAGATCGAGCGTCACCTGGGCAAAGCTGACCTCGTGCCGGTCGACGTCTCCAGGTTCTCGGCGGAGCAGATCGCAAGGGTCGAACAGTTCATCGCGGACCGACGCCTCGGTCCGCGCGTATTCATCGTGGGGAAGTGATGGCCGGCATCATCGTGTTGAGGCCCGGGGTCGACTGGACGGCAACAGGAGGCCTGTTCGACTGGACGCTGGAGTTCCTGATCTCCCGCCTGTCCGACAAGCGGGAGGCAGACCGCCTTCAGGAAATCGTCGACAACAACCTCGGGTCGCTGTGGCTCCACGACCTGCCCGAACCGGTGCAACGGGAAGTCGTCAGCCACTGGCGTGGCGGCCTGGTCGCAGCCGGAGAGCAGCAACTACCCGACACCGACGAGAAGGCGGGTGTCATCCGCCACCTTCAGGAGCTGGTGGATGCCACGTACATGGCGGGCCTTTTCGGTCCCGCCGGGCCGGCACCGTCGACGCCGTAACGGTGGATGGCGCAGGCGACACCACCGTTACCCAAACGCCGATCGGCTCACCTTGAATGTCGGTCGGCGCGAGGTCGGAGCGCGTTGATGGCGACCTTCGATGAGTGGCTGGAGGCGTATGACATTGTCTACCGCACCCTGCCAGCAACATCGGACCTGCAATGCCCGAACTGTGCCCACCGGACGCTGCGCCTCGTCTTCACCGCGCCACCAGGATCTCGATACGGTTACGCCTCGTTCTGGTGTGACAGCTGCCTGGAGGGCATTCATCTATCCAGGGCGCCAATCCCGGAGGGGGTCGCCGCACGCTCCCTCGAAGCGCCGGCCGAAGAACGTGGACGTGGCCTCCCCAACTATCGGTTGATCACGTAGCCCCTATCGACAAGCAGGTTACCGATGAGGACAGTGGGATTCTTCCGGGAACTCGGCCCGGAACCGGTCGAGGTCTACGCCGACAGCATCCGTGCTCACCTGGCTCCGGAGCCACTACCCGACACCGATCGGGTGACCCGGTACCTGCACGACGGGCACGGCCTGATCGACGTGATGGGCGCGGAACCGGATGTCCTGGGCAGCGGTCAACGCCTTGTCGGTGGTGCCTCGATCATGACCGACGGTGAATGGATCTGGCGCGACGACCTGCGGTTCTACGTGGCCACCTACCACGTACGGCTTCCTGATGACTTCCTCGCCTCCATCCGGGCAAAGGGCTATCAAGTGCCTGATCTCCGGGTCGATGACCTTCGTGTGGCGGGCAAGGAAGCGATGCGCATTCTCGGCTACCACCGGCCCTCGGCCCCATCACGCCCCTGACTCTCACGGTTCTCATCGACTGCCGGCACGGCAGACACGGAAGGTGGGGGCGAACCCAGTTGGACGCTAGCGTTGCGACCGTGCGGGTCATGGCGGACTACGAGAGCTTCCCGACCTGGCTGACCGGCACCTCCGGGCCCGGCAACATCGACCCCCGCGAGCTGTCGATCTCGGACGACCTGGCGAGTGCCCTGCTGCGTTGGGCGCAGGCGTACGACGACACCCTGGATCCGGACGATCCGGCGGCGTCGGGGTTCACCAGCGCCAGCCAGGAGGCGGAGTTCTACGCCAGCGGCTACGAGTTGGCCCGGCGGCTCGCCACGGAGCTTTCGGGCCGCTGCCACGTCGAGTACTTCGACGAACGCACCGGCCAACTGACCCGCGTCGACCCGTAGGAGCGACGCCAGTTGCCTGCCCGAGCGGCCGCTGTTGCGTGGCGGGATGCGGAAATTCCGGCACCGTCCGGTGTCCGGCTGAGCGGCCCTGGGCGCGTGTCGCGCCGATAACCTGACCGGAGGCCGCCCGGCTGGCCTGGCTGTGGGCGTCGTACATCATCGGCACTTTGCGCCGCCCCGGCACCGACCGGCTCCGCTCTTTCCCCTGAATTAACCCGCTGTCGGAAACACGACAGCCAGTCGGCTGTGGCCTCAGTCCACTCGACACTACGTTCAGCGTTCCATGTGTAGTCCCCACACGGAGGTCGGTATGAGTGGACGACGTTGGGAAGCAGACATCTCCGCCGAACTCACTCGCCGCTGGGGCAAGTCGTCGCACGAGCTGGGCAACACCTCCGGCGACGGGAGCTGCCCCGACATCTGGGAACTGAGCAACGGTGACGTGGCGATGATCGGGCAGGACGCCACCGAGGAATACCTCAGCCGCCTCCCGCAGGGCGTGTCCATCGACCCCGGCGAACGGCTTGTCATCGTTCCCCGATCAACCATGATCGCTGCAAAGGCGGACATTCCCGATGCATGACCTTCTCGGCGGGGATCCCGGAGAGCGGCTCGACCTGGAGGAATACTGGGCGGACTTCGAGGACCGATTCTGGAAGACGGCAGCCCCGGGCTTCTGGAAGCTGGAACGGCAGCAGACCTTCAAGGAGCCCGGTGACGAGGGCTGGCAAGCCTTCGCCGACGGTCGCTGGGAGGACTCGCTGCGCATCTTGGACGCGCGTCGTGGCGAGTTCGCTGACTACTACCGACGGGTCGCCGAGAACGGCTTCGCCACCCGACGGGTACGCGTCGTCGACGAGCCCCTCACGCCCTACATGCAGTGGGAACTGCACGTGCTGCGGCTGCGCCACGAGTACGGCGGCCTGACCCGTGTGGTGGACTCGGCCAGGGTCGCCAGCGCCGAGGCGACGGGCGTCCTGCCGGAGATCTACACCCTCGGCACCCAGGTCATGTACGAGGCGATCTACGACGCCGACGGTGTGCTGGCTGCGGCCCGCCGCTGGCTCGACCCGGAATTGGTGGCACGCTGCCAGGCGTACATCGAGTCGCTCTACCGCGACGGCGAACCGCTCGACGAGTTCTTCGCCCGCGTGGTGGCACCCCTGGAGCCGCCACGGATCGGATGACGTGAGTGATGCTCTTCCACCGGAGCGAGGCCGACCATGATCCGCCGCCGCGACAGCTCCCCGCCGACGTGCGTGGTTTCGTCAACCGGGTCGAGGAACTCCTCGCCCTCGACCGGTTGACCGGTCACGATGGCCGCCAAGGAGATGGCGGCCGCGTAACCCTCTCGGTGATCAGTGGCACTGCCGGGGTCGGCAAGACCTCCCTCGCCCTGCGCTGGGCGCATCGGATCCGGCATCGGTTCCCCGAAGGGCAGCTCTACGCCAACCTGCGGGGATACGATCCCGGCGAACCGACTCGCCCGGAGGTGGTACTCGATCGGTTCCTGCGGGCCCTCGGGGTGCCACCCGCCAGCATTCCCGCCGACTTTGAGGATCGGGAAGCCCTGTACCGGTCCAGGCTGGCCGAGCGGCAGGTGCTGCTGGTCCTCGACAACGCGGCCACCGCCCGACAGGTGCGTCCACTGCTGCCCGGAACGGACACCTGCCTGACCATCGTCACCAGCCGGAGCATGCTGTCCGGCCTGGTCACCCGCGACGGCGGCCGACGGCTCACTGTCCCCATGCTGACCGAGGACGACGCGGTCGCACTCCTACGCAACGTCACCACCGATTACCGCCGCGACGACGACCCCGCCGAACTGGTCGAGCTGGCAGGGCTCTGCGCCCGGCTGCCGCTTGCCCTGCGGATCGCCGCCGAGCGGGCCGCGAGCCGGCCGTTCATGCCGCTCGGTGAACTCATCCGGGACTTGCGCGACGAATCGGCCCTGTGGGACGCGCTCACCGCCGAGGAGGACGAAGAGTCCGACGCGGTGCGGACGGTCTTTGCCTGGTCCTACCGAGGGTTGGGCGCGACCGAGGCCCGATTGTTCCGGCTGCTCGGGTTGCACCCCGGCCCCGACATCAGCGCGCAGGCCGCCGCCGCGCTGGCCGGGGCGCCAGCCGCTCGGGTGCGCCAACCACTCGATGCGCTCGTCACCGCGCACCTCGTGGAACAGCACGCACCTGGGCGTTACCACCTGCACGACCTGTTGCGCGCATACGCCATCGACCAGGCACGGCAATTCGAGGACGAGCAGGAACGCCGTGACGCGCTGCGTCGCGTACTGGATTGGTATCTGCACACTGCCGACGCCGCGCTGGCGCGGACACTACCGTTCAATCGGACCGTGCCTTTGGACCCGCCGACCGATGTCACACCGCTGACCTTCGTCGGCTCCACCGACGCGGACGCCTGGTTTGACGGCGAACGCGAGAACCTGATCGCCGTCACCCAGGCCGCCGCGGGCATCGAGGCCGACGCGCCACGCACAGCCTGGCAACTCGCCACGATCCTGCGCAGCGTCTTCATGCACCGCAACGCCTTCGATGGTTGGTTCACCACCGCTCGGGTCGGGCTGGCTGCGGCTCGCACGCTGGGCGATCGGCGCGGCGAGGCGGAGGCCCTGGAGAGCCTCGGCAAGGCCCACTTCCAGGCCCGTCAACTCGACGAGGCGGTCAGGTACCACCGGGCTGCGCTGGCGATTCGGCAGAGCATCGGGGACGAGCACGGCACGGCGGTGTCGGTGAACGCCCTCGGGCTGCTGGGGCTGCGCCATCGCCGCCTCACCGACGCGCTCACCCACTTCACCGACAGCCTGACGCGATTCGAGCGGATCGGGAACCAGCGGTGGCAGGCCCTGCTGCTCAGCAACCTCGCGGAGACCCGTTACGAACTCGGTGAGCTGGCCCTCGCCGCCGCGCTGCTGGATCGCGCACTCACCGTGCAACGGAAGATCGACGACCGGGGGCAGGAGGGCAACTCGCTGTTCTTCCTCAGCATGACGCTGCGAGAACTCGGTCGCATCGACGAGGCCGCGGATGCCATCGAGCGAGCGGTCACCGTCGCCGAGGACGCCGGGAGCCCGGTGTGGCTGGCGCACTGGCTGGTCGAGTACGCACGGGTGCTGCGCGCCCGGGGGCGCCCGGCCGAGGCATTGGAGGCGGTGCACCGGGCGGCCACGATCCAGCGCCGACTCGGCGATCGCAGCCGCGAGGCGATGGCGCTCGACGGCGCGGGCGAGGCGTACCGGGAACTGGGTCAACCTGACGAGGCGGTGGCCTTCCACCTGCGCGCGGCCGCCGCCCACCGGCAACTCGGAGACGCCTGGCAGTTGGCGGTGGCCCTGGATCACCTGGCTGCCGCCCTCGTCGACGCGGACCGGGCCGAGGAGGCGGACGTGCCCCGGCGGGAGGCGCTGGCCCTGCTCGCCACATTCGACGACGCCCGGGCCGCCGCCCTGCGTGACCGCCTCGAAGCTGCCGGAAGGGACTGATCCCGCCGAGCGGAACGGCCACGTCTTCCCTGCTCCACACGACACATACCTGCCAACCGGTGGCGAAGCGCAACGAGTACGCCGGTGCCGGCATTCCGCAACACTTGGTCGTCGACCAGGATCGATGGCGGACTCGACGCAGCCCGAGTGGGTGGCAGGCGCGGTGAGGCGGGGGGCAGAAGCCTGCTCCCCCGCCCTTCACTGCCGTGGATCGGGTGCCGGTAACGGGCTCAGGTGCTTGGGCGAGATCGCTGCGGCACGTCGTTGTAGCGGGCGGTCAGCACTTCGAGCATGTGCCCGTCGGGGCCCAGAAAATACAGTCGTCGGCCGGTTCCGTCGCGGTTGACCTCGCCGACCTCAAGAGGCCGCTTACCGGGCGGGTCGGCCGTGTACGGCGTACCTTCGCTGTCGAAGCGCGATTTGATGCGGTCGAAGAGCCCGTCGCTCACCAGGAAGGCGTAGTGCTGGGGCTGCACCTTGACCGGCGGAGCCGCGAAGTTGATGACAACCAGATCATCGAGTTGCACCGACTGGAAGAAGCCGTTCTCCCAGGGCTCGCGCAGGTCGAGCAGCTCCACGAAGTAGCGGGCGGCAGCGTCACGATCAGACACCGGAATGATCATGTGATGCAGTGATGCGGACATTGTCGTTCCTTGACGTTGTGCCACCTCCATCACCACAACGTCGTTGCGGCCAGACGCGATGACACCTCGCGGAGATGGTAAACCGAGGCGGACGGCATCTCAAGCAGCGTGCCGCCAGCCACCAACCGCAACAATCCGCGTCTGAGGCCGGACGCTACCGGTAGCTCCAGACCACCGGCCGGGCCTTGTAGATCGCCGCCCCGGCGAGGTAGCGGTTGCCGACGTAGGAACCGTTGAGCTGGTACAGCCAGACGTTGCCGTGGCCGTAGGTGCCGTCGCCGTTCTTGCCGACGACCCGGGTGGTGAAGACCAGCCCGCCGGAGTGGTTACCGACACTCTTGATCTTGTTCGTGTCGATGCTCCCCGGGGCCCGCCAGAACTGGTTGCGGTTGATGTCGTACTGGTAGACGTGCCTGGTGTTGCTCATCCACAAGCCGGCGGGGCTGCCGTAGATCGGTGACAGGTCGTGCACGTTCCCGGTGACCGACCGGCAGGCGGCGTTGGTGAGCCTGGGCGAGGTGGCCGTGCCGCTCACCTTGTAGCTGCAGAGCCGGGTGCCGCCGGCCGCCCAGAGGCGCTTGATGGTGCTGTCCCAGTAGACGGCGTGCGCCTTGGCGAACGACTTCGTGGCGGCCGGGCTGGTCCGGCCCTTGCCGTAGAGGGTGAGCTTGCCGGGGTCCGAGGAGGCGACCACGGCAGCGCCGGTGGGCAGCAGCTCGATGGCGTGCGGGTTGCCGCCCGGGACGAACTGGCGCCGCAGCTTGCGGGTGGAGTAGTCGACGATCCCGGCCCGGCCGCCGGAGGCGGCCACCAGGACCACGTACCGCGAGCCCTGCTTGCGGAACTTGACCTCGGAGAGGTTCTTCCAGCCGCTGCCGGCGGGCCGCTTCCACGACCACAGGGCCGAACCGGCCGTCCACCGGCTGGCGCCGGCGCTGAAGATCCTGACCCCGTACCGTTGGTCGACCACCGCGACCCGGTCGCTGGCCGCCTGCGCGCCGGTCGGCGCGACCAACACTCCCACCATGCCCACCGTCGCCGCGGCGAGGGTTGCGCCGATCGCGCGCCACCGCCGTCGCATCCTGTCTGCCGATCGCATCATCGCCATGAACCTCCCGTGTGGCGTGCCCCGTCGGGGCGTTGACGGGTGCGACCTGCGGAATGCCGGCCCGCACCGCGCCTGATGGTGCCCGAGCGTAGGCAGCTGGTCACGAGCCGGCAATTATCCTGCTAAATAGGTGACAGCGGGCCGGCCCGCACCCGCACGCCAGCCAGGGCCGGTGCCGGGCACGCACCCCGGCGCGACGGCTGCGTCATCGGCTGCGTCATCGGCTGCGGGCGGCGACCGGATCCTTCGAGCCCAAGGTCGCACCGTGGTCGGCCCAGATCTGCTCGACCGCAGCGCCGAGCCGACCGGTGTATACGGCACGCGCCGATCGGGAACTGGTCCCGATCGGCGCGGTCGGCGAAGTGCGGTCAGCGAACTGCGGTCGGCGGTCGGCGTGTGTCAGCCGAGGTGCCGGGCGAAGAACCGTAGCGCGCTGTCCAGCTCGAATGCCGGCAGTTCCACGTGCTTGCCGGGGTTGGCGTGCAGCGTCTTCTCGGCCGAGCCGAAGGCGTCGAAGAGCGCCAGGCCCTGGGCCCTCGGCACCCGCTCGTCGTCCCACTGCAGCAGGAACTCCACCGGGACCGTGATCCGCGCAGCGGCCTCGGCCGACGCCAGCGCCCCGCCCAGACCCAGCACCGCCGCGCGGACCCGGGGTTCGGCGGCGACGAAGGGAACGCCGAGCCCGCACCCCAACGACACGCCCCAGTACCCCACCGGGCCAGCGCCGACGTGCTCGAGTTGCTGGACCGCGTCCAGGACCGCCTGCCATTCCGGGACGGTCTGGCGGGCCACGAGCGCCTGGAAGGCGGCGAGCAGCGGAGCCAACTTCGCACCGGCGTCCACGCGCGCCTGGTTCTCGGTGACGATGCGGTGGTACTGCTCGACCTTCGGCCGGTCGCCGTGGCCCGGTACGTCGACCGCCGCCACCGCGAAACCGCACTCGGCTACGAAGCGGCGCGCCCGGAAAACGACGCCGGGGGCCGTCTTGTGTTGACCGCCGCCGTGGCCGATGAGGATGAGCGGACGAGCCCCGGCGGCACCTTCCGGCGTCCAGAGCACGCCGGGAATCTCGCCGAGGGTGAAGAGCTGTTCGGTGACGCCGTCGGACGACGTCTCAGCGGTGAAGCGCATAGCGTTCGAGCCTTTCGGGATGCCTTCTTCGGGCACTCCCTAGGCCATCCGAGCGAGGGAGTCCCGACCTGTCACAGCGTTGATCGGTCTCACCTCCTCAGCTCGCAGCAGAACGACGCCGAGCGTATCAGCAAGGGCTTCACCCATGCCCCGGCGCGCTTCGGGCGGTCAATGGTGCCAGGAGCGCCACAGGGCCGCGTACGCCCCGCCGGCGCGGACCAGCTCGTCGTGGCTGCCCAGCTCGGTGATCCGGCCGTCTTCCAGCACCGCCACCCGGTCGGCGTCGTGCGCCGTGTTGAGCCGGTGCGCGATGGCGATGACGGTCCGCCCGGTGAGCACCGCCGCGAGGGCCCGTTCGGTGCGCCGGGCGGTGGTCGGGTCCAGCGCGGCGGTCGCCTCGTCCAGGATCAGCGTGTGCGGGTCGGCGAGCACCAGTCGGGCCAGGGCGAGCTGCTGCGCCTCGGCCGCGCCGAGCTGCCGGGCCCCGTCGCCGATCGCCGTGTCCAGGCCGTCGGGCAGGTCGGCGTACCAGTCGGCGCCCACCGTGGCCAGCGCGGCCCGCATCCGCTCGTCGGAGGCGTCGGGCGCGGCGAAGGCGAGGTTGTCGCGGAGCGAGCCGATGAAGACGTGGTGTTCCTGGGTGATCAGGGCGATCCGGCGACGCCGCTCGGCCGGGTCCAGCTCGGTGATCCGATGGCCGCCGATGCTCACCTCGCCCTCGCGGGGGGCGTCGATGCCGGCGAGGAGCCGGGCCAGCGTGGACTTGCCGGCCCCCGAGGGGCCGACGACGGCCAGTCGCTCGCCGGGGCGTACCTCCAGGTCGATGCCGTGCAGCACGTCGCGGCCGCCGTCGTACGCGAAGCGCGCCCCGCGCACGACGAGCCGCTGCCCCGGCGGCACCCCGGCGGTGCCGGGCGGTTCCGGCGGCACCTGACCGACGCCGAGCACCCGGGCGTACGAGGCGATGCCGCGCTGGGCCTGCTCGGTCCAGAGCAGGACCCGGTCCAGCGGGTCGATGGCCTGTTGCAGGTAGAGCGCGGCGGCGACCACCGCGCCCAGCGACACCGTGCCCCGCGACAGCAGGTAGCCGCCGCCGAGCAGCACGGCGGCCACCGGCAGCGCGTAGCTGGCCTCCACCACGGTGAAGAACACCGTGCGCAGCGCCAGGGTCCGGCGGCGGGACTGCCACACTTCGGCGATGCGCCCGGTGCCGTGCCCGATCCGCTCGTCGGCCAGCCGCAGCGCCTCCACGGTGCGGGCGCCCTCGGCGGTGGTCGTCAGCGTCTCGGTCAGCTCGGCGGTGGTGGCACCCTCGGTCAGGTAGGCGGGGCTGGCGCGGCGCAGGTACCAGCGGGTGACCGCCGCGATCGACGGCAGCCCCGCCAGGGCGACCAGGCCGAGCACCGGGTGTAGCAGGAAGACCGCCCCGAAGAGCAGCAGCAACTGCGCCGACGCGACGACCATCGTCGGCACCACGTCGCGGACGGTGGTGCCGACGGTCGACACGTCGACGGAGCTGCGGGTGGCGAGGTCCCCGGAGCCGGCCCGTTCGACGACGGAGACGGGCAGGGCGAGGGTGCGCCGGACGAACTCCTCCCGCAGGTGGGCCACCGCGCGCTCGCCGAACCGGTGCCCGACGTACCGGGCGTAGCGGGACAGCAGCGCCTGGGCCAGCACGCAGCCGGTGATCGCCAGCGCCAGCCGGTCCACCGTGCTCACGGGAGCGCCCGCGCCGACCTGGTCGACGATGCGGCCGAGCAGCCACGGCGAGGCCAGCCCGGCCACCGTGGCGGCGACGTGCAGCCCCAGGGTCAGGGCGACCGCCCGTCGGTCGCGGCGGAGCAGGTCGACCGTCGCCCGGCGTACGGTGGCCCGGCCCGCGACCGGCAGGGCGCTCACCGCCGCACCCCCTCGGCCCCGGCGGACGGGTCAAGGTCGGCCCGGTCGAGGTCGTCGGGGTCGAGGTCGTCGGCCGCGTCGCGGGCCACCAGCGCCCGGTAGCCCCGGTCGCCGTCGAGCAGCTCGTCGTGGGTGCCGGTGGCGACGATCCGGCCGTCACGCAGGTGGGCGACGGTGTCGGCGTGGCCGAGCAGCAGCGGCGAGGTGCCGAGCAGGATCGTGGTCCGGCCGGCCCGCGCCGCGCGCAGCCGCTGGGCGATGCGGGCCTCGGTGTGCGCGTCCACGGCCGAGGTGGGGTCGAGCAGGATCAGCACCTCCGGTTCGGCCAGCAGCGCCCGGGCGAGCCGGACCCGTTGCCGTTGGCCGCCGGAGAGGGTGCGGGCGCGGGTGCCGAGCGGGGTGTCCAGGCCGGCGGGCAGGGCGTCGGCGACGTCCTCGGCGGAGGCGGCGCGCAGGCCCGCCCTCAGCCGCGCGTCGCCGCCGTCGACATCGGTGCGCCCGTCGCCACCACCGACATCGGTGCGTCCGACGCCGCCCCTGGCACCCGGGCGGGCGGCATCGGTGCGGCCGGCGCGGAGGATGTCGCGCAGGGTGCCGGCGAAGAGGTAGGAGTCGTGGTCGGCGACGAGGATCCGCGCGCGTACCTGCTCGAGCGGGACCGCCGTGAGTGGCACGCCGCCCCACGTGACGCCGCTGGCAACGTACCGGCCGAGCCGGTCGGCGAGCGCGACGGCCTCGGCGGGGTCGGCGGCGGCGACGCCGACCAGCCGCCCGGCCGGCACGGTCAGGCCGGTGGCCGGGTCGTGCAGGTCGGCGGGGCCGGCCGGCGCGGCCCTGGCATCGGGCCGGCGGGCGGCGGGCACCACCGGCGACGAGGCCGGCTGGGGCGCGGCTGCCGGCTCCTGCCGGGCGGCGGTCGGCTCGACCGGGGCGGCGGTCGCGTCGTCGGGGGTCAGCCGGAGCAGGGCGACGATCCGGCCGGCGGCGACCCGCCCCCGGATCAGCTGGTAGCCGCTGCCGAGCAGGAACCAGATCGGCACGGTGAGGATCGCCACGTAGCCGTAGACGGCGACGAGCTGCCCGACGGTGATCTCGCCGCTGGCCGTCATCCGGGCCCCGAGCCACACCACGGCGGCGAGGAACAGCCCGGGAATGCCGATCGTCACGCCGTCGATCCAGCTGTTGACGGCGCCGACCCGGTAGCCCTCGGTCAGCAGCCGCCGGGACCCGGCGGCGTACCGGCTGGCGAAGAGGCCCCGGCCGCCGACCCCGGCGAGGATGCGCAGCCCGGCCACGATGTCGCCGGCCCGGGTGGTGAGGTCGCCCTGCTGCTGCCGGTAGGCCGACTCGGCCCGCTCCAGGCGGCGCAGCAGGGGCCAGACGATGGCGGCGATCACCGGCACGCCCAGCAGCACGCACGCCGCCAGCAGCGGGGACACCGACCAGAGCACGACGGCGATGACCGCGTACGCGAGGATCGCGCCGACCCCGGGCCCGGTCAGGGTCAGCAGCTCCGCCGTGTGGCCGAGGTCGGTGCTGCCCACGGTGGCCACCTGCCCGGTGGCGAGCCGCCTCGGCAGCACCGCCCCGAGCCGGGTCAGGTGGCGCAGCAGCACGGCCGCCGAGCGGGCCTTCGCGTCCTCCCGGATGAAGGTCATGGTGCGGTGCCGCATGATGCCGAGCCACGCCAGGGCGCCGCCGGCGAGGACGATCGCCGCGACCCAGAACACCAGGGCGGCGGTATCGCCGGCGCGCAGTCCGTCGTCGACGGCGCGGGAGACCAGGTACGGGCGGACCGCGAGCCCGATCATCCAGGCCGTGCCGAACGCGCTGCCCCGCAGCACCCGCCAGGGCTGGCAGCGCACCAGCCACCAGATGAACCTCATCGGCCCTCTGGTGTCCGGGACTCCGGGGTCGGGGTGCGGGATCCGTGGCGGCACCGGGTCACGGTACCGGCCGAGGTCTGTGCCCCGCTGACCATTTCTTACCCGTTGCGCCCGATCCCGCGCCATCCGCCGCGTCGCACCCCCGCGCTCGGGCTCACCGCCCCATTTCGGCCTCGTACGCCGTGGCGAAGCGCAGCCGGGCGGCGGGGGCGAGGCAGAGGTGCCAGGCCGGCCCCTCGTCGACCACGTTGAGCTCACCGGCCCGTTGCCGGGCGAGCAGCAGGCCGGCCAGGGCGTCGCGGGCGTCGAACCGCTCGAACCAGGCCAGCTCCACGTCCACGGCGTAGCCGAGGCAGTGGCCGCTGGGCACCAGCGCGGCGTACCCGAGGCGGCGCAGCCGGTGCTGGTGCTCGGCGCTGTGCACCAGGGCGGTCACCTCCAGCGGCGGGGTGCCGGGCGGGGCGCTGCGGGCGAACTCGCGGCCGAGGTCGTTGAGCAGGCCGACCAGTTCCCGGCGGGCCCGGCGGAACCGCAGCCCGGCGGTGCGGGGCCGGGCGTCGGGCAGCAGCCGCCGGCCCAGCGCCCGCGCGCCCCGGCCGAGGAGGCTGGCGGGCTGCTCCTGGTAGCGGAAGCGGAGCAGGTCGCGGCGACGCAGCCACTCCAGGTCGACCAGTTCGGCACTGGCGTCGACCTGCGCGTCGGTCATGAAGGGGGCGACGTCGCGCCACCACATCACGTCGACGCGGGAGAGCAGGTAGCTGCGGACCAGGGCGGTGAGGTCGGGGAGGCCGGTGCGCGGGTTCGGCTGGTGACGGGACAGCTCCAGCAGCAGCGTCTCCCGGGCCCCGATGAAACCCTGCGCGGTGGCGTCGAGCACGGCGGCGATGGCCGGCTCACGCAGCCGCTCGTCGAGCAGCACCTGTCGGGCCCCCGCCGACTCCGGGTCGGCCAACGCCCCGACCTCGACCACCAGGTCCGCCACGGCCGCCCGGTAGGCGTCCAGGTCCGGGGCGGGCCGGCGGGCCACCCCCCGGGGCACCCGCCGCACGGGCGCGGCGGCGACGCCGTCGACGGACCCGGCGGCGACCGCCGGCGCGACCGGCGCGTCCGCGACGTCGGCCGCCGGCGTGACCGACAGCCCGCTGGCGGAGGCCGTCGGCGCGATCGGGATGGCGGGGGCCGCCGGGCCGAACGGCACTGCGGTGGGGGTGGGCGGGCTGCCGGGCGTCACCGACGTGCCGTACGGGGGACCGGAGCTTCGGCCGGGCACTGGCATGGTCGGGGCCCTCTCTTCCGACATGATCGGGTGCGGCTGACCTGAAAGCACCGTAATCCCCGCGAGGCGGGCAAGACCGAACAATCCTCCACTAAACCCCTGATGGGTTGGGGTGCCGAAGTGCCCGAACGGTGGCGTCGTCCCGGTCCTTTGTCGACAGGTAGACCGGTACGGCGGCTTTACATCGTGGTTTATAACGTTGTAGAAACGAGCCGGACGCCGTACCCCGACGCCCCCGCCCCCACCTCCGAGGCAGGTCCGATGCGACACCACCGCCACGCCGGCGCGCTCGCCGCCGTACTCGGTCTCGTCCTGGCCGCGACGGCCGCCGCGCCCGCCGTGGCCGGCCCCGAGGTCGCGCCCGTGACGCAGCGGGCGGCCGACACCGGCGGCGGCTACCGCAACCCCGTCTCGGCGGGCTTCGCCGACACCTTCGCCGACCCGGTGATCGTCCGGGGCGACGACGGCTACTGGTACGCCTACGGCACCACCGACCCGCTGCGCGAGGGCGAGGGGACGTTCCACGGCGTCCCCACGGCCCGCTCGGCCGACCTGGTCCACTGGGCCTTCGTCGGCGACGCCTTCGCCCCCGGCCAGCGCCCGCCGTACGCGGCCGAGGGCGCCGCCTACTGGGCCCCCGACGTGCGCCGGGTCGGCGGCCGGTACGTCATGTACGTGACCGTCACCGACACCACCGTCTCCCCCGAGGGCTCGGACTACGCCGTCGGGGCGGCCACCGCGCCCACCCCGACCGGCCCGTGGACCTTCGCCCCGGAGCCGGTGGTGTCCCCGCGCCCCGGCGCGGGCGGCGGCTGGCTCTGGACCATCGACCCGGCCCAGTTCACCGACGTCGACGGGCGCAAGTACCTCTACTACGGCAGCTACTACGGCGGCATCTCGGTCACCGAGCTCTCCGCCGACGGGCTGCGGGCGGTCGGCGCGCCGACGCCCGTCGCGATCGACAACAAGTTCGAGGGCAGCTACGTGCTGCGCCGCGACGGCTGGTACTACCTCTTCGCCTCCACCGCGAACTGCTGCGCCGGGCCGGCCACCGGCTACTCGGTGCAGGTGGGGCGGGCGCGCAGCCCGCGCGGGCCGTTCGTCGACCGCGACGGGCTGCGGCTGGACGCCTCCCGCGCCGGCGGCACGCCGGTGCTCACCCAGAACGGCAACCGCTGGATCGGCGTCGGCCACAACGGCTTCCTCACCGACCTGGCCGGCCAGGACTGGATCGTCTACCACGGCATCGACCGGGCCGACCCGTACCTGGACGAGCCGTTCGGCATCAACGAGCGGCCGATGCTGCTCGACCGGCTGGACTGGATCGACGGCTGGCCGACCGTGAACGCGGGTGCCGGCCCCTCCGACGGCCGCCGGCCCGCCCCGGTGACCACCGCCCGGCTCGACGACCGCTTCGCCTCGGCCGACCTGGTCGGCTGGCGGCGCACCGCCGGCGACTGGCGGGTCGCGGGCGGGCGGCTCACCGGCACCGGCGCGCTGACCAGTCGTACGCCGATCGGTGGGGACGTGCGGGCGGAGGCCGACCTGCGGCTCGCCGACGCCGACGCGGCCGGGCTGACCCTCGGCGACCGGGTGTCGGTGCGGGTGGATGCCGCCGCCGGGCGGCTGGTCGCCCGCGACGGCGCGCGGAGCGCCAGCGCGCCGCTGCCCGCTGGCCTCGCCGCCGCCGACCGGCACAACCTCGCCGTCGAGGTACGCGGGCGGGAGCTGATCGCGGAGCTGAGCCCGGCCCGGCTCGGCGACCAGGCGGCCGCGCTGTCGCTGCGGCTGGCCCGGCCGGTCGCCGGCCGGCTCACCCTGACCGCCACCGGCGGCGACGCCGAGTTCGACAACGTCAGCGCCGCCCGGCTCGCCGCCCCGGCCCGGCGGGCGGCGCCGGAGCCCCGCGCCGGGGCGCCGCTGCGCCGGTGGTCCGACGAGTTCGACGGCGGCCTCGACGCCGGCTGGCGCTGGGTGCGCCAGGACCCGGCGGCCACCGTCTCCGGCGGCGCGCTGCGCTGGCCGACGCAGGCCGCCGACCTGACCGGCACCGGCAACACCGCCGGGGTGCTGCTGCGCGACGCCCCGAACGGCGACTACCTGGTGGAAACGAAGGTCACCCTCGACCTCGGCGAGGAGACCGTCCGCAACTACCAGCAGGCCGGCCTGGTGGCGTACGTCGACGACGACCGCTTCGCCCGGCTCGCCCAGGTCGCCATCTGGAACACCCGCCAGGTCGAGTACGGCTACGAGCTGCCCTTCGCCGGCCAGCCGGTGTACGGCGGCACCATCGTCGGCGCTCCCGCCACCACCACCTGGCTGCGGTTGGCCCACCGGGTCGACCCGGTCACCGGCGAGCACGAGTTCCGGGCCGGCTCCAGCCACGACGGCCGGCGCTGGACGTGGGGCGGGGTGTGGACCTTCCCGGCCGACACGACGCCCCGGATCGGCCTGGTGGCGCACGGCGGCGCGCAGCCGCCGGTGACCGCCGAATTCGACTACCTGCGCTTCTACCGCTGACGCAGGTGTGAGCCGGACGGCCGGGGTGGGTGCGGCACCCCGGCCGTCCGCCCGGGCCTCGATTCCTGGAGAGGAAGAGTCCCGGCCCCAGTTTGGCCGAACGCGGCCGATCGCGCAGCCCCCCGCACCGACATAGAACTCGTCACGGTTCAAGGGCCTGGCGCACCCTTGGCCATTCCTCGGCGGTGACGCTGTAGAAGATCGAGTGCCGGACGTGGCCGTCGCGCAGGATGCGATGGTTGCGGAAGACACCCTCGCGGGTGGCACCGATTCCCTCGATCGCTCGCTGTGAGCGCAGCCCGGCGCGTGCCAGGGCAGCCGACCGGCGGCGTCGGCGAGGACGTCCCAAACGGCCGCGTGCAGGGCGGTCAGCGCCGGTGCGGGCGGGCTGACCGCCATCCGAGGACGCTGGTACGACGGTGACCGGGGGCCTCCGTCGCGCGGACGAGGCCCCCGGTCACGGGGTGGTGCCGAGGATCAGGCCGGTGGAGCCGGCAGAGTGTGCGCCTCGAAGCGAACATTCGACGGCATCGCCGCCGCCAGCGCCGGCCCGATCTGGCGGTCGTACACCCGGGTGGCGTCGTTGAGGTTGCGATACAGGATCATTCAGCCATTGCCGCTGCTGTTGCTGACCGCCGCGACCGTCGGGTCGGTCGCCGCCGGGTCACTGGTCTCGCCGTTCACCCGCGCCCAGTCGCCCCAGGCGCCCGAGCCGGGGGCGGCCTCGAAGACCCGGTAGACCTCGTTGTCCGTACCCCGGACGACCACCGCGGTCCGGCCGAGGGCGTGGGCCCGGTTGACCTTCTGCCAGGCGGAGAGTTTCGGCCGGTAGCGGTGCCGTTTGAACGGGGTTCGGATGCTGCTGCGGGCCGCCGGAGCATCCATCACGGGCGGCTATCGTGTCATCCGGTTGAGGTCCAGGTCCGCGGTCAGTAGCGGGCCGGCCAGGTCGGCGAGGGCCGGCAGCCGCCCGACGATCCGGGCAGCCAGATGCAGCGCCGCCGCGACCGGGCGGTCCGGACCCCCGTCGTCGGCGTCGGCGTCGGCGTCGAGCGGCAACCCGACCGCCGCCATGCTGGCGGCCAGCCGGTCGGGGTCGTCGCCCCACCGCCGCCACACCGCCTCCGGCGGGAACTCGGTGATCAGAGCGCCGTCGACCGCGTAGGAGAACGAGTGTGACGCCGCATAGTCGTGCCGCATGACGCCCACGGCCCGGCACCCGCGGGAGACGGCTACTACCCGGTCATCCTCGGCGACCTCGTAGGTGCCCACCACCATCGTCCACCCCGCCAGGGCCGTGGCGAACGCGATCGGTCGCGGTTCCAGATGACCGACGATCTCCCCGGCCAGGACGAGGAACTCGTCGAGGCTGCGCTGCTTCACCGTCTCCGGCCGGGCCGCGAACCGGGTCAGCGCGGTGGCCGGGTCGACGCCCTCCACGAACACCATCCCGACCATCTCGCCGAGCAGATCCTCATCGACGACAGCGGCGACGAACTGGGCTTCGGCCGTACCGATTTCATCCATGGCTTCTGACCCCCGCGTCGGTAAAGCGTCAGACTGTAGCGTCTTCACCGGGCCTTCGTGACCCCCACCGCGGCGATCTGGTCCGCCCTTGCGACCGAGCCTGGAACGCTGCGGTCAAGCACCCGACCGGCGCGGCTGTACTCACTGCCGCGATCGACGTCCGGTGATTCGGCATCCGCCGGCCATTGGTCCTTTTTCATTGAGCCATTCTCATCCTGCATAGCGGTTCGTTTCGACGTGGCACAGGACGAGGATGGCTTGGACGATCGCGGTGGCTCGGAGTGGGCAGCAGCGCAGCTTGACCAGGAGCTTCCAGGTCTTGAGGGTGGCGATCGCGCGTTCGCCGCAGGCGCGGATCTTCGCGTGGGTCCGGTTCACGGCCCTCTGCCTGCGTGAGAGCTCCGGCCGGAAGCGGCGCCGCTTGAACGGCGTGCGCACGCTGCCAACCGCGACGGCCACCGAGGCTCTTTCTCGGTGGCCGTCGCGCGTCCGGTCCGTTCGCAACGAGTCGCTAGCCGCAGGTGATCCGCAGCGGCCCGACCGTGCGGGTGTCGCCGTCGTAGCTGCGGGCCGCGACGAACGCGCCGGCCGGCCGGTCGCCGTCGACCACGGCGCGGGCCAGCCGGCGGTCGGCGTCGCGGAAGCGCAGCGCGAGGCTCAGGTGCGGCACCCAACGCCCCGGCGCGTGCCAGGGCAGCCGACCGGCGGCGTCGGCGAGGACGTCCCAGACGGCCTCGTGCAGGGCGGTCAGCGCCGGTTCCGGCCGTAGCAGCCAGACCAGCGGGGCGCTGCCGCCCAGGACGGCGACCCGGTCGAGCCGCGCCGGCACCGGCAGCGCCCGGTCGAACAGCGCGGCCAGCCGGTCGCCCACGCCGGGCGGGAACTCGTCGACCGAGGCGAGGGTGAGGTGCGGGCGGTTGGTGGGGTGGGTGTTGCGGGCGAGGCTCGGCAGCCCCGCGGCGGCGAGCCGGTCCCAGGCGGCCCGGACGGCGGCCTCCAGTGGCGGGGAGCAGACCAGCTCGACGGTGCGCATCGGGCCAGGCTAACCGGGGCGGCGACCGGCGTCCGACCGGCGCAGAGAGTGTTCCAGCGTACGGTTGTGCCGGTCGCCCGAACGCCCTGCGGTCGATGATGAAAAGCTTGTGGCATGAGTTCCGCACCGACACCGATCGACCCCACCCCCGGCAGCGCCGACGAGGCGAGCCCCTTCACGGAGCTCGGGCTGCGCGCCGAACTGCTCGGCGCCCTGTCCGCCCTCGGCTACGAGGAGCCCACCCCGATCCAGCGGGAGGCCATTCCTCCCCTGCTGGCGGGCCGGGACCTGCTGGGTCAGGCGGCCACCGGCACGGGCAAGACCGCCGCGTTCGCCCTGCCGCTGTTGCAGCGGATGCCGGAACGGCGGCCCGGCGGGGACCCGGTGGCGCTGGTGCTGGTGCCCACCCGGGAGCTGGCGGTGCAGGTCTCCGAGGCGTTCCACCGGTACGGCAAGGACCTAGGGGCCCGGGTGCTGCCGATCTACGGCGGTCAGCCGATCGGCCGCCAGCTACGCGCCCTGGACATGGGCGTGGACGTGGTGGTGGCCACCCCGGGGCGTGCGCTGGACCACATCGCCCGGGGCACCCTGCGCCTGGGTGAGCTGGCAACGGTGGTGCTCGACGAGGCCGACGAGATGCTCGACATGGGCTTCGCCGAGGACATCGAGTCGATCCTGGAGCACGCCCCGCAGCAGCGCCAGACGGTGCTCTTCTCGGCGACCATGCCTTCGCGCATCGACGGGATGGCCCGGCAGCACCTGACCGAGCCGGTGCGCATCCAGATCGGCCGGGAGCAGCAGGTGGCCGGCGAGGCGCCCCTGGTGCGGCAGAGCGCGTACATCGTCAGCCGGGCGCACAAGCCGGCGGCGCTGGGCCGGGTGCTGGACGTGGAGTCCCCGACGGCGGCGATCGTGTTCTGCCGCAGCCGCGAGGAGGTCGACCGGCTCACCGAGACGATGAACGGCCGCGGCTACCGGGCCGAGGCGCTGCACGGCGGGATGAGCCAGGAGCAGCGGGACCGGGTGATGGGGCGGCTACGCGGCGGCACCGCCGACCTGCTGGTGGCCACCGACGTGGCGGCCCGAGGCCTCGACGTGGAGCAGCTCACCCACGTGGTCAACTACGACGTGCCGTCGGCGCCGGAGTCGTACGTGCACCGCATCGGCCGGGTGGGCCGGGCCGGCCGGGAGGGGGTGGCGATCACCCTGGCGGAGCCGCGCGAGCACCGGATGCTCAAGACCATCGAGCGGGTCACCGGGCAACGAATCGCCATCGACAAGATCCCCACGGTGGCCGACCTGCGTACCCGGCGGTTGGAGCTGACCCAGGCGGCGCTGCGGGAGTCGCTGCTGGAGGACGACCTCGAGCCGTTCCGGGCGATCGTGGAGTCGCTCTCCGACGAGTTCGACATGGTGGAGCTGGCCCTCGCCGCGGTGAAGCTGGCGCACGAGGCCACGTCGCCGGGTGCCGACGACGACGACGAGGAGATCCCGCAGGTCGCGGTCCGCCCGCAGCGGGAGACCCGCCCCGGGTACGAGGGTCGTGGTGGCGGCGGCGACCGCCGGCCGGCCGGGCGGCCCCGCACGGGGGGCACCACGCAGGTGTTCATCGGCCTGGGCCGGCGCGCCGGGGTGCGCCCGCAGGACCTGGTGGGCGCGATCACCGGGGAGACCGGGATCAACGGCCGCGACATCGGCTCGATCGAGATCGCCGACCGCTTCTCGCTGGTGGAGGTGCCCAACGGGGTGGCCGACGAGGTGATCGCCGGGCTGCGCGGCAGCACCATCAAGGGCCGCAAGACGACGGTACGCCGCGACCGCGACCGCCCCTGAGCGCTCCTCGTCCGTCGCCGGGCGGCCGCGCCGCCGATCACGACGGCGCGGTCCGCCCGGCCGTCCACGCCCGGAGGCGGTCGCCGGCCCGCGTCGGTGGCGACCGCTCCGGGTGAACGACGACTCTGGCGGCCGTGCTGCGGGAGCTCCTCGCGGCCGGGCCTGACGGCGACCGCTCGGGCGGTCAGTGGCCCTGGCGGGCGACGGCTGCTCGGGGCCGCGCGGGTGGCGGCCGGAGCAGGGCCCGCAGCAGGCCGCCCCCGCCGGCCAGGGCGACCGCGACCGGGATCGCCAGGCTGGTCAGCGCGAGGGCGGCCACGGTCTGACCGGGCAGCCCGGTCACGGCGGCCAGGGCGGCCAGCGCCGCGAAGACCGCCAGCTTGATCCGGGTACGCCCCAGCGGGACGGGGCTCGCAGGATGTGCCATGTCTCCTCCTGTGGGTGGGATCAGCCGTGCAGGACCAGCACGGCGGCGCCGACGACCGCCGCGGGGACGGTGGTGATCACCGTGGCCAGCGCGGCGGAGTGCCGGCGCAGGGCGGCGAGCGGAATCAGGGCGTCGCCGTCCTGGCTGATCGCGTTGGCGACCAGGGTGGGCAGCGGCAGCCCCCCGCTGACGTAGAGGCCGGTGAAGACGATCTGCACCGCGCAGCCGGGGACCAGCCCGATCGCGGCGCCGACCAGCACGCCGAGCAGGCCGGTGACGGCGAGTTGCGAGCCGTCGAAACCGGTCGTGACGGTGAGCACCTGCCAGCCGACGTACGCCACCGCGACCCAGACGGTCACGAAGGACGCCTCGTGGGCGCTGTGCCGCAGGGTCTGCCGGATGGACCGGCTCTGCGCGGTCTCCAGGGTGTCGTCGGCCAGCCGCCCCCGCCCGGCGGCGAAGATCAGCCCGGCGGTGAGCGTGCCGAGCACCCCCAGCGCCAGGTACGGGTCGACGCCGCCGAGCGCGCCGGTCAACGCGGCCGGGTCGACCAGTTGGAACACCACCGGCACCGAGACCAGGAACGCGGGCGTGGTCAGCCCCCAGAACGCCGTGGTGCCCGGCACCGGGGGCCGCAGGGCGGCCAGCAGCCGGGCCGGGCGGGCGTACTGCGGCGGGCCGGCGTACTGCGGCGTGCTGGGGGCTGCGTCGGCGGACGCGGCGGCCGGCGGGCTCGCGGACGCGGCGGCGACGCCGGCCGGGACGCGCGCGGGCCCGGCGGCGCTGGGTGCGGCGGCCGCGCCGCCGACGAGGGCGGGGCGGCGACGCCGGGGCGCGCGGGCGGGGTCGATGCCGAGCGCGTCGACGACGTAGCCGGTGACCAGGCCGACCGCGAAGAGCAGGGCGTGCAGCCGGAGCGCGAAGCCGGGGTTCCAGGCGAGCACCACCCACGACGAGTCACCCATGGTCGCGGCCAGCGCCGCGACGACGGTGCCGAAGGAGACCTTCCCCCGGGCGTACAGGGGCATCAGCACGATCGCCCCGCCGCAGCCCGGGCTCACCCCGAGCAGCGCGCCGACCAGCGGGCCGAGCCTCGGCCGGCTGGTCAGGCCGTCGGTGATCCGGTCGCCGTAGCGCCACCGCAACCAGCCGAAGAAGGCCACCATCACGGCGACGTAGACACCTACCTGCATGAACGCGTCCGCGAGCGGGCGGAGCACGAGTTCGGTCACGGCACACCTCCTTCGGAGCGCGGGTGCGCTCGGGCCGCCCACGGGCGCGGGCGGCCCGACGCGGCGCGGTCAGGTGAGCTTGCTCTTGACCTTGTTGACCACACCCCCGGCCAGGCCGGGGTTCGTGCCGTAGAGGCGCGGGTCGCCCGGGGGCAGCACCGGCTCGGGGGCGTGCGCGCGGGGGCTGTGGTCGTAGCGGAACTCGCCCTTGCCGTCCGGGCTCGGCCCGGAGGCCCAGCGCCCCTCGGCCGCGTCGCTGCCGGACGAGAAGTCCAGGTACGTGTAGCTGAACTGTTCGAAGTCCTGGGAGTCGGGGAAGGCGTCCGGCACCGGCATCTCCTCCAGGCCGTCCTCCTTGAGCTGCTCGATCGCGGCCATCCACATGTTCTGGTGCATGGTGTCGCGGGCCAGCAGGAAGCGCAGCATCTGCTTGACGCCCGGGTCGTCGGTCATGCCGAAGAGCCGGGAGACCTGGAGCCGCCCCTGCGCCTCGGCGGTCACGTTGAGCTGGAAGTCGGCCATCAGGTTGCCGCTGGCGGTGATGAAGTTGCCGTTCCACGGCACGCCGGCGCTGTCCACCGGCAGGGCCCCGCCGCCGCCGTGGATGAAGTGCGCCGGGTTCGACCCGGCGTAGATCGCCCCGAGCATCGGGTGCTCGCCGGCCGCCTCCTCCAGCGACAGCGGGGCGTTCTCCAGCAGCCGGGCGATCATGGTGCAGATCATCTCGACGTGGCCCATCTCCTCGGTGCCCACGTCGAGGAAGAGGTCCTTGTACTTGCCGGGCAGCCGGCAGTTCCACCCCTGGAACAGGTACTGGTTGGCGACGGTCATCTCGCCCCACTTGCCGCCCAGGACTTCCTGGAGGCGGCGGGCGAAGGCGGCGTCCGGGCCGTCCGGCTTGGCCTCGAACTGCAGATCCTTGACATGGCTGAACATCTCTGTCCCCCTCGGTGACGGTGGCCGACGGAGGGACAGTTCCCGGCCGGGCGACCCGTCGGGGCCAACCGGCGGCCCTCGGGGGTCAACCTGGCCGCCTCCCGGGGGTCAACCTGGCCCGCGCTCGGGGGTCAACCTGGCCGGGGCGGGGTCGCTCCGGGCCGGCCCACCCGGGGCAGCAGCACCTCCAGCGCCACCCCGCCGCCGAGCAGCCGGTGCGCCCGCAACGTCCCACCGTCGCAGGCGACCAGGTGCCGCACGATCCACAGCCCGAGCCCGTGCGCGCCGACCGCCGGGGCGGGGCGGCGCAGCGCCTCGACCAGCGCGCCGGTCAGCCGCCCCTCGTCGGCGACCCGGATGCTCAACCCGCGCCCGCGCAGCGCGGCGCGGATCTCCACCGCCCCGCCGGCCGGCCCGTGCCGCAGGGCGTTCTCCACCAGGTTCGTCAGCACCTGCCGGGTACGGCGGACCGGCACCGGGCAGCCGGCCGCCCCGAGGGTCACCCGCAGCCGGGCCCGGTGCGCGGGCACGAGGGCGACCACCGGCGGCAGCACGTGTGCCAGCGCCGCCACCGGCTCGGGCCGCCCGGCCAGGGCCAGCGCCCCGCCGCTGGCCGTCGCCGCCCGCAACAGCCCTTGCAGGTGGGCGGCCTGCTCCCGGACGAGTGCGGTGACGGCTCGCCGGTCCTCCCCCGTCAGCGGGCGGGCCTCGTCGGCCAGCGCCCGGGTGAGCGAGGTCAGCGCGCTGACCGGGGTACGGAACTCGTGGCAGAGCACCCGCAGCAGCAGCCCGGCGTCGATCTCCGTCGGCGGCAGGGCCACCTGCCCCGCCCAGGTGCCGGCGGCGGGCCGCGGCCCGCGCCGCCGCGCGTGGAACCCGCCCCGTCCGCGCATCCGCCCGCCCCTCCCCCGCTGCACACCGCATGATCGGTGTCGCCCCGCACCCCGCATGATCGGTCCCCGCCCGACGCACCCCGCATGATCGGTACCCGGCCGGGAAGGGAACAGGCATGCCCGGCCCCACCGCGATCCGGCTTGTCGTCGTCGACGATCACCCCCTGTTCGTGCGTGGCCTGGAACTGCTGCTGCCGAGGATGACCGACGGGCGCCTGGAGGTGGTGGGCACGACGGGGGACGCCTCCGGGGCGGCCGGCCTGGTCAGCCGTTGCCAGCCGGATCTGGTCCTGGTCGACCTGCACATGCCCCCGCCCGGCGGGATCCGGGCGGTGGCCGCGATCCGGCGTACCGTCCCCCGGGTGCGGGTGGTCGCCATGTCCGGCGCGGACGACCCCGGGCCGGCCCTGGAGGCGCTGCGGGCCGGCGCCGAGGGGTTCCTGCCCAAGAGCAGCGAACCGGAGGAGCAGCTGCCGCCCCTGTTGGCGGTCCTGGAGGGCTGGGCCGTGCTGCCGGCACCGTTGCTGCGCGCGCTGCTGGGGTCCGCGCGGCCCGCGCCGAACGGGCTCGACCAGGGGGAACGGCGGTTGCTGCAACTGATCGCGGCGGGGCGCAGCACCGTGGAGATGGCCGAGGAGCTGCACGTGTCCGAGCGGACCGTGAAGCGGATGACGGCGGCGCTGCTGCGTCGACTGCGAGTGTCGAACCGGACCGAGGCGGCCGCACTGGCCGGGCACGCCGGCCTGCTAGCACAGTGAGCGCCGAACCAGCAAATTCCACCGATCCAGCGGGATTCCATCGGTCGTAACCCGACGCGCCGAATGGAATCGGGGCATATTCTTGCGGATTTGCCGGCCGATAGGTCAAACTCTAAACACACCCGCCCCACACGAGGAGTAAATGGCGATGGCCCGGAAAGTAATCACTGTTCTGACTGATGACCTCGACGGCGGGAAGGCCGATCGGACCGTCGAGTTCAGCCTGGACGGTGTGGCGTACACCATCGATGTCTCCGACGAGAACGCCGGCACCCTCCGCAAGGCGCTCGACCCCTACATCAGCGCCGGCCGGCGCATCGGCCGTGGTCCGGCCGAGGCCACCCGCACGGCGCGTCGTCCCGGCCGGCCCCCGGTCTCCGGAATGGACCGCGAGCAGAACCGCGCCATCCGGGAATGGGCCACCCAGAACGGCTACGAGATTTCCGACCGTGGGCGCATCCCGGTGTCGGTCGTCGAGGCCTACAAGAACCGCTGAGCTGGCAGTTCGCCCGCTCGCCCCCGCCTTACGTCCGCCGCCGTCCCGCGCCGGGCGGTTCCTCGGTCCCGGTTCACCGGTGCCAGGCGGCGGGGGCGGCGGTGCGGGGCCTGCGCGTTTTACCGCCCCGCGCCGTCGCGGTCTGCCCGTGCTGG
This sequence comes from Micromonospora sp. DT233, assembly GCF_049841815.1. NCBI lineage: Bacteria > Bacillati > Actinomycetota > Actinomycetes > Micromonosporales > Micromonosporaceae > Micromonospora > Micromonospora sp. DT233. The sequence goes on along the minus strand of NZ_JBNCLB010000005.1, from coordinate 417,003 downwards.
GGTACGGGCCGCCGAATTGCGCTGCCTGGCGATCCGCTGGCCGACTGGCACGGCGGGGTCGGGCGGATGAATTCGGGTCCGGAGGGGGCAGCGAGGGGCACGACGACCGGCCCGCCGCGCGTCGATTGCCGACGATGCCCTTTCCATACCCCCGGGCGGGCGGTCGGCCGGGTGGGAGGGTGCCACCCATTCCCGCCGAGCAGACGTAAGCACGCCGGCAAAGGTTCACGGATACGCAAATTTTGCGCCGGGTAGGGTGTCGCGCCGGGCTCGACCGTCGCCCGGGTGCGGCCGCGTCCGGAGCACCTCCGGCGAATGCTTCAGTCCGCGCAGAGGTGGTCGAAGCCGAAGCCGTCGCGCATCTCGCCGCGACGCTGGCGCAGTTGGCGGACGTCCCGATCGAGTTGCTCACGGGAAATGAGCTCCGGCTCGCCGCCGTCGAGGCCACGCAGCCGTTCGCCCACCGCCACGGCGGCGAGATCCTCGGCGAACCGACCGGGCGGCATTCCGCAGGAGAAACGCTGCTCCCACAGCCACACCCGTTCCACCAGGCATTGGTCCGGGCGCACCTGCACCCAGCTCCAGCCCTCGACCGAGCCGTCCGCCCACCGCACGTGCAGACCCCGCACGATCGGGTCGACCAGCCGCCGGGAGACGTACGCCTCGACGGCGGCCACCCGGGCCAGGGCGCCGAGGTCGTTGACCTGACCGGTGCGCCCGTCCGGCAGCCGGCCGACGATGTCCCGGAAGGCGACCGGCTCGCCCTCCCCCGGGTCGCCGTACCCCGGCTCGGCCCGCAGCAGGTCGGCGTAGCCGCGCGCGTCGATGACGTACTCGACGATCCGGCGGCCGTGGTCGGCGGCCCGCAGGGTCGGCGAGGCGATCCGCAGCACCGGCAGGCCGACGGCCGCGCAGACCGCGTTCTTCATCCGCTCGACGCGCTGCCGCGCGGAGCCGGGCGACGTCGGCGGGCCGACCTCGACGACGAAGACCGGGCGACCCGTGGCGGCGGCACAGACCACGTGGTCGAAGCCCTCCCGGCTGGCCGCACTCCACTGGTGGCCGGTGACGCCGGGAGGCCGGCCGTGCAGCAGCTCGCCGAGGCGTCGCGCGGGGTAGACCAGCTGGCCGCCGCGGGCCACGAGCGGGCCTCGATTGGCCGACGCCGCGACGGGACGCCACAGGCCCTCGTCACTCTCCGTGCTCGTCATCCGCCTGTCCATCCGTCCGGCCGTCGACCGGCCGAGTCTAGGTCGTCGGTCGCAAGCCCGACCGGCCGGTACGACTCGCGCCGGCCCACCCGCCGACCGGCCCGCCGCAGCCCGGACGGCCCCCGGCGGGAGGACCGGCGGATGCGGTCGCCAGGGCGATTCTCTAGGCTCAGCGGGTGCCGCACAGTGGACGGATTCCGGAACTCCTCACCAAACGCAGCCTCGTCTCCGTCTCCCACGCCATCGAGCGCGCCGCCCTGGCCACCGCCGAGGACGGGCCGCTGGTGGTGGTCGCGCTCTTCCAACGGATGCCGTACTTCGACCGGGAACGGGCCGTCTACGAGCGGATCGCCGCCGTGGCGGCCGTGACGGTGGTCGGGGTGGTCGGGCAGCGTCCCGGCGGGCTGCCCGACGGGGCGTACGGGGTGTGCCTCGACGAGGACGAGGACCTGGCACGCCAGTGGTGCGTCGTCGCCCTGACCCCCCGCTTCGGCGCGGCGCTGGTCGCGCACGACCGGGCGGAGGTGCAGCCCGCCGTCACGCTGGAGTCCGGCCGCCTCTTCGACGGCCGGTGGGGGTTCCGCCGCGACGAGGCGCTGCACGAGGTCGTACGGCTGCGCGGGCGCCTCGCCGACCGGCTCCCCGAGACGGTCCGGGCCGTCCTGGACGACGCGCTCGCCCGGGTCTGCGACCTGCCCGCGACGCCCGGCGAGACGCGCACCGAGGCCGCGCTGCGGTTGATGTTCTCCCGCGCCGAACACGCCGCGCAGGCCCGCTGGGCCGGCGGGAACGGGCCGGGCGACCGGGGCCGGGAGGCAGGGCCGGTCGAGGGCGGCACCCCGCTGCTGGACGAGCCGGGGATGCGCCGGTGGACGGGCGTCGACGGGATCACCGCGTCGGGCACCCTGCCGGTGGCGTTGGTCGGCGTCCGGGTCGACGAGCCCGCCGGGGCGCCGGAGCGCTTCGGCCGGCGCAGCGTGGCCCGGGAGGCGCAGGCGGTGATCGGGGCGGTGACCGCCCCGCTGCGACCGGTGGACCGGGCCGTGCGCCTGTCGGACCAGGAGTACCTGCTGATCCTGCCGGCGCTGACCGAGGAGCAGGCGGTGACGGTGGCCGGTCAGGTGCACGAGGCGGTCGCCGGCCTGGCCCGGTCGTACCCGTTCGTCGCGTTCGCCGTGCACGCGGCCGTCACCGTGACGACCCGCCGGCCGCTGCCCGTGGGCGACGTCCGGCACGCCGTCGGGTGGGCCGTGCAGGAGGGCGTCCCCGTGGCCCGGCTGGCCCCGGAGACGGCCGAGGTGCCCGCCGGCCAGCCGTAACGCCGCCCGCACCGCTGCCCCCGCCCCTACCCGGCCGCCGCTCCACGCTCGTCCGGGCCCGCTCCACGCTCGTCCGGGCCCGCTCCACGCTCGTCCGGGCCCCCGGCCGCCCCCGGCCGCGCCCGCCCGCACCCGCCCGCGCGCCGGTCTGCGACCGGCGTCTCACTGTGCGGACCGTCACCGTCCGAGGGGCCGCACCGCTGCTGACCTGGCGCGGAGCGTCGGCGTTTGAGGCGTCCGCGCCGCCGGCCGCTCAGCCGTACCGGCCCGTTCTTCACGTGCGGTCACCGACCGCTGCGGGTAGGTTCTGCCGGAACGTGCGCCCGTACCGGGCCGGCCAGGTGCCGCCCGCCCCCGTGAGCGGGGACGGACAGGGGCCGTCTGCGGGGGCGGACAGGGGCCGAAGGTCCCGGCCGAAAGCGGACCCAACGGCCCTGACCGGCACGACGGCGCTGAGATCCAATAGACCTTGCCACCGGGAAGCGCGGTGCGAGGCAAGGAAGGACGTGGACAGCATGACCGCGACGATTGAGCACACCGCCGCCCCCACCGCTCCGGCGGGCGGGACCACCCGGGAGGTCGGGAGCACCCGGGGACGGGCGACCCGATACGTTCTCGCCGGACTCCGGCTCGCCCTGGGGTGGATCTTCCTCTGGGCCTTCCTGGACAAGACGTTCGGCCTCGGCATCTCGACCCCCGCGAAGAACGCCTGGATCGACGGGGGCAGCCCCACCAAGGGCTTCCTGGCCAACGGCACGGCCGGCCCGTTCAAGGGGTTCTACACCGGCATCGCCGGCGCGGCCTGGGCCGACTGGCTGTTCATGATCGGTCTTGCCGCGATCGGTACGGCCCTCATCCTGGGCATCGGCCTGCGGATCGCCGCCATCGCCGGTGGCCTGCTGATGGTCATGATGTGGACCGCCGTCCTCCCGCCGTCGACCAACCCCTTCATGGACGACCACCTGATCAACGCCGGGCTGCTGGCCCTGCTCGCCCTGACCGCCGCCGGTGACACCCTCGGCCTCGGCCAGGTCTGGAAGCGGCTGCCCATCGTTCAGCGGCTCCCCTGGCTGCAGTAGCCGACCGGCGCCACCTGCGCCACTCGCGGCGGGCGTCACCTTCTGGTGACGCCCGCCGCGGCCGTGTGCGCCCACCGGCCGTTCGCGCCGCTGGCCGGCGGGCCCGGCGGGGCAGCGCGGGACCGCCGGACATCGGCGGATCACGATCCGGCAGGATCGACGGCTACGGCAGGATCCGCACAGCGAGCAGGAGGCGTCGCCATGGACAGACCCGAGATTGGCCCGATCGAGGGCGCACCGCCCGCCGATCTCGTCATCGAGGACCTCACCGTCGGCGCGGGCGAGGAGGCCCGGACCGGCCAGCGGGCCACGGTGCACTACGTGGGCGTGGCCCACTCCACCGGCCGCGAGTTCGACGCATCGTGGAACCACGGCGAGCCGTTCGAGTTCCCGCTGGGTGCCGGTCGGGTCATCTCCGGCTGGGACCAGGGCGTGGTCGGAATGCGCGTCGGCGGCCGACGCAAGCTCACCATCCCGCCGCACCTCGGATACGGCAACCAGGGCGCCGGCGGCCTCATCAAGCCGGGCGAGACCCTGATCTTCGTCGTCGACCTGCTCGGCGTCCGCTGACTCGGCGGGGTCGTCGGCTGCGGCCGGCGACCCCGAATCCGGGGCGCGCCCAGCCGGCCGATGCGCCATCCCACGGTGTCGCCGGTCCACCCGCACCCGGCCGTCGGGGCGCACCCCGGGATCCGGCTGGCATGAGTCAGCGTCAGGCGCAGGCCAGCAACGGGGCGGATGTTGCCTCCGCCACCGGCACCAGCGAACCCAGGGCATGCGCCAGCGGCCGGGGCGCGGGCAACTCCGGCGAGGTGGCCTTGGGCTCCACCGACGTGAGCCTCGACTCGGGCACGACCGCAAGCTCGCTGCCACCGATCGCTTCCACCGCTGCGGCGGCCGGGACGGCCTTCGGGTGGATACCGGCCGGCAGGACGCCGGACGCGTCGCGCCCCACGGGCGACGCCAGCCCCGCCGTGACGGACGCGACCCGGGGCACGATGCGGGCTGCCGGGACGGAAACGAGCGGAACCGGAACGTGGGGCGCGGAGACGAGCGGGGCCGGGACGGGCAAGTCGGCGTCGGCGCTCCGCCGCACCGGGATGACCCGGTCCAGACCGGTGACGCGCAACACCCTGGCGATCATCGGCGTCGGGTCGACGAGCACCAGCTCGCCGCCGCAGGCGCGGATCCGGCGGTGCGCGGCGACCAGCGCCCGCACCCCTGCCGCGGAGAGCAGCCGCACGCCGGAGAGGTCGAGCCGCAGCAACGGCCGGGTCGGCGCCGCCCAGAGCGCCGCACGCAGCACCCCGACGGTGGCGATGTCGACCTCACCGGTCGCCCGCATCTCCACCACGTCGTCACCCACGTCGACCTGCACGTGGAATCGATCGTTCGCCTGCTGCCGCATAGCCCTGAATCTAGCCCCGCCCACCGACAATTCCGCCCCGCCCGGGAGTGAGTCCGGGTACATCCGGGGTCTGCCCCTCGGGGTGCCCCCGGCTCCACCCTGAGCCGGGGCACGGGGGCGCCGCCCCGCGACGGGAGCGCCACCGGACGCGGGAGCCGACCGGACGCGGGAGCCGACCGGACGCGGGAGCCGACCGGACGCGGGAGCCGACCGGACGCGGGAGCCGACCGGACGACGAGGCGGTCCGTCGCGCTGCCGCGACGAACCGTCCCGCCGGCCGTTCCTCCCCAGAGGCTCCGGTCAGCCGCCGCTGGCCGACGGGGCCGGCGCGGGTGAGCTGCCGCCCGCCACGACACCCGGCTGCGCAGGCACGTGCGGGCTGGGCCGCAGCCCGGCCGGGACGGGCAGCGCGCTGCCCTTGGCGAACGCGTCCCAGCTGACGTTCCAGGCCGTCCAGCCGTTGCCGGCCGCCAGCGGCACCTCCGTGCCCTTGACCGTCACCAGGTCTCCGACGCGGGTCAAACCCATCAGCCAGTCGGCCGCCGTGGCCGAGACGTTGGCGCAGCCGTGCGAGACGTTGGTGGACCCCTGGTCGCCCTCGGACCACGGGGCCGAGTGGATGAACTCGCCGCCCCAGGTGAGCCGCTGCGCGTCGTCGACGTCGACCACGTACCCGCCGTCGGGCTCACCCCGGGTGTCGAACGTCGTCCGCTCGTGCTTCTCCATGATCACCATTTTGCCGCTGGAGCTGGGTGTGCTCGGCTTGCCGAGGCTGACCGGGATGCGGCGGACCAGCTTGCCGTCCCGGAACACCGACATCTGCTTCGTGCCGTTGTCGATGTCCAGGGCGAGCTGTCGCCCGATCTTCGAGGTCGCCCTGCGGTCGGCGTCGCCCATCAACTCCTTGCCGATCGGCAGGCCCTCGATGGCCGACCGGACGTCGATCGTGGTCCCCGGCCGCCAGAAGTCGGGGGCCCGGTAGTACGCCTGGCTGCCGTCGTCCAGCCACGACCAGGTGCCGGGCTGCGGCGGATCGGTGCGGACGAAGAGCCGTTTCTGCACCGCCGCCCGCGCCTCCTTCGGCACGCCCGGTTCGAAGGCCACCGTCACCGGCATCGCCGTACCGTACGTCTGGTTGCCCGCGAAGTAGAGGGTGCTGGTGATCGCCGGCTTCGTCGGTTTCGACGCCGTGGTGAAGGTGGTCGTGCGGGTCGTGGTCCGCCCCTGGTCGCCGGCCACCGTCACCTCTGCGGTGTACGTGCGCCCGTTGGCCAGGGTCTCGGCGGGCACCCAGCTCGACCCGTCCTGCCGGGGCTCGCCGCCGACCTGCCGGCCCTTGTCGTCGGTGAGTCGCACGGCGCTGACCTTGCCGTTCGTCACGCTGGTGCCGATCTCGGCACTGACCGGCACGTCCCGGGCCCGGTCACCGGGGGTCAGCTCGACCGTGGGCGCAGCCGCCACCTGTTCGGCCGCCCCGGCGGCCGGTTTCCGCTCGGCGGTGCACCCGCCCAGGGCCAGCGGTGTGGCTGCGATGGTTACCGCCAACAAGGCCAGTCGCCGACTCACGTTCATATTCCGCACCCCATTCCCTTGTCCCTTGGTCACATTCTGTACGGGGCGACGACACGCGCGGCGCAGATTCCCGGGAATTGCCGCAAAACATGGTCCGGCAGTTTCGGCGACACTGCGGCGAAACCGTTCCCGGCACCCCGGCAGAACCCGATGTCACCGTTGCGCCGGCGCACCCCGGACGACCTGTACGCCCCGCCCTGCGCCCGCTCAGGAGTTCCATTCCTGGTCACCGTGATTGCGGTCCCATCGGCCGCCCACGGGCGGGGTGTCCAGCCGGGTGGCGGCCAGCGCGTTGCCGGCCAGGTCGTTCTCCTCCACCCGGCAGTCGACGCAGCTACCCCGCTCGGTGATCCACAGTCCGTGGGTCTGCGTCCGTTGCTCGTGGTTGTCCCAGATCCGGTTGCCCCGGATTGTGGCGGAGTCGAACGCCGCGTTGATCGTGATTCCGGCCCGGCAGCCGCGCGTCGCCGGCAGCTCGTACGCCGTCCCCGGCAGGGGGGTGTCACCGCTCCAGCCGGTGAAGGCGTCGGGACGCAGCGGAGCGAGGGTGATCTCCTTCTCGTCGTTGCCGGCGACCACCGCCACCCGGTCACCCGCCCGGAGCACCTTGCCCCGGTGCCCATCGTGCGGCCACTGCGCCGTCCGGTCGACCACCGACCGGTTGGTGTAACGGACGGCCTCCCCGCCCCCCTGGTGCTCGACGGCGCACTGCTGGCCGTTGTTGCGGATCCGGTTGTTGAGCAGCACCGCGTCGGTCATCGGACGGTCGATGCGGATGCCGTCCAGGCCGTTGCCCCAGACGTCGTTGCTCTCGATCACCACGTCCCTGGCCGTCCCCCGGTAACCGCTGCCCAGGTCGTGCTCGTGGTAGCCGTGCGCGCCGTTGCCGCTGATCCGGTTGCCCCGGATCGTGTACGGCCCGGGGGTGTTGCCCATGCTGATGCCGTCGCGGATGTTGCCGTCGATGACGCTGTCGGTGAGCAGACCGCCCCGACCTGCGACACCGGACGTCCCCTTGGCGGAGACGTCGAAACCGGCCTCCAGGTTGTCGATCATGGTGCAGGCCGAGACGATCAGCCCGTCGGCGCCCCAGTCGGAGATGCCGAACCGGTTGCCCTGGCTGTGGCAGCCGGTGATCCGGTAGCCGCGCGGCGGCGTCCAGTACGGCTTCTGCAGCTCGAGGAAGATGCCGTTGGTGCCGTTGGCGAGGGTGGTGCAGTTGGCGATGGTGAGCCGTTCCACCGGGCCCCAGCCCCCGATGCCGACGCCGATCCCGGCACCGCCCATCTCCTCACCGTTGTCCTGCCGGCCGCAGCCGACCACCACCACCCCCTCGATCAGGCTGTCCTGGAGGAAGTCGCAGCCCAGGCCCGTCGCGGCGGTGTGGTGGATGTAGAGGTTGCGGAAGGTCCCGCGCACCACGTACTGCAGGCCCAGCCCCTTGGCCAGGTAGTTGTACTCGACCGTGGCCACGGCGGAGCCGTCGATCTCGAAGTCGGCGAAGGAACAGTCGGCGATGTGCCGGTCCCGGTCGGCGCCGTGCTGCAACGTGGTCCAGAAGGCCAGCGGCGTCGGATCGGCGCGGTTACCCTCGTTGCTCAGCAGAAATCGGGTAGCGCCCGGCCCGGCCCCGATCAGCGACACCCCGCTGCGCCACACGGTGCCCGCGTCCCGGATGGAGTAGATGCCGGGCGGGCAGTAGATCACCCGGGCCCGGCCGTCGGCGGCGTACCCGTCGCCCAGGCGGTCCACCAGCGCGGCCAGCGCGGGCTGGTCGTTGGTCACCCCGTCGCCACGCAGCCCGTACTCGGTGGCGTCACAGTGCAGTGGCGCTCCGGCGACGGCGGGACGGCGGTCCCGTACGGCGACGGGCAGTCCCTGGAACGGCATCGCGCTCTCCTTTCAGACGAACGGCGGACGGCGGACGGCGGGCCACCGGAGCGGCAGCGCGGCAGGGCCGGCGGACGGCGGGGGCGGCTACCCCGAAGACGATCGCGGCGGGCGGCCGTGTGCGGCACATGGTGTCTTTTCCAGCGAAGACATGCGCGATATGCGGCATACTGAGCCGCCCCCCGACCCCCCGACCCCCCGACCCCCCGACCCCTCGGCGCCGCGTCCGGCGATCGGGTGACCTACGGGTCGAACGACCCGACCGGACACCACCGGTACGCCGGCGGCTGTGGTTCCCTTTCTCCCGTCGGCCTGACTTCCCTACCGACGCGTCGGAAAACGGAATGCGACACCGCTGTTCCCGAATCCTTCGGCCCCAATCGCACCGGGCCGTCAACGCTTCCCCGGCACGGCTGTGACACCGCGGAGCAGTTCAACCACAGCGAGCCCGATAATTCCCCGAGCGACGATTGGCGGAATTGTCGGGCTGTCCTACCTCGGCAGGGCCCGATACCCATTCCGCCGAGTCACACGTAGTCGGGCCCGGCGCCGCCGATCCTTGGCTTCGGGTGCGCTTCTTGTCGCCCTGACGACAAGAAGCGCACCCGAAGAGGGCGCGGACCGGTCAGACGTGCGCCACCAGCAGGGCGGGCTGCTCCACGCAGTCCGCCACGTGCCGCAGGAACCCACCGGCCACCCCGCCGTCGCAGACCCGGTGGTCGAAGGTGAGGCTGAGCTGGGTGACCTTACGCACGGCCAGTTGCCCGTCGACCACCCACGGCTTGTCCACGATCCGCCCCACCCCGAGCAGCGCCGCCTCCGGGTGGTTGATGATCGGCGTGGAGCCGTCGACGCCGAACACCCCGTAGTTGTTCAGGGTGAAGGTGCCGCCCGTGAGGCGGGCCGGGGGCAGGGTGCCGGCCCGCGCCGCGGCGGTGGTCTCGGTGAGCGCCTCGGCCAGTTCCCGGGTGGTCAGGTGTTGAGCGTCGCGCAGCACCGGGACGACCAGGCCCCGGTCGGTCTGCGCGGCGATGCCCAGGTGCACCCCGCGAGACTGGACGATCCGCTGACCTTCGCTGTCGACACGCGCGTTGAGCTGCGGAAACCGGCGCAGTCCGCTGAGGCAGATCCGGGCCAGCAGGGCCAGGACGCTCACGGGCCGGTCCGGCGTCGCGGCGTTGATCGCCCGCCGGGTCTCCAGCAGGGCGGTGGCGTCCGCGTCGACCCAGATGGTCACCTCGGGGATCTCCCGCCGGCTGCGGGAGAGCTTGTCGGCGATCACCTTCCGGATGCCGGTGAGCGGAATGATCACGTCGTCGTCGCCGGTCGGCCCGGCGGTCGGGGCGGGCTCGGGCCGACCGGGCACCGGGACGAGTCGGCGGGCCGGGGCAGCGACGGCCGGGGTGGCGACGGCCGGGGTGGCGACGGCCGCCTCGACGTCGGCGCGGCGGACCACGCCGCCCGGACCGGTGCCGCGCAGGGTGGCCGGGTCGATGCCGTGCTCGCGGGCCAGCCGCCGGACGATCGGCGAGATCACCAGCGCCGGCCCGGGGCGCGACTCGGCCGGGGTCACGGCCGCAGTGGAGGGCTCGGCCGGTGTCGGCGCGCCCGTCGGCGGCTCGGGGGCGACCGCCAGGCGGGACCGGCGACGCCGCCGGCCCGGTGCGCCGTGCCCGGTGCCGTACCCGATGAGGACGTTGCCGCTGCCGGCGCGCTCCTCCTCCCGGTAGGTGGCGTGCCCGGCGGGCTCGTCGCCGCCCGCCCCCTCGGCCGGCGCGATGGTGATCAGCGGCTGGCCGACCGGGCGCGTCTCACCGGCCGCGCCGTGCAGGGCGACGACCCGACCGGCGTACGGGCAGGGCACGTCCACGACCGCCTTGGCGGTCTCGACCTCCACGACGGTCTGGTCCACGGTGACGGTGTCGCCGACGGCGACCCGCCACTCGACGATCTCCGCCTCGCTCAACCCTTCGCCCAGATCCGGCAGGAGGAAGACCTGGGTACGCTCCACGCTCATGCTGGCCCGCCCGCTCATGCCGCGCTGCCCTGGGGCAGCCAGCGCGGGTCGGGACGGTCGTCCCACTGGAGCCGGGCGACCGTGTCGAGCACCCGGTCCACCCCGGGCAGGTGGGTGTGCTCCAGCATCGGCGCCGGGTACGGGATGTCCAGCCCGCTGACCCGCAGCACCGGGGCGTGCAGGGCGTGGAAGCAGCGCTCCTGCACCCGGGCGGCGATCTCCGCGCCGACCCCGGCGAAGCCCTGCGCCTCGGAGATGACCACGCAGCGGCCGGTCCTGCGCACGGAGGCGGCGATGGTGGCGTCGTCGAGCGGAACGATGGTGCGCACGTCGACCACCTCCAGGTCCCAGCCCTCCTCGCGGGCGGCCTCGGCGGCCTCCAGGGCGACCGGCACCGCCGGCCCGTACGCGATGAGGGTGGCGTCGCGGCCGGGGCGGCGCACGACCGCCCGGCCGAACGGCTCGGTGCGGGTGGGCAGCGCGGCCTCGGCGCTGGAGAAGTAGAGCTTCTTCGGCTCCATGAAGACCACCGGGTCGGGGTCGGCGATGGCCTCGCGCAGCAGCGAGTACGCGTCGTCGACCGTCGCCGGGGTGACCACCTTCAGCCCGGGGGTGTGGGCGTAGTACGCCTCGGAGGAGTCGCAGTGGTGCTCCACCCCGCCGATGCCGCCCGCGTACGGGATCCGGATGACCATGGGCACGCTCAGCGCCCCCCGGGTGCGGTTGCGCAGCTTCGCCACGTGCGAGGCGATCTGCTCGAACGCCGGGTACGCGAACGCGTCGAACTGCATCTCCACGACCGGGCGCAGCCCGGACATGGCCAGCCCGACGGCGAAGCCGACGATGCCGGCCTCGGCCAGCGGGGTGTCGAAGCAGCGCTTGTCGCCGAAGCGGGCCTGCAACCCGTCGGTGATCCGGAAGACGCCCCCGAGCTTGCCGACGTCCTCCCCGAAGACCAGCACCCGCTCGTCGTCGGCGAGCGCGGCGGCGAGCGCGGCGTTGAGCGCCTTGGCCATGGTGGTGGTCGCCATCAGCGCCCGTCCTCCTCGTCGGCGGCGGCCAGCTCGGCGCGGACCATGTCGCGCTGCTCGACCAACTGCGGGGTCGGCTCGGCGTAGACGTGGTCGAAGAGGCCGAGCGGGTCGAGTGCCGGGTCGACGTTCATCCGCCCGCGCAGGTCGGCCGCGTACGCCTCGGCCTGCTCGGCCACGGCGGCCACGGCGGCGTCGTCGAGGGCGCCCTGGGCGCGCAGGTACGTCTCCAGCCGGGCGATCGGGTCCCGGTCGCGCCAGCTGTCGACCTCGGCGCCGTCGCGGTAGCGGGTGGCGTCGTCGGCGTTGGTGTGCGCCTCCATCCGGTAGGTGTGCGCCTCGACCAGGAACGGGCCGTGACCGGCGCGGGCGTGCGCGACCGCGCGGGTCAGCACGGCCAGCACGGCGACGGGGTCGTTGCCGTCGACCTGCTCGCTGGGCACCCCGTAACCGATCCCCTTGTACGCCAGCGACGGCGCGGCGGTCTGCCGCGACAGCGGGACGCTGATGGCGTACTTGTTGTTCTGCACGAAGAAGACGACGGGAGCCTTGAAGACGGCGGCGAAGTTGACCCCCTCGTGGAAGTCGCCCTCGCTGGTGGCGCCGTCGCCGATGAAGGCCAGCGCCACGGTGTCGCGCCCCTGGTGGGCCTCGCCGTAGGCGAGGCCGGCGGCGTGCACGCACTGGGTGGCCAGCGGGGTGCACTGCGGGGCGGTGTGCCGCGCCACCGGGTCGTACCCGCAGTGCTGGTTGCCGCGCAGCAGGGTGAGCACCTCGATCGCGTCGATGCCCCGGCTGACCAGCGCCATCGACTCGCGGTAGGTGGGGAAGACCCAGTCGGTGTCGCGCACGGCGAGCACCGCGCCGACCTGGCAGGCCTCCTGACCCCGCGACGACGGGTAGACGGCGAGGCGACCCTGCTTGGTCAGGGCGGTCGCCTGGGCGTCGAAGCGGCGACCGATCACCATCCGGCGGTGCAGCTCGCGCAGCGCCTCGACGGGCGGCACGGCGTAGTCGGGGTGCGCCGGGCGCAGGGTGCCGTCGGGGTCGAGCAGCCGCACCGGCTCGGCCTGCGGCAGCAGGGCGGCGGACGGGTCGGGCGCGGCCTGGTCGCGGGCCGTGGCGGGCTTCTTGGCCGTCGGGCGGGTACGCGGGGATGCCCTGCGGACCGCCTGGGGTGTGGTCGTCACGGCGGGACCTCCTGGACGTGTGGTGGCCCTATGCTCCTGCTGTTGGATGATTGACTCAACATTCGCCGTGAACGCGGGACGAACGGCAGCGGGAAGGGGCGGGCGTGAGCCAGGAGGCCAATCCGGAGCCGGGCGGGGCGGGCGGTTCGGGACGTTCGGCCGGGCCACTGGACGAGGTCGACCGGCGCATCCTCGACGCGCTGACCCACGACGGCCGGCTCTCGATGCGTACCCTCGCCGAACGGGTGCACGTCTCCCGGACGAACGCGTACGCGCGGGTGCAGCGGCTGCTGCGCGACGGCGTGATCACCGGCTTCCGGGCCCAGGTGGCCCCGGAGCCGGCGGGGCTGGGCACCTCGGCGTACGTCGCGCTGACCATCGAGCAGAACACCTGGCGGGAGGTGTCGGCGGAGCTGGCGCGGGTGCGCTACATCGAGCACGCGGCGCTGCTCGGCGGCGAGCACGACGTCCTCGCCCTGGTCCGGGCCCCGGACAACGCCACCCTGCGCGAGGTGGTGCTGGCGCGGGTGCAGAGCATCGCCGGGGTGCTCTCCACCCGGACCTGGCTGGTCTTCGAGGAGTTCGACGGCGCGCAGAGCCCCTGGCAGTGAGGCTATGGGCCGGGTCAGCGCTCCGGCGGGGCCGCCAGGCCCTCGCGGTCGGCCAGCTCCAGCAGCGGCGCCAGGGAGAACCGGCGGTCGTCGAGGCCGGCGTGCGGGTCGCCGCGCTCGGCGAAACGGGCCGGCATGCCGACCACGTCGAAGTCCTCCGGCCGGGCGTCGTCCAGCTCCGACCAGTCCAGCGGCGCGGAGACCAGGGCGGCGGGGGTGGGCCGGATCGAGTACGCCGAGGCCATCGTGTGGTCGCGCGACATCTGGTTGTAGTCGACGAAGACCGGGCGGTCGCGCTGCTCGCGCCACCAGGTGGTGGTGACCAGCTCCGGCAGCCGGCGTTGCAGCTCGCACCCCAGCGCCAGCACCGCCCGCCGGCAGTCGGCGAAGCTCCACCTCGGCTCGATCGAGACGTAGACGTGCAGGCCGCGCCCGCCGGTGGTCTTCGGGTAACCCGTCAGGCCCAGCTCGGTGAGGAACGCCCGCACCTCGTGGGCGACCGGCACCACCTGGTCGAAGCCGACCCCGGGCAGCGGGTCGAGGTCGATGCGCAGCTGGTCGGGGTGCTCCACGTCGGCGGCGGTGACCGGCCACGGGTGGAACCGCAGGGTGCCCAGGTTGGCCGCCCAGGCCACCACGGCCAGCTCCGTCGGCGCGATCTCGTCGGCCGTGCGCCCGCTGGGGAAGGTCAGGTGCGCGGTGCGGACCCAGTCGGGCGCGCCGGCCGGCAGCCGCTTCTGGTAGAACGCGTCGCCCCGATTGTCCTGCCGGGTGCCGACGCGCGCCCCCTCGAAGACGCCCTTCGGCCAGCGCTCCAGCATCGTGGGGCGGTCGCGCAGCGCCCGCAGGACGCCGTCGCCCACGGCCAGGAAGTAGCGCACCACGTCCAGCTTGGTCAGGCCGCGCTGGGGGAAGTAGGGCTTGTCGGGGTGGGAGACGCGCACGACCCGCTCCCCGACCGTGATCTCCTCCGCCGCCGTCGCCATGCCTGCCACCGTACGACGCGGCACCGACATCCGAGGCCGTACGCATCTAGGCCGTGCCGCCACGCAGGGCGTCAGGGCTTGCGGGCCACGCAGCCGTACTGCGGGACGCTCACCGGCTCCTGCTCGTCGGTCGCCCGCCACCGGGAGCACGAGACCAGCCCGGGGTCGATCAGCTCCAGGCCGTCGACGAAGCGGGCGATCTCCGCCCCGGTGCGGGCGCGCAGCGGCGGGCTGGCGTTCTCGTTCCAGAACTTCATGGCCGGCACGTTCGCCTCGCCGCCCAGCTCGACGGTGGGGTGGGTGAGCGCCAGGAAGCTGCCCGGCGCCATCGCGTCCATCAGCCGGCGCACTATCGCCACGGCCTCGTCGGTGTCCTGCACGAAATTGAGGATCCCCAGCATCATCACGGCCACCGGCCGGTCGAAATCCAGGGTCCGGGCGGCGGCGGCCAGGATCGGCGCCGGGTCGTGGATGTCGGCCTCGATGTAGTCGGTGGCCCCCTGCACGGAGCTGGTCAGCAGGGCGCGGGCGTGCACGAGCACCATCGGGTCGTTGTCGACGTAGACGATCCGGGCCTCGGGGGCGACGCCCTGCGCGACCTGGTGGGTGTTGTCGGCGCTCGGCAGGCCCGTGCCGATGTCGAGGAACTGGCGTACGCCCTGCTCGGCGACCAGGTGCCGCACCGCGCGGACGAGGAAGCGTCGGTCGGCGCGGGCGACGGCCTCGATGACCGGGAACATCGTGCGGATGTGGTCGCCGACGCGGCGGTCCGGCTCGAAGTTGTCCTTGCCACCGAGCCAGTAGTTCCAGACCCGGGCGTTGTGCGCCACCGAGGTGTCCAGGCGCCCACCCCGTCCACCGCCCTGGAACCCGACGTCGCCGGTTTCTGACACGAAAAGCTCCTCGACTGTCACTAATTTCCGGTCAGCGTAGCCGAGGCGTCCGGGGTTTCCGCGACACGGCCGACCGATGCGTGGACCGTCGACGCCGTCCTCATCGGAGGATTCCGTCCACTGCGGAAAGTCGATCGACCGCTGTCGGTGTCTTGCCCGGGGGCGCAACGGGCTCCGGCCCGCCCGGTCGAATGACCGGGCGGGCCGGAGCTGTGCCGTCAGGCTGCGATCAACAGCGGATCGGCGAGAGGGCGAAGTCCTCCACCGTGGGCGTGCTCGCGTTGACCTTCGTCTGGCGGGTCTGCGGCTTCCAGCCGTCCTTGGCGACGATCAGCGACAGCGGGTTGTTCCGCCGGTCCAGCCAGTAGGCGTACTGGCCCTTCGCGTCGGTGGCGAACGTCAGCGACGACGCCCACGAGTCCACCTGGACCACCGCGCCGGCGATCGGCGCCTTGGCCCCCTGGCAGCTCGTCCCGGTGACGGTGCCCATCAGCTTGCCCCAGGTCGTGGGGGGCTGAGCGATCATCGTCACCGGCACCGGCGGCACCGTGTACGGGGTGTTCTCCTTGATCACGACCGCGCCGGAGTAGGTGCCCGGCTGGTCGACGGAGGCGGAGACCGCCACGTTGACCGTGACCTGCTCGCCCGGCGCCAGGGTGGCCGACGTCTTGTCGATCGTCATCCAGCTGACGTCCGCGGCGGATGCGGAGCACTCCTCGAAGCCCGGCAGGGCCTCGCTGTCGGCGGTGGCGGTGAAGCCACCCGACGAGCCGCCGACCTTGTAGAAGCCGCACGCCGCGCCACCACGGTACCGGGGGGCGTTGGCGTTGGGCAGGCTCGACCACGCGTCGGCGGCCGGGTCGTAGGCGAAGCCGGCGTTGGTGATGGCACCGCCCTGCGACCCGCCGACGACCAGCAGCTTGCCGTTGGCCACGGCGAACGAGCTGGCCCAGTTGTCGGTGGGCGCGTCGGCGATGGCGGTCCAGGCGTTGTCCTCCGGGTCGAAGGCGTAGCTGGACTTCTGGGCCACCGAACCGTCGTTGCCGCCGGTGCAGTAGACCACGCCGTCGATCCCGCCGCAGGAGACGAACGCCACCGACTTGGGGTAGTCGGGCAGCGTCTGCCAGGCGTCGGCCGCCGGGTCGTAGCGCACCACGTCGTTCGACATCGGCGTGCAGCTGGCCGTCGTGCAGCCGCCCACGGCGTACAGCTTGCCGTCGACGACCGCCTGGCCGGCCGCGGCGCGCGGCGCCGGGTTGTCCGCCAGCGCCGTCCAGGTGTTGGCCTCCGGGTCGTACGACCAGGTGGCCTTGTCGGGCCCGGCCGCACCCCAGCCGCCGGACACGATGATCTTCCCGCCGACGACGCCCGCCGTCACGGCGTTGCGCGCACCGGGAAGGTCCTTGGCCGCCGTCCAGGTCTGGGCGATCGGGTCGTAGACGTTGACCTTCGCCGTCGACGCGGTGCCGTTGCCGCCGGCGATCGAGTACACCTTGCCGTTGAGGTTCACGACCCGGTTGTCCATGACGACCGTGGGGTGCGCGGCGATGGTCGTCCAGGGCTCGGCCTGCGGGCCGATCGGGGCGGTGGCGCCCGTGGTCGCCTTGCCGGTCGCCCGAGCGGCGAACGACGTCGCGACGGTGAGCCGCTGCGCCGGCGCGCCCGGGGCGGCCAGGAGCTGCGCCTCGGTCAGCCGCGAGCCGTTGGCCCGCTGCAGCACGAAGCCGTTGTCCTGCTCACTGAATTCGACCTCGACGGGGGCGCCGCCGGTGTTGGTCACCGTGAAGGACTTGGTCGCCTTGCCGCTGGGCATCCGGACCGTGGCGTTGACCGCGGCCGGCTTCACCGACAGCTTGCCGGCCGCGAGCTGGAAGGTCACGGCGGTGGCCCAGTCGGTCTGGACGTCGACCTGCTTGGTCTGGTTGACGTAACCGGCTGCCCGCGCGGTGAACTTGTGCTTGCCGGTCTGCTGGGAGAAGAGCCAGAAGAAGCCGTCGGGCAGCTCGGTGTCGTCCGGGGTCGCCACGGTGGTCGCGGTCGTCCCCGGCTTGTCGTTGCTGGTGACGGTGGCCCCGTTGACGTAGCCGTTGTCGTTCTTGTCCTTGACGTGGCCGACGACCAGGCCGCCGTTGATCGGCTCGCAGGTGACCTCGCTGCCGATCAGCACGTTGTCGACCTGCCACCACCACTCCCACGAGGCCTCGTAGTAGTGGAACCGCACCTGGACCTCCGACTTGCCCGCGGCCTGCGGGATCGGGACCTCGGTCGCCCGGGGCCCGCGCACGTCGGCAGCCTGCCGCAGCACGTTGGCCCAGGTGGTGCCGCCGTCGACGCTGAGGTCGACGTCCGCGCGGTCGGAGTTCAGCCAGTTGTAGTCCTGGTTGAACCGGATCACCGGGGTCGCGACGTCGGAGAGGTCGACGACGGGGCTGACCAGCGAGGTGTCCTGCCGCCCGCCGCTGCCGTAGTCGTCGCTGTCGATGATCGCGAAGTTGCCGGTGCCGCCGGTGAGGTTGCCCCGCTCGCCCGCGTCGGTGAACTTCCACACCTGGCCGCTGTTGGCGTTGTCCACGACCGACCAGCCGGCCGGCACGCCGTCACCGTCGAAGGTCTCGTAGACCCCGTCGGAGCCGTTGGTGTAGCCCGGCGCCGTGGCGCACTTGGTGGCGTCCACCGGCACGGCGATGTTCTGCGTGGTGTTGCCCGAGCCGACCACGACGTCCTTGGTGACGGTCTGGTAGCCGGGGTACTGCGACTCGACCTTCACCTGGTAGGTCGAGGAGGCCGGCAGCGAGAAGCTGAAGCGGCCGTTGACCGGGTTGGTGTAGTCGGAGATCGGCAGGCCGTCGACGCTGACCTTGGCGTAGAGGGGCCAGCCGTGGCCGGAGCCGTCGGTCACCGAACCGCTGACCGTCACCGACGGCACCGCGGCCAGGGCGACGTCGAGCGTCGTGGTGGCGTTCTTGGTGACCGTCGCCGGCACCGTCTTGCCCTTGAAGCCGAACGCGGTCACCGCGACCTGGTAGTCGCCGGCCGGCAGCAGCGTCGAGTACGTGCCGTCGGCGGCGGTGGTCACCTCGCGGTCGGCCGGGCCGGTGACGGCGACGGTGGCGTTGGGGATCGGGTCCCCGGTGGCCGCGTCGGTGACCTTGCCGGCCAGGGTGCCGCTCTCGCCGATGGGGGCGGCGTTGACCAGCGCGAGCGCGTCGAGCCGGCCCTCGCCGTAGACGTTGTTGTCGTCGGTGGTGCCGCCGCACTGGGCGTCGGCCTTGTCGATGGCCGTGCCGTCGAGCAGGGCGC
Source organism: Micromonospora sp. DT233 (assembly GCF_049841815.1). Classification (NCBI taxonomy): domain Bacteria; kingdom Bacillati; phylum Actinomycetota; class Actinomycetes; order Micromonosporales; family Micromonosporaceae; genus Micromonospora; species Micromonospora sp. DT233. The sequence continues at coordinate 398,496 of NZ_JBNCLB010000005.1, read as the reverse complement.
GCGTGGCGGGGATGTCACCCACCAGCGAGGGGGCGGCCGACCAGAGCAGCGCGATGGTGCCCGCGACGTGCGGGGCGGCCATCGAGGTGCCGCTGTAGCTGCCGTACGCGCCGCCGGGAAGGCTGGAGCGGACGTTCACGCCGGGCGCCGAGATGTTGGGCTTGATCTCGCCGTCCTGGCCGGCGCCCCGGGAGGAGAAGGAGGCGATGGTGTTGGTGGAGTCGTACGCGCCGGTCGAGTAGTTGCTCGTCCGGCTGCCGGGCGAGCCGCTGGTCGCGCAGGCGGAGCCCTTGTTGCCGTTGGACCAGGTCCCGAAGATGCCCGACGCGGCCCAGGCCAGCGTCACGTCCTCCATGAACGGGTCGTTCGACGGCAGGGTGGTGCCCCACGAGTTGTTGATGATGTTGGGCCGCTTGCTGGCGTCCGGGTTCGCACCGTTGAGGTCGGTGGGCTCGAGCATCCATTCACCGGAGGTGACCAGCGCCTCGTCGCTGGGGCAGCAGCCGTTCGCCGCGATCCACTTGACGCCGGGTGCGACGCCGATCTGGTTCGCGCCGACACCGCCGGCCATCGTGCCCATCGTGTGGGTGCCGTGGCCGTCGTTGTCGCAGGGGGCGGTGGCGCACTCCCCCGCGGCGTCGAACCAGTTGTAGTTGTGGTCGAAGGTGCCGTCACCGTTGTTGCCCCGGTACGACCCGACCAGCGCCGGGTGGTCGAACTGGACACCGGTGTCGATGTTCGCCACGGTGATGCCCTGGCCGGTGACGTTGTACTCGGACCAGACGTCGTCGGCGTTGATGTTCGCGATGCCCCACTCCAAGGCGTTCGCCGTCTTCGCGGCGTCCTCCTTGGTGACCTTCGGCGGCTCGTAGGCGGTCGGGGCGTAGATGCCCTGCACCTCGGAGTGCGCGGCGAAGTTCTGCGCCATCGCCAGGGAGCCGCTGCTGACCTTGATGGCGTTGGTCGCCCAGAAGGTCTGGTACTTCGCGCCGGTGCCGTCGAGCTCGGCCCGGATCTTGGCCTGGCTGTCGGCGGCGGTCTTGCGCAGGGCTTCCGCCACCGCCGTGCCCCGCTTGTTCCAGTCCTTGATCGCGCTGGCCTTGCCCAGGTCCGCCTTTGCGGTGAAGCGGATCCAGAAGTCGCTCTCGCTCTTGGCCTGGAGCTGGTTCATCAGCTCCGGGCGGATCTTGTCCGCGGCCCCGGTCGCACCGCCCGGCGCGGCCAGCGCGCCGGAACCGGTGGTCGCGAGGCCCGTCGCGACGAGTGCGATCGCCGCACCGACGCTCACCAGCCGCCTTGCCAGGCGACTGGATTGTGGACGTCTCAGCATCTGTGATGCCTCCAAAAGAACGACCCGCGAATGGTCGAGCCGTGGAGAAGGTGCAGCCGACCCAGCCCCCGTCTGGATCCCACACCGGATGGAACGAACCCCCCAGGCCCCCAGGCGCCGCGCGGGTCACGCCGACGCCTGTGTGGACACTATGATCGACAAAGATGACCGAGCAAGCACCGGACGTGAGCAAACTGTCACCAAGAGCTGACCGTTTGCCGACAGGGCTGACAAATACTGTCAGGGCCATGACAGAGTCTGGCAGAAATTGCCGATCGCTTCGGGGCGGGTGCGGTGAACGAGGACGACCAGAGCGTGGTGCCGGACGAGGTCGACGACGTCGCGACCCCGTTCCCACTGGTGATCGCGGTGACACCGTCACCGGCCGAACGGATCCGGCTGGCCGAACGCCTCGACGGCGTCGCGCCGCTGCTGCTGGTGGCCGACTTCGACGAGCTACGCAGGCTGATCGGGGTCTCCCCGCCCCCGCGCGGTGAGCCGCCGGCCGCGCTGCCGCCCGCGCCCCCGCCCACGCCCGTGACGACGGGACAGGACGTCCTGCACATCGACTCGGTCCGGTGCACGGCCCGCTGCTCCGACCGGGAGGTCCCGCTCACCCGGCTCGAACAGGACCTGCTGGTCTGCCTGACCACCGAGCCGGTCCGGGTCTGGAGCTACGCCGAGCTGCACCGGTCGGTGTGGCGCGACGAGAAACGCCAGGCCACGTCCGACGTGCAGTCGCTGGTGAAGCGGCTGCGGCGCAAGCTCGACCGGCTCGACAGCGGCGTCACCGTCGTCGCGGTCCGTGGCGTCGGGTTCCGGCTGACCGGCCACCACCGGCCACGCACCGCCGGCAACTGACGCCCACCGGGCTCGCCGGCCGCGCGCCGGGCTCAGCCGACCGGGCCACCCACCGGGCTCGCCGGCCGCGCCCGCCGGGCTCAGCCGACCGGACCACCCACCGGCGACCCGGCACGGCGGCGGGTGAGGCGGCGGTCGACCAGCGCCACGGCCACCGCCACGGCGGTGACCGCCGCCCCGACCAGCATCGCGAACCGGGGGCCGACCCCGACCAGGGTGCCCGCCAACGCGGTGCCCACGGACGCGGCGACCATCTTGACTCCCGCCATGCAGACGAAGACCTGCGCGCGGGCACCCGGTGGCGAGTAGCGCGACCGGACGGCGAGGGTGGCCGTGAAGAGGATCGCGCTGCTGACGCCGGCAAGCCCGAAGGCCGCGAGGGCCAACGGGTAGTTCGGTGCTGCGGCACACGACCCGACCGCCATGGCGTTGGCGGCGACGAGCCCGATGGCGAGGCGCTCCGGCTCGCCGCGCAGCGGCAGCAGCGCCACGGCGACCGACCCGCAGAGGCTGCCCACGCCGTACGCCACGGCGAGCGCCGGGCCGGAGCTGCGGTGGCCGGTCAGCTCGGTGCCGAACACCACGGCGACGACCATGATGCCGCCCGCGCTCACCGAGGTCAGCGCGGTGGCCACCAGCACCCGGCGCAACGGGTCGACGGTGACCAGCAGCCGCAGCGCCGCGGCGACGCCGAACGCGGCGGCCGGTTCCCCGGTGCTCATCGCTCGCGCCGGCATCGACAGCACCAGCGCCGCGCCCAGCAGGGCCGTGCCGGCCAGCGCCAGCACGGGATACAGCGGGCCGGTGAGGGCGCCCATCGCCGCCACGAGGGCGGGGCCGACGATGCCGGCCAGCCCGTAGGTGGCCGAGTCCCAGCCCTCGGCCCGCCGTTGCCGGGCCGGGGCCTCGCCGACCACACCGGTCAGCCGGCTGCTCAGCCCGCCCGTCATCAGCGGCCCGGCGAGGCCGGCCAGGGCGATCAGGGCCGCGACACCGAGCACGGGCGCGCGGCCGAGCAGCAGCGCCCCGGCGGCCAGGCCGACGCCGAAGACGGTGAACGATCCGGCCAGGACGAGTCGGCCGTCGCGGGCGGAGTCCAGCCACCGCGCCAGCCACGGCCCGGCGATGTTCGGGGCGGTGAGCAGCGCGGCGAGCATCCCGGCGAGGGCGGCGCCCCCGCGCTCGCCGGAGCTGATGGTCAGGGCCACCAGCCCGACGGTGGCGCCACCCTGGGCGCATCGCACCAGGCAGGCCGAGAGCAGATAGCGGATCAGTGGCGACGACACGGCCGGCCGGGCCACCTCGGCCGGTGCCCGCCCGGCGGGCGGCTCGGCGGGGGTGGACGCACGGTCGGTCGTGGTCGGGACGTCGGTGGGATGGCCCACGTTCGCACCTCTCGGATCCCGGCGGTCGGCGCACTCGACGGTGTCACAGGGCACCGAGGGCCGCAACCGCATTCCCCGCCGGCCCGTACGGCTCGTCGGCCGCCGCGCCGGAGCCGGTCCCGACCGAGCGGGCGGGCACGGCCGGGGCGGCGACGCGATGACGGGGCATGCTGGTGGCATGCGCGCGGTGGTCTACGAGACGTTCGGCACGATGCCCGAGGTACGACAGGTGCCCGACCCGGTGGCTCCGCCCGGCGGGGTGGTGGTCGCCGTCGAGGCGACCGGGGTGTGCCGCAGCGACTGGCACGGCTGGCGGGGGCACGACCCGGACATCCGGCTGCCGCACGTGCCCGGCCACGAGTTCGCCGGGGTGGTCGCGGCGCTCGGCACGGGGGTCACCGGCTGGGCCGTGGGCGACCGGGTGACCGCCCCGTTCGTCTGCGCCTGCGGCACCTGCCCCGCCTGCCTCGCCGGGGACCACCAGGTCTGTCACCGGCAGCGGCAACCGGGGTTCACCCACTGGGGGTCCTTCGCCGACCTGGTCGTCGTGCACCACGCCCAGGTCAACCTGGTCCGCCTGCCGGACACCGTGGACTTCCCCACCGCCGCGGCGCTCGGCTGCCGCTTCGCCACCGCGTTCCGGGCGGTGCTGGCCCAGGGGCGGGTGCGCGCCGGGGAGTGGGTCGTCGTGCACGGCTGCGGCGGCGTCGGGCTCTCCGCCGTCATGATCGCCGCCGCCGCCGGGGCCCGGGTCGTGGCCGTCGACGTCCGACCGGAGGCGCTGGCCCTGGCGGCGCGCTTCGGCGCGGCGGTCACGCTGGCCGCGGCGACGGCGGCGGTGGACGTCCCCGCCGTGACCGGCGGCGGGGCGCACGTGTCGATCGACGCCCTGGGCAGCCAGGCGACGCTGACCGCGTCGGTCGAGGGGCTGCGCCGCCGGGGCCGGCACGTGCAGGTGGGGCTGCTCCCGGCGCGGGTGAGCGTGCCGATGGACCGGGTGGTGGCGTACGAGTTGGAGATCGTGGGCAGTCACGGGATGGCGGCCCACGCGTACGGCGACCTGCTGGCCCTGGTGGAGTCCGGCCGGTTGCGCCCCGGCGACCTGGTCACCGAGCGCCTGCCCCTGGCCGCCGCGCCGGCCGCGCTGGCCGCCATGGACGGCCCGACGCCGCCGGGCATCAGGATCGTCACGCCCTGACGTGGCATCAGGATCGTCACGCCCTGACGAGGAGCAGCGTCACGGCCTGGCGGTCAGGGTCGGCCCGGTGCTCGTCCGCTCCGGCGCAGCAGCAGCCCGAGGGCGACCAGGCCCAGCAGCACCCCCGCCGCGCCCACGGCCAGGGTGACCGGGCCGGCGCGGTCGGCGTCGGGGCTGCCGGTGCCCGGCGCCGCCCGGTCGACGGTGTCGTCGGCGGCGCGGTCGCTGGGCTCGGGGCGGGAGGTGGCCGGCGCTGGGTCGGGCCGCCGGCTGGGTGTGGCGGTGGGCGGCCCCGGAGCCAGGGCGTAGCGCAGGATGACCGGCAGGGTGCCCGGCGGCTCGTTCGCGGTCTCGGAGACGGTGAGCAGGGAGCGGCCGTCGCGGCTATAGGTGATCGACTCGCCCTGGGGCTCGTCGGGCAGCGCCACGACCCGGGGCGTGCCGGTGGTCAGGGCCGCGACCACGTCGCCGCCGGGGACGTCGTACTCGAACGCGTCGGCGTAGCTTCGCAGCGCCACCCGGCGGCCGTCCGGGGCGGTCGCGCCGCCGGTGACCAGGCCCCGGCCGACGAAGAAGAACGGGTTGCGGGTCCCGGTGGCGGGCAGTCGCAACTGCCCCACCCGGGCCAGCGGCACCGTCGCGCCGGGCCGCAGCGGCCCGGTCGGCCGGTACAGCCCCGCCACGCCGCCCTGCTTGGTCACGATCACCGGCGGCCCGTCGCCGGGGACCAGCAGCGCCTCCGCGTCGTGCGGCCCGTCGGGGTACGCCAGGCGGTGCAGCACCGGGCGGGTCGCCCCGGGGGCGAGTCGCCACAGGGCGACGGTGTCGCGGGAGCGGTCGTTGTCGCCGGTGTCGGCGACCCAGACCGTGCCGTCCGCGCCGACGCCCAGGTCCTCGGTGTCGCGGGGGCGCGACGGGTAGCGCACCGCGCGGACCACCGCGCAGTCGGCGTCGAGGAAGAAGATCCGGCGACGGGACGCCTCGTCGGCCCCGTCGTTGACCACGACGTACCCGTCCTCCGTGGCGACCAGCCCGGAGATCTCGTTGAGCCGGGCGTCGCGGATCCGGCAGACGGACGCGGGCGCGACGGCCGCAGACCCGGCACCCCGGCCCGAAGCGGGCCCGGTGCCCTGGCCCGATGCGGGCTCGGTGCCCTGGCCCGATGCGGGCCCGACGCCCTGGCCCGATGCGGGCTCCGCGCCCTGGCCCGGTGGGGAGGCGGCGGGCGGGCCGGCGAGCGCGGGGCCGGGGGTCGGGGTGGCGACGCCGAGGACGACCGTGATCGCCCCCGCCGCCGCCCACCGCCGACGTCGCGTACCCGACTGCGCCCGCATGGCCCGCCCCCTCATGCCGCCACCGGGCCGCCCGTCACCACCCGCGCCCCGGAACTCGGACGCCGTCAGTGGATCAGCACCGGGGCGACCGGCTCGTCACTGCGCTGGTCGTCGAGCAGGTGGGACTTCTGACGACGGCGCGGCAGGAAGAACACCGGGACGAAGGTCAGCAGCATCAGCAGGAAGCCCACCCAGAACGTGGAGGCGAACGAGTTCGCCACGAAGTCCAGGCCCCGCTGAAGGATCCCCGGGTCGACCGGGAACGCCTGACCCAGCTCCGGGTTCTGCTTCACGGCGATCGCGAGACCGGCCTCGGTGACCGGGGCACCGGTGTTCGGGTCGACCGCCCCCGGGATGACCGGCGAGGAGTTCAGCTTGTTGGTCAGGATCACCGACATCAGCGCCGAGCCCACCGAGCCGGCGATCTGCTGGAGAATGTTCAGCAGCGTCGAGCCCCGGGCCACCTCGTGGTTCGTCAGCGTCTTGAGCGCCGAGGTCATGACCGGCATCATCGTGCCGCCCATGCCGAGGCCCATCACGAAGAGCGAACCGCAGAGCAGCAGGTACGACGTGTCGGTGCCGACCTGGGTGAAGGCGAAGAAGCCGGCCACGATCAGCAGCAGCGCGAACGGCACCGTCCGGCCGACCGGGAGCCGGTCGGCCAGCATGCCGGCGATGGGCATGGTGACCATCGCGCCGATGCCCTGCGGCGCCATCAGCAGGCCGGCGTCGAGCGTCGACTCGCCGCGCACCTGCAGGAAGTAGCTCGGGAAGAGCAGACCGGCGCCCATGAAGGCGACGGTGAAGACCGCCAGCGTCAGGGTGGCGACGGTGAGGTTGCGGTCGCGCAGCAGCCGCAGGTCCAGCAGCGGGTGCTTCGGCTTGAACGAGTAGAGCACGAAGGCGATCACCAGCAGGCCGCCGACCAGCATCGGCAGCCACACCTTCCGGTCGGCGAACGTGCCGGTCTCGGGCAGCGACGACACCCCGTACAGGAAGAGGGCCAGGCCCGGCGAGAGCATCAGCATCCCGACGAAGTCGAACGACTCGGACGGCTCGGGGGCGTCCTTCGGCAGCGCCCACTGCGCGTAGACCAGCGAGAGGGCACCGATCGGCAGGTTGATCAGGAAGATCCAGTGCCAGCTCGCCACGTCGATCAGCCAGCCACCCAGGATCGGGCCGCCGATCGGGCCGAGCAGCATCGGGATGCCCAGCACGGCCATCAGCCGGCCGATCCGTTCGGGGCCGGCAGCCCTGGTCATGATCGTCATGCCGAGCGGCATGAGCATGCCGCCACCGAGGCCCTGCAGCACCCGGTAGGCGATGAGCTGGCCGATCGAGTCGGCGGTGGCGCAGAGCCCCGAGCCGAGCGTGAACAGCAGCAGCGCCGTCATGTAGAGCCGCTTGGTGCCGAAGCGGTCGGCGGCCCAGCCGGTCAGCGGGATCACCGTGGCCAGCGCCAGCGTGTAGGCCGTCATCGTCCAGGCGACCCGGGCGTACGACGCGTCGAACTCCGTCTGGAACGTCGGCAGCGCGACGCTGACCACCGTGACGTCGAGGATCGACATGATCGCGCCGAGGACCACGACCCCGGCGATCTTGAGTACGGCGGCGTCGATCCTGCTCGACACCGCGGGTTGACTACTCACAGCACATCTCCTGGTGAAGCTGGCGGATGTCGCAGATCGACCGAGCGACGGTAACAAGCTGCGTGCGCACGCACCCGCCCTATCCACCCGTTGGCATGTGTGACGGGTCACGGCAGCGGCATCCGCCGATCGACCGGCCCGCCCCGGGCGGCCGCGCCTACGCGCTCCCCGCCGCGCTCCCCGTCGGCCTCGCCGGCCCGGAGCGCGGCACCGCTTACCCCCCGGCGGGCGGCGGGCGGCGGGCGGCCGCGGCTTCCGCCCGAGACGGTGACTCCCCGCCCGAGACGGCGACTTCCCGAACCCCGACGGCCTGCGTCACCGCCCGAATTGCGCCGCGCCCCAGCGGCCTGAGCAGATGATGATCAGGACGCCATGGACCTTAAAACGCCCGCGTAGCGTCCATGGCGTCCTGATCACCATCAGTCGACCGCCCCGCCCCGCCCGGTCAGGGCCGGACCGGTCAGGACCGCCGGTCGATCGCGACGTGCGCGGCGACGGTGAGCAGGTGCCACAGCTCCGGCTCGATCCGGTACGTCGGGGGCAGACCGTAGAAGCGGCGGGTGCCGTACTCCCAGTCCAGGTCGCGGACCGCCTCGTCGGCCGCCGCCAGGACCGCCGCCCGACGGACCTCGGCAAGCCGCGTGCGGCCCGTCACCAGGTCGCGCAGGATCAGCCGTAGCTGGGCCTCCTCGCCGACCTGCTGGCTCTGCCCGCCACGGTGCGAGCGGGTGTGCCAGCCGAGGACCTGGTCGCCGCCGTCCTCGGCGAAGACCGGCGCCAACCGCTCGTTGGCCAGCGCCACGGCCGCGGCGTGCAGCAGGTCGGCGTCCCGACACAACAGCAGCATCCCGCCGGTGACCCGGCCCAACGGCCGGGCCAGGACGCCCTCGCCGACCAGTTCCTCCGAACGCGCCTCCAGCACCGCCGCGTTCTTCTCCTCGGTGATCACATGCGGCGACGGCGGGGTGTCCCGGCGCTCCTCGTACGACCTGCGCAGGTCGTTGAAGCCGTCGAAGGCCGCCAACCGAAGCGAGTGCCGGGAGGCGAAGAGCACGATCTTGTCGGTCGCCGGTCGCTCCTCGGCCTCGTTCGAGGGCACGATGTCGTTGAGGTTCACCCGCTGCTGGCGCAGGAACTTCCAGAGCTCGCGGCTCAGCCCGGCACCGGGGGCGTCGGTCGAGGGCAGGGCGGCGAAGGCGTACACCTGCTGTTGGGTCTCGTCGTCGTCGGTGCGGGAGAGGTTCACCAGCCGGCGGTGCTCCTCGTCGTCGTAGCTGACCAGCCAGGCACTGCCGTCCAGCAGCTCCCGGCCCAGCTCGTCGCCGGCCTCGCCGCGGCGCTCGAGCAGTTCGAAGACCGACATCTGCCGCAGCGGCGCGACGAGCGGGCGAGCCGCGTCGCGCAGCGCCCCCACCACCGCGTCGACCGGACCGGCCGGGGCCCCCGGGCCGGCCCCCGCGACGAGGCCCAGCGTCGGCACCTCACCGACGAGGGCGACCCGCCAGGTCAGGGCGGCGCCCACGGCGTCGAGGCGGGGCCGCCGGCCGGAGCTGTCGGCGGCCCCGACCGAACGGTCGTAGAGCCACTCCTCGGTGTCGCGGTCGTCCACCGGGGGCAGGACCCGCCGCAACGGGAATCGCTCGGCCTGCCGCCGTTCCTTCTGGACGTCCTCCATGGCGAGGCGCACGACGCGGCCCGCGTCGTCCACCGCGTCGGCCCAGGCCTGCGTCTCCTTGCGGACCAGCGCCACGGTCTGCGTCATCCGCTCCAGCATCAGCAGCGTCCGGCGCTGGCAGTCCTGCTGGTGACGGGCGGTCAGCAGGGACTGCTCGGCCGCCAGGTAGGTCAGTTGGTGCCGGCCCCGGAAGAGGCCCTTGTCCTCGCGTACCCGCTGCTCCTCGCGGTCCCGGACGGCCTTGGCGCTGCCCGGGTCCGCCCGCTGGGCGTTCTCCACCCGGTCGCGGAACACGTCGAGCCGCTGCTGCACCTGGCCCAGGAAGGCCAGGCCGCCCCGGGGGCCGCCGTCGCGGCGGGACATGATCCGGGCCACCGCGCCGCGCAGCGCGAGCCCCCACTGGTGATCGCTACGCCGGGCGTGATGATCGGCCACCGGGTGCCACTGCTGCTGCGTCCTCAGCGTGAGCGGGACGTTCTCCTCACCCCAGAACAACCGCACCGTCTCCTGGGTCGCGTCGACGACCACCTGGCCCCGGTGCTCGGTGCGCATCGCCCCGATGTCCTCGAACGGCAGGTGCAGGTTGGGCAGCTCCGGCAGGCGGGGGCCGCCGCCGGCCGTCGTCAACCAGGTCGAGGTGGGGGTCAACAGCCCCTCCCTGGCCGAGTCGCTGTCCAGCTCCTGGAGCACCGGCGGCGGCTGGGCGCCCTCGGCCTCCGGCATGTCGGTGGCACCGCCGAGGAACTGGTCGACCTCCGGCCCGAGGTCGGTGAAGGTGCGGGGCAGCCCGGCCAGCACGTCGGCGGCCACCCGGTTGACCAGCCCACGGATCAGCGGCTCCCAGGCGTACTCGACCAGGTAGACGCCGAAGGTGGAGTAGAGGTCCGACGAGCCGTGGGTGTACGGCCTGGCGTTGACCCGGTAACTGCTGAACGCCGGGCCGACCGTCGGCAGCAGGTGCGCGTACACGGCGTCGGCCACCGCGACGGGGCAGACGGTCCCCGCGTCGAAGGCCGGCAGCTGCCGGCCCGCCGAGCGCGACCGCCGGCCGTCGACGAGGTAGACGTACTGCACCGGTGCCGCCGTCATCTCGTGCCGGTTCCGCGGCGACCAGCGGAACTCCGCCGGATGCGCGCGGTCGGCGTACATCAGGCGGTCCAGCTCGCGCAGCAGCGCGTAGCCGTTGGCCTCGCTGCGGGCCCGCTGCGGCCCCTCCAGGCTGCGCCGGAACGCTCCGGAAAGCACGCAGAACAGCGTCACCGAGAACTTCGCGTCCTGCGCTTGGCGCAGTTGCTGCAGGTACGCCAGGACGTCGAGCAGGATGCCCGCGCCGGTGCCGCCCGCCGTCGAACTCACCACGTAGATGTTCGGCGTGCTGTCCGCGTTTTTCTGGATGAGCTGGTCGAGCGCGTCCTCCAGCCGCTTCATCACCGGCGTCGCCCCCAGCACGTCGGAGAAGAACGACAGCCGTCCGAACGAGCGGATCTGCCCGGCGCCCTCGACCAGGAAGGAGAGGGCCTCGTCGTCGCGGATCTGGCGGGCGTCCTGCGGACCGAACCACGGCACCACCGTGGGGTAGAACTGCTCGGCGACCTCCCGCCCCTGCCGGATCTTGTTGATCATCGAACCGATCGAGCCGTCCAGGTAGAGGTCCTCGGTGTCCACGTCCAGGCTCATGCCGTCCACCCGGGGGCGGGTACGGCGGTCCACGTCGAGGGCGCGCAGCAGGACGGGCCAGTCGTGCACGTGCCCCTCCGCCCGCTCGGGCGCGCCCGGATCGTGTCGCAGGTCCTGCCAGCGCTGCTCGGTGGCGAGCCGGTACTTCAGGTGGGCCGCGGCGGCGCTTCCGGTGCCGCCGAGCCCGATCACCAATGCGGGAAGCACACTGTCCTCCATGTCCGCCGTGAGGCTGGGTCAGGGTTGGTAGGTGAAGATGGTTCCGTCGGCCGCCGACACCGGCTGCCGAGGCGGGCAGAGCACGCGGTGCCGCCGGCCGGCGCGGCGGAAGTCGACGTGCAGCACCAGCTCGGTGCCGCCGCCCACCGCGCGACGCCGTCGTCGGGCCCGCACCGTGCCCGTGCCCTGCGCGCCGCCCCTGCCCTGCGCCGCCGGGAAGCGCACCCTGCGGCCGGAGAGCAACTGCCGGTACGGCGCGACCCCGCCCGGCTCGGCGACCAGCAGGTGTCCCCCGCCCATGGACTTCCAGCGCCGCCGCAGCAGCACGACCAGGAACGCGACCAGCGCCGCCAGCGCGAGCCCCGCCAGGACCACCAGCCAGACGGGGATCCCGGTCGCCGTGCGGGACGTCGACGCCGTCCCGGCCACCGGGTGCGGGGCGAACTCCAGGCCCAGGTCGCGATCGATCACGTCCCGCCACGGCGAGTCGACGGTGCCCACCAGCCGGGCCGTCCCGCCGGTGCTCCGCTCGCCGCCGACCCACCTGCCCGACAGCGCCTGCGGCTCGAGCCGGATCCTGACCTGCCGCTCGGGCGCGGACGGGTCCAACCCGACCTCCGCGGGCGTGACCGTCCCGGTGAGCCGCACGCCGTCGACCTCGACGGCGAGCCCGCTGACCGTCATCGGCACCCGGGCGGCGGTGCTACGGAGCCGGGCCACCAGCTCCACCGGCTCGTCCCGCACGACGACCGAGGCCGGCTCCAGGGCGATGGTGACGTCGAGCGCGTCGCGGGAGACGTACGCCCGGGCCTTCTCCACGGCGATCCGGTCCCGCACCCGGTCGAGGTAGGCGCCCACCTGGCCCGGGGGCAGGTCCATCAGCACCGTGTCGTCGAAGACCTCGTCCAGCAGGCGCACGTCGGTCCGCCCGGTCAACGGCAGGCCGAGGGCCCGCACCGACCGGCGCTCCTCCACCGCCCGCGCCCGGCGGCGCATGGCGTCGAAGGCCGCCCGGCCGGAGCGGGCGAACGTCGAGTCCGCGGGCGGGTCCTGCAGGCCGTCGGTGAGCAGGATCACCGTCGCCGGGTCCGTGTTGCCGGGCTCCTCGATGATCCTCAACGCCGCGTCGATCGCCGCGCCGATGTCGGTCTTGCGCCCCTCCGCTCGGGGTGGCAGCCGGTTCAGCACCCCCGCGCCGCCCGCGCCGACGACCCCGCTGAAGACGGGGTCGGGCCGCTCGGCGAAGGCGATCAGGTGCAGCCGGTCGACCGGGGCCAGCTCGCCCAGCAGCGGGCGCAGCGCCGCCCGGGCGGCGGCGTAGAGGTCACGGGGCCCGTCCTGCATGGACGACGAGACGTCGAAGAGCACGACGTAGTCGGCGGGCAGGGTGTCCACGCGTAGCCCACGCAGGACCTCGGGCAGGCCCGCCTGCCCGGTGACGGACGCGGCACGGGCCTGCGCGCCGACGGCGGACGGCAACGCCAGCAGGCAGAGGATCAGCACGGAACGGAGTGTGCGGCTGAGCACCATGGGACTCCTCCTTCAGCGGATGGCGCCGTAGACGACCCGGCCGGGCTTCTGGTCGATCTCCGGGGAGCGCAGGTACGGCCGGAGGCAGTCCAGGACCTGGCCGTCGTCCTCGGGGCGGGCCTGGAGCCGGACGTCCTCGCGCCCGACGGTCAGGCCCTCCTTGCTCACCTCGGCGTACCGGCCGGCGACCTCGACGACCTGCACGTGCGGGGCGTGTTCGTGCCTGACCCGCCCCACCAGGATCAGGGCCTCCGCCCGGGCCCGGCCCCACCAGCTGTCGGGCGCGACCAGCGGGCGGTGCACCACCAGCCGCAGTCCCTCGGCGAGCTGGGCGGCGCGCACGACGCAGTGGTCCCGGTAGTTGCCGTCGATCGCCTCGGAGAACCTCGCCGACCGCTCGGCGAGCAGCGCTTCGTAGGCGGCGAGTTCGTCGCGCTCCCGCAACGACACCAGCCGGGCGGTCCGGGCACTGAAGACCGCCGGGTCCGTCCGGGCCAACCAGGCCATCTGCCCCGCCAGGGCGGTGGCGAGGGCGGACGTGGGCGAGGCCGGGCGTCGGGCGACGCCGTCCTCGTACGCCGCCGACGGTTCGGCCAGGACGCCGGCGCGCGGACCGCAGGCCGGCACGAGGATCCGGCCGCCCAGCGCCCGGGGCGTGGGAAGCCGCTGCCACGCCTCGCCCGGTTGCTGCCAGGCCGGCGGCGCGGCGGCCGCCATCCGCCGCCGCCAGCGCGACTCCACCTCCGCCGGCAGGCGCAGCAGGCGCAGGTGGAACGCCGTCCACCGGTCGGCGAGGTCGTCCGCCTCGGCCGGGTGCTGGTCGCCGGTCCAGGCGCGTACCTCCGCCGCCTCGGCGAAGTCGGCGAAGACCTGCTCCATGGCCCGGCGTATCTGCCAGCCGGTCTCCTGGACGACCGGGCGCGGCTCGCCGGCCCAGGCCCCTCCGCCCGCCCTCGCGACCGTCGGGGGCCGGGCGCCGCCGGCCCCGCCGACCGGCCCTGCGCCCTCGCGGTCCCGAGCCCCGGGGTCTGCCGCTGGCGCGGCCAGGCCGGCCCGAGCCGGCGGGACGACCGAAGCCGGCGGGACCCCCTGAGCCGGCGGCACGGCCTGGGCCGGCGGGGCCGGTGAGGCCGGCGGGGCCGGTGAGGCCGGCGGGGCGGGCGAAGCCGGTGGGACCTGGGCCGGTGGGACCTGGGCCGGTGGGGCCCCCGAAGCCGGGGGGACCACCTGGACCGCCGGGGCGGCCGGGGCGGCGGCGGGCCGCAGCGGCTCCCGCCCGCTCGGGGCCGGCCCGACCGGGCTCCGCCCGACGGCCTCCGGTGGGTGCCGGCGCAGGTGCGACGCCACCCGGCGGTACAGCTCGGCGATCCGCTGCCGCATCCTGTCCTCCTCCTCGCCGGGAGCGGTGCCCCGGGCCCGGTCCAGCTCGGCCGCGATCAGCTCCGCCTGCATCACCCCGCCGAGCCTGGTCACCTGGTCGCGCAGCGCGGCGCAGAGCCGACCGTCGCCGACCAGGACCGCGGCGAGCAGTTCCTCGAAGGGCACCCCGGAGAAGTCCGATCCGCGCTCCATCAGTGCGTCCCGTCGAAGGGGTCGTCGTGGTCGTCGACGTCCACCCGCGGCACGCCGAGCCGCACCCGGAACACCAGCCCCGGCCGCTGCTCGATCTCCACCGGGTCCTCGGCGGTCCACAGCGGCGGGTCGCCCGCATGCACCCGGACGGCACCGTCGGCGTCCAGGCTCAACACGTGCGGCGCCCGGGTGCCGGGCACCGCCGAGAGGGTGCCGATCCGGTGGTGACGGTCGTCGTCTGCCCGGAACAGCAGGCTCCACTGCCCCGCGTCGTCGGGCGGCGGCAGCACGGCCCCGCCGAGCACACCGGCGCGGGGCTCGCCGCGCTCGTCGACGAACGTCTCCCGGGTCGGGCCCGCCGACCCGTCGGCGGCGCCCAGCGCCGGTTGCGGCCGGCGCGTCGCCGCCCCGACGACGTAGAGCCGGTCGGCGAGGACCGTCGCGTCGATGCCGACGCCGTCAACGTCGCCGACGCCGACGCCGTCAACGTCGCCGACGCCGACGCCGAGCAGCTCCGCCGGCAGCCGCCGGGCCGGCTGCGCGCGGTCCACCCGCAGGTACGGCCGGTCCCCCCGCCACAGCAGCAGGTCCAGGTTCAGCCCGCCGTCGACCTCGACGCCGGCCCGGATCCGTCGCGGCCAGACCTGACGGTCGAGCCGCCGGGCCGGCTGCGTCGCCGCCGGCCGGGAGTCCAGCTCGCTCCACCTGAACACCCCCCACGGCACGGGCTGCCCGCCGTCGACCTCACGCCGCACGATGCAGCGATCGCCCAGCGGCCCGATCGTGGCGAAGGCGCGCAGCCGGCCGTCGGCCTGCTCCCGCAGCGGGGTGCCCGCCGGCAGGAGCACCCGGTGCTGGTCGGCGCGGCCCTGCACGCTCAGGGCGCAGGGCAGCTCCAGCAGCATGTTCTCGACCTCGATGGCGACCTCGGTGGCGCCCTGCCGCAGCAACTCCTCGTCGGCCACGGGCGCGCCCAGGGAGCCCAGCGACGCCGCCCAGGCCGCCCCCATCGAGGCCGCGTTCTTCGCGTACGTCCGCTCCACCACCACCCGTACGGGCGGCTCGCCCCGCCGGTCGCCGGCGGCCAACTCCCGCGCCGCCACCTCGGCGGCGAGCGCGAGCTGACTGGCCTTGCCGGTGAGGATGACCCGGTCGAGCCGCTCGCCGGGCCCCAGCCGGGCGCGGGCCAGGCCGGCCGCCAACCGGCAGACCTCCACCAGCATCGGTTCGGTCACCTCGGCGAAGTCCTCGTAGGACAGCTCCAGCGGCCCGCTGCCGACGGTCGGGGGCAGCTTCGCCGGTACCCCACCGGCGAAGCTGACGATGTCCTGCACCACGTCGGCGGTGAGCCGGAAGGGCCGGCCCGGCGCAATGGTGATCTTTGCCCGCTCGGCCAGGTTCCAGAGGTCGCCGAAGGCCCGCTGGCGTTGGTCCGGCAGGCCACCCGGGGCGGCGCCGACGGTGCGGGTGCCCACGACCCGCTCCACGTTGTCCCGCAACCGTCGCCCCGCAGCGCCCTGCGCGACCGAGGTGTCCCGGCGCAGCGCCGTCAGGGCCTGACGGACGAGCCTGCCGGGCACGTACCGGCCCTCCTCGCCGCAGCACGACGCGTCGAGCTGGGCGGTCACGGCGTGCTGCCACTCCCGCCAGGTCTCGGCGTCGTCGAGCCGACCGGTGTCGGGGTAATCGGTGCTGAGGAGGTGGTCGGCGATGAGCGCCTTGAGCAGGTGGAAGACCTGCAGGGTCAGGAAGTCGCCGCCGCGCCGGGCCCGTCCGCTGGTGCCCCGCAGCCGGGGCAGCAACCGGTAGAAACGGCCGGTGGTGCCGGGCCCCGCGCCGGGCAGCTCCGGCGTCTCGTCGCGCAGGTCGATGGTGACGAGCGCGATGTCCGTGGTGCCACCGCCGATGTCGATGACCAGGTTGTTCTCGATCCACTGCCGCGAGCGGCCGGGCACCGGGCGGAACCGGGCGCGCAGCGCCTCGATCCCGATGGCGTAGTGCGCGCCGAGGTCGCGCATGAGGAAGAAGAGCGCGGCGGAGATCGCCTCGTCGTAGCGCAGGTCCGCCTCGCCGACGCCGAGCACCTCGGTCAGCACGCGCGCCAGGCGTTGGCGGGCCGACGGCGGGGCCATGGTCGGGTAGGTGGCCACCACCTGGTCGACGTGGCCGTTCTCCAACCGGTCGGGGTGGGTCCGGGTGAACTCGTCGGTGCAGTCGAGCAGGAACCCGAGGGCGCCGCCGAGCAGCGCCTCCAGGTCGACCGAGCGGTGGTCGTCGCGCAGCCCGACCCGGAAGTCGGGCTCGTCGAGGTGGTGCTTGAGGCCGCGTACGGAGGCGAGCGGGACGCCGTCGCCCAGGGGCAGCCCCAGGCGGACGCGCAGTCGCGGGTCGACGGCCACGACGTCGAGCCGGCTCGGCACCTCCTCCGCCTCGATCGCGCTGTCCAACCGCACCGGGAACAGGCAGTGGTGCTCCAGGGCCGGGGTGTCGAAGGCGATGTCGTAGCAGCGGTGCAGCCGGTCGGCCAGCCACGCCGCGAACGGCGCGGTGCCGCCGGGCTGCGCCAGGTCCAGCGCCAGCAGCACCCGGTAGAGCAGCGTCCCCCCGGCCGCCTCGTCGGCCTCGAGGGCCTCGGCCAGGTCGCGGGCCCCGACGCCGGCCATAGTGGTGGCGATCCGGTCGCGCAGGCTGAGCCATTCGGCGCGGCTCTGGGCGGCGCGGGGCCCGGCGAGGTCGTGCCCGGCGGGCTCGGCGCGCAGCAGGGCGACGGTCTCCCGGCACAGCGCCGCCCGCTGGTCGGTCGGCATCGGCAGTTGCGGCGGCGGCCGGTACGGGTCGTAGAGCGTGACCGTGGAGTTGGTGGTGCCGAAGTCGACCGCGGCCAGACCGCCGTGCCGGTCGGGGAAGTCACGCCGCCCCGGCCGGATCTGCCGGTCGGCACCGGGCGTCCGGGGGTCCTCGGTCGTCATCTGCCCTCCTCGTCGGCGCGGGGCCAGTGGTCGTCGTCGTCGAGGAGGGCCTCGATCCGCCGCGCGAGCAGCTGCGGAGGGTCCGGATCCGGCAGCCGCTCGACGCCGGTCAGCACCCGGATCTCCGCGTCGGTGCGGGGCAGCGCGTCGCGCAGCTCACGCAGCTCGCGCCGGAGGGCGTCGACCCGACGTACCTGCTCGACGGCGAGGCCTTCGATCGCCAGCCGACGCACGGCCTCGACCAGCTCCCGGCGCAACCGCATGACGGTCATCTGGTGCCGCCCGTGCCCGTGCGGGTCGTGCCAGGGCAGGAGCCGGTCCGGCGCCAGCGGGAAGGCCGCCCGCGCGGCCTCGGCGTCGAGGGGCGCCACGGCGGCCGGTGGGCCCACCCGGGTCAGCCACTCCGGCTGCACCGCCCGCCGCAGGCGGCCCAGCACCGCGTCGGCACCCTCCCGGGCCAGTCGCTCGCGTGCCGGCTCGACGTCGTCGAGCAGCGCGGTCCGCAGCGGGGTGAGCCGGGTGGACCACCGTTGCTGCCACGCCCCGACCGTCGCGTCGACGACCTCGGCGACCATGGCCGGCACCTCCCGCAGGGTGGCGCGGAAGCGCGCCTCGAAGGCATCGGGCCGGACGGGCAGCTCCTCGCGGTCGAAGCCGGCACCGGGCTGCAGCACCTGTTCGTCGAGGGCGGCGAGGAGCATCGCCCACTGCGGCCAGGAGTGGACCCGGACCACCACCCGCCGGGTCAGCGCCTCCTGCGGCGACGCGTCCCCGGCGAGCCGGGCGTCGGGGCCGGCCACGCCGCGTGCCACGTCGTCGATCAGCGCCGACAGTTCGGCGCCGACGCGGCCCACCAGGTCACGCAGCCGTCCCTCGGCGGCCGGCGGCGGCGGGGCGACGGCGGGCTCCCGGTCCAGCGCCGCGACGGTGTCGCGCAGCACCCGGCGCAGGCCCAGATGGGCGGCGTGGGCGCGGGCGGCGCGGGCGGCGCGACCGGCCTGTCGGCCGACGCCGAGGACGGCGGCGCGCAGTTCGTCGACGCGGTCGAGGGCGAGCCGGCCGGCCAGCAGGGTCGCGCTCGGCGGGCCGGTCAGCACCGTCAGCTCCGGGAAGGCCTGGACGGCCCGCTCCGCCTCCCGCCGGGGGCCGGGCAACAGCACCACGGCGGTGGCCGCGGCCAGTTCCCCGTCGCTGAGCCGCACGGCCCGGCCGGTACGCACGCGCGGGTCGAGCACCGGCAGGTCGACGAGCTCGACGGGTTCGTCGGCCAGCGGCCAGTGCGACTGCGGCACCTCCACCTCGACCGTGACGCGGCGGACCACCGGGAGGATCCGGTGCAGGACGCCCTCGGTGAGTGCGGTGCCGGGCGCGTAGGGGCCCGGCGCGACCGGGTCGGGAAAGGCAGGGACGCCACCGCCGGCCCTGGCCCGCTGGAACGGCATCGTGGCCTGGTGTACCGCGCCGAGCCGGGCCGGCACCTCCTCGGCGCCGAGGAGGTACTCGGCGAAGACCTCGGCCCGGTACAGCGCGACGAGTTCCGTCAGGCCCGCCCGGGTGACCGGGTCGGCGCCGGGCCACCGCCGCCGGGCGTCCGCGAGCGCGTCGGCCCAGTCGGCGGTGGGCTCCGTCGTCGGGGGCGCCCCACCCCACCGCGTCACCAGGTCGGCGCGGCAGCGCGCGATCTCCGCGCGGTCGAGGAACGACACCGACACGGTACGCAGGGCCGCCCGCCCGGCGTCGACGGCGCGCAGCCGCACGGCCGTGACGTACCCGATGGTGGACCGCTCGGGGGTGACGGCCGGCGCGCCGTCACCGAGCAGCGGCTGCCAGAGCCGATGGCTGACCACCCGGTCGTCGCCGCCCTCGGCCAGCAGCGCCACGCGGGTCGGCGCCCCGGCGGCCCGCGTGACGGCGACGGCGGCGTCCCGGGCCGCGTCGGCGTGCGGGCCGGGCGGCAGCACGTCGACGACCGCGCCGAGCAGCCGGTCGGCCCGCGCACGGGTCTGCGCCGCGGTATCCGTGCTCTGTGTCGGCACAATTTCCTCCGGGGTGGGGATGCGGCCCGCCAACCGTTTCCGGCCAGCATCAGGCCACCGGCGGCACTGGGACGAGAAGGGGAATTTCCGCGTGGACCGTCCGGGTCCGACCGACTCTAGTCACCGATCGGGAATTGTTCGTGTCGGCCTCCAGACAGTTATTCACCGCGTTTTCAGGAAAGGCCGTCCGGTGCGCGGCGGCACCCGAATGGGCACCGGATTTCCGCGATTTGGCGGCCGGCGGCCACCCGCGTCGCCCATTCGTACGATCCGGTGCCGGTGTTCGTCCTACGGCGGAGGCAACCGACCGCGTCCGAATCCGTCCTCCCGGGCGCGTTCGAGAAACTGCACGCGGTGTTCGATCGGCCGGCCGGCCTGGGCGTACTTGTCCCTGATCCGGCTCAGGTAGGTGCGCACCGTGCCCGGCGCTATCCCCAGCACCCGGCCGACCGCCTCCAGGGTGCGCCCGCTGCCGTAGGAGATGAGCACCTCCCGTTCCCGGGTGGACAGTTGCGGCCGGTCCCGGCGGGCGTCGCGGCCGAGCCAGAACGCATGCTCCGTCGTCGTCGGCGTCTCGCCGGCGGCGACCTGCCTGAGCACGCCGGCGAGGACGTCGAGGTTGTTGGCCTTGAGCACGTACGCCGAGGCGCCCGCCTCCGTGGTCGCCGCGATGTACACCGGGTCCGGGATCACCGAGACGACGACGACCGTGTGCCCGGCGGCGACCAGGCGGCGGACGTTCTCCGCGGGGTCGGTGAAGTTCTCCAGGTTAAGGTCGAGCACGACGATCTGCGGCCGTTGCGGCATCGCCAGGTACCCGTCGACCGAGGCGGCCAGCGCCGTGAGCGAGATGTCCGGCAGCCGGCTCATCCAGGCGGACATGCCCTCCAGCAGCATCTGGTCGTTGTCGATCGCGCCGATCTCGATCATGGGCGCCATGAGACCTCCACCATCGTTCCCTGTTCCGGTGCCGAGTCGATGGCGACCCGCCCGCCGACTTCGATGACGCCGTGCCGCAGGTCGCGCATCAGCCCCCGGCCGGTGGCGGTGGTCTCGGGCCGGAACCCGCGTCCCCGGTCGACGACGCGCAGGGTCACGCCGCCGTCGCCGCCCACCGCCGTCAACCAGGCCTCGTCGGTGCCGGCGTGTTTGGTGACGTTGGTCAGCGCCTCGCTGACCGCGTTGGTGAGCGCCTGCTCGACGTCCTCGGGCAGGCGGTCGGAGAGGTCGTGGAACTGGGAGTGGACGTGCAGGCCCAACGCCTGCTTGTCCCGCACCACCCCGGCCAGCGCGGTCGCCAGGTTGGCCGCCGGGCCGCCGCTGCCGGCGGTCACCAGCCCACGCAGGTAGTCGGCGTCGCGCTGGGCGAGCGCGCGCACCTGGTCCTGGCGGTGGTCGAGCCGGCCCCGGGCGATCATGCTCAGCGTGGTCAGCACGGTGCGGTGCAGCGCGTCGTACTGGCGGGTGCGCTCGTCGAAGCGGGCCTGGGCGGCGGCCTCCCGGGCCCCGGCGGCCAGCGCGGCCTCGGTCGCGTCGTCCAACTGGGCGGCGCTGCTGCGCAGGTAGCCGGCGACCACGGCGGCCAGCACCGCGAAGCCCAGCAGCGACACCGCGTTGACGATGACCGAGCCCGAGCCGTCCGGGCCGGCGGCCAGTTCCCGGAAGGAACCGACCAGGTAGCCGGCGACGAGCAGCCCGACACCCAGGATCGCGGGCCAGCGCGGCGCGAAGCCGGCGACCACGATCGCGGCGCCCATCGCCGGCGGGAGGACGAAGTGCTGCCAACCGGTGGCGCAGGAGGTGGCGCAGGCGGCGGGGACCAGCAGGAGCCCGAGCAGCGCCACCAGCACGTCGGCGTAGACCCAGCGGTGGTCCATCCGACGCACCCGCCCGGCCCGGAGGAAGAACAGCGCGGCCCAGGCCACCGTCAGCAGGTAACCGGCGAGGACCAGGCCCGGTAGCCGGTACATCCGCAGGCCGCCGATCAGCGGCACCGGCAGCCAGACCGCGAGCTGCACCGCCCGCAGGCAGCCGGCGGCCCAGATCAGCA
This sequence comes from Micromonospora sp. DT233, assembly GCF_049841815.1. Lineage (NCBI taxonomy): Bacteria > Bacillati > Actinomycetota > Actinomycetes > Micromonosporales > Micromonosporaceae > Micromonospora > Micromonospora sp. DT233. The sequence continues at coordinate 377,011 of NZ_JBNCLB010000005.1, read as the reverse complement.
GGACGTCCACCCGCTGGGCGGCTTTCCCGTACGTCGGCACATCTGTTTGCACCACGCACCGACCATCCCACGGTGGGCCCGCCCCGGACAGTCGGCATATCGGCGGACACGGCTGCCTCGTCGGGTCCGCCGGAGGACTTCTTCGCGCAATCTCCGCAAAGGCATTGACTCAACGAATAGTGGGCTGCGACGCTGGCACGGCCGAATCGGCACCCCCCTTCTCATGCCAACCGTTCGGATGATTCATGCTGAAAGCGATGGGGTTCATTCCCTGCCATCAGGTCGATGCCGCGGTGCGCGCCGCAAAAGATCAACTTGCGGCCGCCGGAAGCCGTTCCGCCGCCGAGCGGCTCGGGTTGCTCTGGAAGCTTTGCGACGCATTCCAGGGCCGATTCCTGTGCACCAATTCCGCCGCCGACCTGGACGACGGGATCGCCGCCCTGGGCGCGGCCCGGGAGCTGGTGCCGGCCGCCCGGCCCGAGGCGCGGGCGGTCGCGCTGCGGCTGGCGATGCTGCTCGCCATCCGCAGCCGACCCGGCGACGAGGAGGAGGCGCTCGGCGCCCTCACCGCCACGCAGAAGGCGCTGCGTCCGGGCGGAGGGGAGCACGCGGCGATCGACGTCATGATCGGCCTCACGCTGCTGCCCCGGTACCTGCGCCACCGGCGCGAGGCGGACCTGAGCGACGCGATCGAGCGGGTCGAACGGGCCATGCCCGTCTTCGACGCCGAGGCCGCCCGGGACCGACTGAACCCGCAGCACGCGGAGCTGCTGGCCGCCGTGGCGGCGATAGTGCGGCTCCAGCTGGCGATGGCGGACACCAGCCGGCTCACCGCGGTCGACAGCGCCGACGAGGGTACGGAGGATCGGGTCGGCGCGCTGCTGGCCGAGGTAGAACGGCTCTCGCCGGAGCTGGCGTACACGGCGGGCATGGTCGGCGGGGTGCGCCGGCTGCACCGGGGCCTGGTCATGGGCGAGGCGGACGACCCGCTGACCCTGGCCGAGACGGCCTCGATCGGGGAGGACGCCCCGTTCCCGGGCCTGACCTCGATGCTGGCGACCACGACCGGCGCGATCCGCAGCGGGGGGCGGTTCGGCTACTCCGGCGACGTTCAGGCGCTCGACGCGCAGATCACCGCGCTGGAGGCCGAGCGCGCCGACCCGGCCCGCCACGAGCCCGACCCGTCGAGCCAGCTGACCACCCTGGCGCAGTGCTACCAGCTGCGGGCCAGGACCAAGGCGCTCTCCGACGACCCGTCGGCGGGATCGGACCGGCGGCGGGCCGAGGAGTTGGCGACCGAGGCGCTCGGCCTGGGCGGCGACTCCGACCGCGCCCGGCTGGTGCTGGGTGGCTGCAAACTGGACAGCTACCGCCCGCAGCGACCCGACCCGCAGGTGCTCGACGAGGCGGTCCGGTTGCTGCGGCTGGGCACCAGCGACGGCGGCGACCTCAGCCCGGCGCTGCGCCAGGCCGCCCGCAACCAACTCGCCGAGGCGCTGATCGCCCACGCCACGCTCACCCGCGACCCGGACGAGGTCGAGGAGGCGGTGGGCATCGTCACCATGCACCGCGACCGGTTCCGGCCCGGTTCCCTGCAGTACGCGGTGGGCACCTCCCGGGTCGCCGCGATGCTGCACGTCCGGGCCGAGATGACCGGCACGACGGAGGACCTGCTGCACGCGGCGGACGAGTCCCGCCGGGCGACGGCGCTGGTCGGGGAGCTGAGCCCGATGTGGGCGTACGACACCGCCCTGCTCTGGGCGGAGTGGTCGTTGCGGCACGGGCGGATGGCCGACGCGGCGGAGGCGTACCTGCTCACCCTGCGCCGGCTCAACCAACTGGCCCGGGCTCAGCTCAGCCGCGCCTACGGCGAGCTGGCCCTGCGCCGGCGCACCTCGGGGCTGCTCGGCCGGGCCGCGTACGCCCTGACCCGCCGTCGGCGGCTGCCCGACGCCGTCGTCGCCCTGGAGTCGGGGCGGGCCGTGCTGCTCTCGGCGGCGTTGGAACGGGACCTGGTCGGCCTCAGCGCCCCGGAACACCTGCCGGCGCGCGAGCGCTACCGCCGCGCGGTCGAGCGGCTGGCCGCGGTCGAGGAACGGGCGCTCAACACGGCGCTCGACGAGGAGGCGGCATGAGCGACGTCCCGACCCGACGCGAGGGCGGCGGGCGGCACACCCCGCCCACCACCGCCGACCCGAATGGCAACATCGCCCCGCCCACCACCGCCGACCCGCCGGGCGACACCGCCCCGGCCACCACCCGGGAGCCCGCCGGGCACACCCCGGCGGCCCCGGCGACCGGCGGCGACGACGGCGGCCTTCCCCGGGGGGTGTCGGCCCGCTTCGACCCGGTGCGGCACCTGGCCACCGGGGGCGAGGCGCACCTGGTGATGCTGGTCGAGGAGCGGGAGACCGGCAGCCAGCGGGTCGCGAAGGTCTACCCCACCTCCATCCGCCCGGACCCCCGGCTGCTCGCCGCGCTGCGCACCGCCGACGAGCGCCACGTGGTCCGGATGATCGACTACGGCACCGAGGTCAACCGGTACGGCACCGCCACCAGCTGGGAGGTCCTGGAGTACCTGCCGCACGGCTCCCTCGCCGAGCTGGCCGCCGGACGGGGCGGGTCGCTCCCGCCGGAGCAGGTCCGCCGGGTCGTGGAGGAGGTCACCGCCGCCCTGGCCTACCTGCACGGTGAGCTGCACCACGGCGACGCCACCGGCATCGCCCACCGCGACATCAAGCCGGAGAACGTCCTGGTCCGCAGCCTCGACCCGCTGGAGCTGGTGCTCTGCGACTTCGGCCTGGTCGCCGAGCTGCGCGCCACCCGACGCACCACCGGCCGGGCGGGCACCCCCGCCTACCAGGCACCGGAGACGTGGTGGCAGAAGAGCCAGGAGCCCGCGCAGGACTGGTGGTCCCTCGGCGTGCTGGTCGTCGAGCTGCTCACCGGCCGCAACCCGAACAGCGGCGTGGGAGGAGCGGCCGCCAACGAGCGGACCATCTTCGCGCACATCGCCACCCACGGCGTGGACCTCAGCGGGGTCACCGACCCCGGGTGGCTGCTGCTCTGCCGGGGCCTGCTGACCCGGGCCCCCGACCGGCGGTGGGGCGCGGCGCAGGTCCGCGACTGGCTCGCCGGCGAGACCCCCGCCGTGGACGACCCCGACCCGGAGCCCGTCGCGCGGCCGGTGCCCCCGTTCGAGCTGGCCGGCCGGCTCTGCCGCTCGCCGCAGGACGTGGGGGTGGCGATGTCCGAGAACTGGCGGGCCGGTGTCGAGCTGTTCCTGCGCCGGGGCAGCCAGCTCGACCTCGACGACTGGCTACGGGACAACTTCCCCGACGTCAACCTGCCGGTCAACCTGATGAAGTCGAAGACCACGGGGCGCGACGACGCGGCCGCCCGGGTGACCCGCCTGGTCTCCCACCTCGCGCCGGAGCTGGTCCCCGCCGTGGAGGGCGTGCGTGCCGACGCGCCGGGCCTGGCCGCGTTGTCCGCCCGGGCCGCCGGGGGCGACGCGGACGCGACCGCGCTGCTGGCCCGCCTCGACGCCCAGCTGCTGCGGGCCCTGGCCCGGCACCGCTGCCGGGCCCACGACACCTGCCCCGGTCCCTGCGCCGTCCTCGATGACACCGCCGAACGGCTCGACCGGGTCACCGCGCTCGTCACCGGCCGGGCCGAGCGGATCCGCGCCGAGTTGGAGTCGGACACCACGCGGGGCTGGCCGCGCGAGGTGGGGCCGGAGCTCGACCGGGCGCTGCCGGTCGCGCGGGCCGCCGCGCTGTGGCTGCTCGTCGACCCCGACCACCGTGAGCAGTCGCGCACGGCGCTGCGCAAGCAGGCCGTGGCCCGGCGCTGCCCCTGGTGGGACCAGCTCCGGAAGGAGGCCGGCGCCCTCGCCGACGACCCGCAGCTCGCGGCCGGCGCGCTCGCCACCGGGCTGGTCCCGCTGGCGACCGCCCGGGTGGCCGAGGAGCGGGCGCAGGTCGCGCAGGAGCGACAGCGGGCACGCAACGAGCGCGCCGCCCGCGCCGGAGGGCGGACGGTCGACTGGTCGACGCCGCTGCGCAACGCCGGGCGGGACGCGCTGAACTACCTGGTCGTGGTCGCGATCGGGTACCTGACCACGTTCGCGGCGGGCGCGTTGTGGACCGTCGTCGTCTTCCCCGACGCCCAACTGCGCCCGGAGGCGATGCTCGCCCTCGTGGTGGACGTGCAGACCTCCGTCGCGCTGCCCCTGCTCCTGGTGCTGGCCTGCCTGGTGATCTGCCCGGCCACCGCCGAGGTCGGGCTGCGCCGGGCGCGCTGGCTCTGCTGGATCGCCGGCGCGCTGGTGTGGGGGCTGCTCACCGTCGACGACAGCTCGTACGCGATGTTCCTGCAGTTCCCCGTGGTCCTCGACACCGGCGTGCGGGCCGGGCTGACCGAGGTGGCCGCCACGTACGGGCAGTCCTACCCGTACGTGGCGGCGGGCGGGCTGCTGCTGGCGGTCTGGCTGGGCCGCCGGCAGGCCACCCGGGCCCACCGGGTCGAGAGCGGCCGGCTGTCGGGGCCGGTGCCCCGCGCCGTCCGCGTCACGGTGATCGCCCTGGTGGTCGGCCTCTACCTGCTGCAACCGGCGTACGTCTGGAAACAGTGGACGGTGCCGTTCCTGCCCGACCCCACCCAGGTGTGGTGGGTCCTGTGAGGAGCCCGCGATGAGTGGAATCACCGGTGCCCGGTACGTGGTGGAGACGCCGGCCGAGCGCCTCGCCCGCGAGCAGCGGGCCCAGTGGCAGCAGTTCGTCCAGGCCCGGGGCGAGCTGGAGGCGCTGCGGGCCGAGGCCGACGCCTACCGGTCGGTCTACGGCAGGCGGATCGGCCGGGTCGCCGCCGGCGCGCGGGCTCGACCCGGCCACTCCCCCGACCGGATCGCCTCGGCCACCGCCGAGGTTTCCCTGCTGGTCGAGCGCGAGCGGGAGCGGCTGCGCGAGCAGGTGCGCGCGGCCGCGCAGGAGGACATCGGTGGCCTGCTGGCCGCCCCCGCGACGACCGGGACGGCCCCGGCGTCGACCACCCGCCGCCGGTGGGACGACCGCACGGTCGCCGAGCCGGCCCCGCCGGCCGCGCCGCCGCCGGACACCGGGGCGCAGGAGCGCCGCCGGGTCCGCGCCGCCCGCGCCGCGGAACTGCTCTCCCGGCTGCCCGCCACCGCCCCGGACGACGTCCGGGCGCCGTGCGTCGCCGCCGTCGCGGAGATCGCCTCGGGGGCGCCGGCCAGCCGCGCCCAGTTGCTGCTGCGGGACCTGGAGCACCGGGTCCGCGCCCAGCGGCGCGTCGAGGAGCGGATCGCGCTCGCCCGCCGGGACCTGACGGCGCTGGCGGCCCCGCTGGAGACGGTGCCCGGTGCGGCCGCCGCGCGGCTGCGCGAGCAGGTGGCCCGGCTCGTCGCCGAACGCGCCGACCGGGTTCCCGACGGGCTGCGGGCCGCCGCCGACGAGGTGGTCGGGCAGGCCGACCGGGCCCGCCGACGCAAGGCCGTGGCCGACGCGGTCCGGGTCGGGCTGACCGATCTCGGCTACCGGGTCGACGAGGGCTTCGACACCGCCCTGGCCGGCACCGGGGTGGCCTACGCGGCGATGGACGGTGACCGGGGCTACGGCGTCAAGGTGCTGCTCGACCACGACAGCCCGGTGCTGCGTACCCAGGTCGTGCGCGGCGGCGGCACGCCGGCCGACCGGTCGGACGACGCCGCCGCGGAGCGGAAGTTCTGCGACGACTACGAGGTGCTCAAGCGGCGGGTCCGCCGCAACGGCATCCCCATCGACCAGTTCGGGCAGGTCGACCCCGGCCAGCGGGCGGTCCAGGTCGTCGCCGACGAGGTGATCCCGGCCCGGTCCTCCGGCGCCGCCGGGCAGCAGCAGAGGAAGCAGGAGAGATGACCACACCCGCGACGAGCGTGCCCACCGTCGACGACGTGCCGCAGCAACCGGCGTGGCTGCGCGAGGTGAGCCTGGCGCTCTGCGCGCACCCGCAGATCCTGCTCACCGGCAACGTCCGTGACCTCTACCGGCTGCCGGACCCGCAACGGGGGGGCGCGGTGCGGTTCATGGGCCTGGTCGACGCGCTGTGGAGCGTCGCGCAGGCCCGGGGGTACGCCGCGCTGCTGACGTACTCCAGCGGGGTCGGCGTGGAGATCGCCGCGCACCGGCCCGACGACGGCGCGGCCGCCGCGCAGGCCGCGCTGCGGGAGGCCGACGTCGAGCCGAACCGCCCGCTGCACCTGGCCCAGGTGCGGGACCTGATCACCGCCGTGGTGGACGTGCCCCGACGGCGCGCGGCCGGCCCGCCCGTGGCGCTGGTCCTGGTCGACGCGGCCCGGCTCTTCACCGGCGAACTACTCTCCCCGGAGGAGCGGCTCCTGCTGGCCACCGCCGACCGGCTGGCCTACCGGGCGACGCCGGTCGGTGCCGGCTACCACACCGTCTTCTGGGTGCTCGACCGCGAGCACGACCTGCCGTCGTGGTTCGCCACCGGCAACCACACGCTGCGGATCACCGCGATCCCCGAGCCGGACCTGACGGCCCGTCAGCAGACCGCCGAGGACCTGGTCGCGACGCTGCCCGGGATGTCCGGCGAGGAGAGCCAACGGCGGGCGGTCGTACGCCGGTTCGCCGAGGCCAGCCACGGCATGCGGCTGCGCAGCATGCGCGACGTGGTGCGCCTCGCCGTGGCCGCCGGCATCCCCGGCCCCCGGGTCGACGACGCGGTCCGGGCCTTCCGGGTCGGCGTGCCCGACAACCCCTGGCAGAGCGCCGGCCTGCGCCAGCGTCTCGGCAGTGCCCAGCAGGAGCTGAGCCAGCGGGTGCTGGGGCAGCCGGACGCGGTGCGCCGGGTGCTGGACATCCTGGCCCGCTCCGCGACCGGCCTGGCCGGCGCGCACACCGGCGGGCACAGCAAGCCCCGGGGTGTGCTCTTCTTCGCCGGGCCCACCGGCGTCGGCAAGACGGAGCTGGCGAAGGCGCTGGCGGCGCTGCTCTTCGGCGACGACAACGCGTACCTGCGCTTCGACATGAGCGAGTTCGCCGCCGAGCACACCGAGGCGCGGCTGATCGGCGCCCCGCCGGGCTTCATCGGGCACGACGCGGGCGGCGAGCTGACCAACGGCATCCGGCAGCAGCCGTTCCGGGTGGTGCTCTTCGACGAGATCGAGAAGGCCCACCCGAGGCTGCTGGACAAGTTCCTCCAGATCCTCGACGACGGCCGGCTCACCGACGGCCGGGGCGGCACCGTCTACTTCACCGAGGCGCTCATCGTCTTCACCACCAACCTGGGCATCATCGTCCAGGACGAGGACGGCAAACCGAAGGAGAACGTGACCTCCGCGCAGGAGCTGCCGGAGATCGAAGAGGGCGTGCGGCGCTACATCGAGCTCTTCTTCCGCCACCTGCTGCGCCGGCCGGAGCTGTTCAACCGGGTGCAGCAGAGCATCGTGGTCTTCGACTTCCTGCGCCCGGACACGGCGGTGGAGATCGCCGACCGGGCCATCGCCCACGTCGCCGAGACCGTGCAGCGCACGTACGGGGCCACCCTGGAGTTCAGGGACGAGGCCCGCGACGAGCTACGCAAGGAGGCCACCTACGACCTGTCCAACGGCGGCCGGGGCATCGTCTCCGCCATCGAGAGCATCCTGGTCAACCCGCTCGCCCGGGAGGTGTTCGCCCATCCGCCCAGGCCGGGGCAGACGCTGCGGGTCGCCGCGATCGCCCAGGACGGTCAGAACCGTGAGCTGGTGATGGAGTGAAACTGCGGCTGTCCCGGCTGCACCACCCGGTCACCGTCCTCGGGCCGGGCCGGCGCATCGGCATCTGGTTGCAGGGCTGCACCATCGGCTGCCCCGGCTGCGTCTCCCGGGACACCTGGGTCGCCGAGCCCCGGCACGACCTCGAGGTCGCCGCCGTGCTCGACTGGGTCGCCGACCGGGACCCGGCCGAGGTCGACGGGGTCACGATCACCGGCGGCGAGCCGTCGGAGCAGCCCGAGGCGCTCGCCGAGCTGGTCACCGCGCTCGGGGCGCTCGGAGCCGGGCACGACTGGGACGTCCTGTGCTACACGGGCGTCGAGCTCGACGAGTTCCGCCGGCGTTGCCCGGCGGCGTATCCCGGCATCGACGCGCTGATCACCGGCCCGTACCGGGCGGGCGAGCCGACGGACCTTCTCTGGCGGGGCTCGGCCAACCAGCGGCTGGTGCCGTGCTCGGAGCGCGGCCGACGCCGCTACGCGCAGTGGGTCGACGCCCGCCGCGACCGGCCGGAGCTTCAGCTCCAGGTCGACGACGACCGGGTCTGGCTGATCGGCATTCCCGGCCGGGGCGACCTCGCCCGCGTCCAACGGGACCTCGACGCCCGGGGCATCCGACTGGAGGGAGTCTCATGGCGGCCCTGATCTGCCCGAACCACGGTCCGCAACCGACCGGCGGCACGCTCTGCCCGATCTGCCAGGAATTCTTGGAGCCGGCGCCCGCAACGCCACCGCCCGCCGCCGAGCCGGTCTGCCCGATCCCCGGCTGCGGCAACGTGCTCGACGCCGACGGCCGGTGCCCGCTGCACGATCTCGGCGGGATGGCCGCCGAGGCCGCGGCCTGGGCCGGGGCCTCGGCCGCCGCAACGACGCCGGGGCCGGTGGGCGCGGCGGCGACCACCCGGGAGGCGGCGGCGCAGGCGTCGGGCTTCCGCCTCGAGTTCCCGTTCGGGCCGGTCCACGTCGGCCGCGCCGAGGTGCGCCTCGGCCGGGCCGACGACCTCGGCGAGATCGCCGTGCGGCTGGGCGCGCACGGCAACGTCTCCCGCCAGCACGCGCTGGCCTGGGTCGAGAACGACGAGCTCTACGTGCAGGACCTGAACTCCACCAACGGCACCTACGTCAACGACCGCCGCCTCGACCCGCACACCCGCCAGCGTCTCTTCGACGGCGACGAGCTGCGCCTGGCCGGCACCGTGCGGGCCCGGGTACGCCGCACGGGAGGATCCAGATGAGCACACCCGCACCCGCCCGGCCGAGCTTCGCGGCGGTCCGGGCGTGCGCCGTCACCGCCCGCGGTGCCGTCCGGCCGGGCAACGAGGACGCCGTCCTGCTCTTCGACTGGATCAACCAGTCCCCCCGCGCCCGTCTCACCGAACTCACCACCGCCTGGACGCCGCCGCTGGTCTGCGCGGTCGCCGACGGTCTCGGCGGGCACAGCGCCGGTGAGTTGGCCAGCCGGTTGGCCGTCGCCGACGTCGCCAACCGCTACATCGCCTGGGACGGCCCGCAGGCCGTGCACGACGGGGTGATCGCCGTCGGCCACGCCCTGCACGACACGGCCGCCCGCCAGCCCGGCACCGGCGGCATGCGGACCACGCTCGCGGGCGTCCTGCTCGTCGACGACGGCGCGTACGTCTTCAACGTCGGCGACAGCAGGGTCTACCGCCTCACCGACGGCTACCTCGAGCAGCTCAGCGTCGACGACGCCGGCCCCGACGGGGCCACCGTCACCCAGTCCCTGGGCGACCCGCCCGAGCCGCCCCTCGCCCCGCACGTCGCGCTCGCCCGGCTGGACCCGGCCGGCGGTCGCTTCCTGCTCTGCACCGACGGCGTCCACGGCCAGCTCGACGAGCGGCAGTTCCGGGCCATCTGCCGGGAGCCGGACGCCCGCGCCCTGGTCGAGAGGCTGCGCGACGAGGTCTACGCCGCCGGCGCCGCCGACAACCTGACCGCCGTGGTCGTCGACGTCCTGCCCCACCCCGTCGACCCGCCCTCGGGCGACCCCGACCGGTGAGCGGGAGACGGCCCGGTCGCGGACGGTCCCGCCGGTCGGTCCTGGTGGCGACGGCGTTCGTGCTCCTCGCGGTCGCCGGCTACCTGTTATTGGCACCGCACGGGACACTGCTCGGGCAGTTCGACCAGTTGGCGAGCGTCATCTCGGCGATGGCCAGCGTGGTCACCCTGGCCATCGCCCTGAAACCCGAGCCGGCCGCGGTGCGGGGTGCCGACGAGGACGACACCAAAGCTCGAAGGGAGCTCGCGGAGCGGGTCGCCGCGTCGTACCAGCAGCGGTTGGACCGCCTCGGCGGGGATACCGGCAGGAGGCTGTGGCTGAGCTGGAAATCGGTGGACAACGACGTCACGCAGTACATCGCCATGCGACAACCGCGGGCCCGCGCCGGGGCCTCCGGTGGGTTGCACGCCCTGATGTTGCTCTTCCACGACGTGCCCGGCCGGCGGTTGGTGATCTGCGGGCCAAAGGGATCGGGAAAGACGATCTTCGCGATCCAGTTGGCCAACGCCCTGCTCGCCACGCCCGAGGAACGAACCCTTCCGGTCGTCGTCCAAGCGGTCGGTTGGCATCCCGAACGCCGGCCGTTGAACGACTGGTTGCCCGACGCGATCCTGGCGACGTACCCCGACGTGGAGGTGACCCGGGAGGCGGTCGCCCGGCTCGTCCGACGCAATGAGATCCTGCCGATCCTGGACGACTTCGACGAACTACCGCCCAAGCTCCGTCTGGCGGCCCTGCGGGCCGTGCCCGGGGGCTGCCTGCTCGTCACCCACGACGTGGCCTGGCGGGACCGGGCGTACCCCGGCTGGCAGACCTGGCGGCGGGTCATCCAGGTCCAGTCGATCTCGTGGCGGGACGGCGAAGAGTACCTCCGCGGTGCCGCACCCTCCGGTCCCGCCGCCGGCTCGCGCGTCGTCGCACTGACGAAACTACTGACCACACCCCTGGAGTACGACCTCGGGCTGCGGCGGTTGCGGCGGCTCGGCTGGCCGGAGCACGACGAGCAGCGCACGTCCCGAGACTGCCGGGCCGCCATCGACTCCTGGCTGGCCGACGAGGTCCTCGACACCGCCTACGAGGAGACGCCCGACGCGCACGACCGGCGGACGGTGGACCGACACCGCTCGTATCTGGCCCGACTCGCCACCGTCGGCGAGTCCGGGCCGGACGGCATCGCGTGGTGGCGCCTTCACCACCTGCTGCCCCAGCCGCTGCTCAGGCTGGCCTTCGGTGCCGTCTTCGCCCTGCTCGGCGCCGGGGCGTGGTGGGCGTTGCAGGGTACATCGGCCGCCGGGACCGCCGCTGTGCTGGCCGGCGGGGCGGGTGTCCTGCTGGCGGACCCGACACCACCTCGTCGGTTCCAGCTCCGGCAGCAGTGGCTGGCCGGTGCCGGATGGATGATCGGTGCCACCGTCGGCTTCTGCGCCAGCCAACTGCTCGCCGACGGACCCGTCGGACAGGTGGTGGTCGTCGCGGGCGCCGCCGGCCTCGCCGCCGTAGCGCTTTCCATCGTGGACCGCCCGGCCGACCCGGACCGGGAGACGTGCCCCCGCCAACTGCGGCGGGCCGACGCGGGCGCCGCACTCGGGGAGGCGGGCGCGCTCACCGTGCTCCTCGCGCTGGCGGAGATCGCGGCGGCGCGTTCCATCGGCCGGCCGGTCAACATGGCGTACCTGGTGCTGCCGCTGCTCGCGGGCATCGGCTGGGCCGTGGTCCGATCGGCCTGCGGCTGGTACCTCGTCACGTTGGCGATCCTGGCAGCCACCCACCGCCTGCCGGTGCGGCTGTTGGCGTTCCTTGCCGATGCCCGGCGGCGCGGCCTGGTCCGCCGCGTCGGTGCCTGCTACGAGCTCAGGTATCCGTTCCTGGCCGAACGGCTGCGGGGAGTCGTGGGCGGGCGGCACCGGCGTGGCTGAGCAGGCGTTCGGCGAGGCGGGCGTGGCGGAACTGGTAGACGCCGCCGATCTGGCGCAGGACGCCCCGACGGTGCGCGTCGTCCAGGAACGTCAGCGTCCGCCAGGGCAGTTGCCCGCGCAGGGCGAACCAGAACCGGGCGACGGCGAAGCGTCCCCAGGCGGTGAAGAGGATGCTCGCGGCGACGGCGCCGACGGCGACGGCGAGGCCGGTGCGCCGGTCGATCAGCGCGGCGGCGGTCAGGCCGAGGATGCCGCCGCGGACGACGGCCCGGAGCAGCGCGGTCCGGCGGTCGGCGCGCAGCACGGCCAGCGGGCTCGCGGCGACCGTCACGTCGGTCGGCACGTCCAGCCAGGCGTCCAGGGAGAGGGCCAGCAAAAGCGCGCCGGTCGCTGCCAGGGCGGCGGTCGCCCCGGCGGTCAACCAGGCGGCGACGACCAGCGCGGTGCCGCCGGTGAGCCAGCCGATCAGGCCGGGCGTGACGCGGTCGATTCGTGGCGCGCGGGCGATCCTCGGGTGGAGGGCGTCGCCACGCGTCGGACCGGTCCGCAGGCCGGTGGGCACCAGTGGCTGGCGGATCATGACGAACGCGCCGGCCACCACGCCGGCGAGCGCGCCGAGGCACCCGGCGGTCACGCCGCCGGCCAGCCCGGCCACCGACCCGAGGGCGACACCGCCGCTGGCCGCGCCGACCCCGGCGAGGACGGCCGTCGGCAGGACGGCGGAGAACCGCCACCAGGCGATGTCGGGGCCGACGTGCGCGGCGAGCCAGGCCAGCCAGGGCGTGACCCGCTCGGCGCCGCCGCCGGGATGCGACGGGTAGGCCAGCGGCACGGCTCGGTCGAGCAGGTGTCCCGCGAGGTCGTCGGCGCTGCCGAAGCGCTCCGCGTCGAACAGCTCGGCCGGATCGGCGGTCGTGTCGCTGTAGGCGGCGCGGGCCAGGGACGTCATCAGCGGCGTGGCCAGCACCTCGGCGACGACTCGGGCCCGGGGGTCGGCGGGCACGGCGCCGAGGCGGCCCAGGACCGGGTCCCAGGCGGTGGCCCAGGCGGGACCGGCCGGGCGGGCGGTGCGCGGCAGGTACGCCGCGAGGTCGGTCACCCGCAGCGGCAGCAACCGCACCACGGCCGCGCCGGTGAGCACGTCACCGGCGCCCACGGCGGCCAGGTACTGCTCGGGCCGGCTGGCCACCACCAGCCCCGCCAGCTGCGGCGACGCGGCGTTGAGGGCGAGCAGGGTGGCCCCCCGGGCCGGTGGGGGCAGCTCATCGAGCCCGTCGAGCACCGGCAGGATCCGCTCGGCTGCCAGCAGCGCCCCGGCCACCGTGCCGAAGTCGGGGTGCGGGGCGGCCAACGCCGGGTATTCGCCGACGAGCCGGGCCGCCAGCCAGCGGGTGAGGCCGTCGCGGGTGGGGTCCCAGGAGGTCAGCGAGAGCAGTACGGGCACGGGCTCGCCCGGCCGTTCGTCCTCGATCAGGTCCAGCACCAGCCGGATCAGCAGCACGGACTTGCCGCTGCCGGCCGGCCCGAGCACCACCAGCCGGCGCGACGGGATCCGGCGGAACACCTCGGCGACCTCCGCGAGCCGGCCGCCGACGGCGGTCGCGGAGGCACCCGTGGCGGCCCCGGCCAGCCCGACGTTCTCCCAGTGGTCCTGCCCGCCGAGGGCGGCGGGCAGCGCCTCCCAGCGCACCGGGATGGGCACCGGGTCCTGCACCCGGCGCAGCCCCTCCTCGGTGCGCCACTGCTGCCGTACCGCCGAGCGCAGCGCGGCGTGGTGCTCGTCGAGGGTGCGGGCGGGCCAACCGGCGCGGCGGCCCCAGAGGGCGACGAGCAGGGTCGCGGCGGCGACCGTGAAGCTGCCGACGCTGGCCACCCGGTCCGCCGTCTCCAGGTCGGAGCGCCAGATGACCACCGCGACCACGAGGAGGGCGACCGTGACGAGGTACGGAAGGAAGGTTCGATGACCGGCTTTGAGCTCAGTTCTCCGCACGCGGACCATGATGGCGGGCGGCGTCCAGAGCGGCTCTTCGACGAGCTGCGCGCGGCCCGCGACGAGCTGCGCGCGGCGATCGGTGAGATCCAGCAGATCCCGGGGTACGAGCAGTTCCTGGCCTCGGTCGAGATCGGCGACGTGACGGCGGCGGCGGAGCATCCGTTGGTCTACGTGACGCCGGCCGACGAGGCCGGGCTGGCGCTGGTGGTGCGGGGCGAGGAGATCGTCGACGTCGCGCTGCCCGGGCTGCGCGCGGCCCACCTGCACGAGTGGGCCGAGCGGCACCGCGAGCACTTCCCCCGGGTCGGGGAGCCGGCGTCGCGCCGGGTCGCCTGGGACCGGCATCTGGCGGCGCTCTGCGACTGGTTGTGGGAGGTCGTCGCCGGGCCGCTGCTGCCCGAGCTGGCCGGCGAGGCGCGGGTCTCCGTCGTGCCGTGCGGCCTCGTCGGCTTGCTGCCGCTGCATGCCGCGCGGTGCGCCGACGCGACCCGGCCGACGGGCTTTCGCCACCTCGTCGACGAGGTGGCCGTGGGCTACGTGCCGAACGCCCGGGCGCTGGCGGCGAGCCGCCGGCGGGCCGCCGCCGAGCCGGCGGGGGGCCTGCTCGTCGTGACCGACCCGGAGGATCCCGACCCGCGACAGCGGCTGCCCTACAGCCGCTGGGAGGGCGAGACCGCCGCCGCCGGCTTCGCCGGGCCGGTGACGCCCCTGTCGGGGCCCGACGCGACGGCGCGGCGGGTCCGCGCGGAGCTGCCCGCCGCCTGGGAGGTCCACTTCGGTTGCCACGCCAGCGCCGACCAGCGGGACCCGTTGCAGAGCGCGCTGCGACTGGCCGGTGCGGATCGGCTGCGGCTGGCCGATCTGCTGCCGCTGCGGCTGCGGATGCGCCTGGCGGTGCTCTCGGCGTGCGAGACGTTCCTGCCCGGCCTGGACCTGCCCGACGAGGTGATCTCCCTGCCGGCGGGGCTGATCCAGGCGGGCGTGGCCGGCGTGCTGGCGTCGATGTGGCCGGTCGACGACCACGCGACCGCCCTCTTCATGACCGAGTTCTACCGTCGTTGGCGGGCCGACGACCGGCGCTCGCCGGCCGACGCGCTGGCCGGGACCCAGCGCTGGCTGCGGGACGCGACGCCCGGGGAGGTCGAGCAGCGCTGGGCGGCGGCGTTGGACGCCGGCGAGCCGTGGCTGCCGGCCGAGGTGGCCGGCGCGTTGCTGCCGCAGTTGTTCCGCAGCGGCTCCGCCGATTCCCGGCCGTGGTCGGCGCCGGCGGTCTGGGCGGCCTTCGCCTTCACGGGGGCGTGAGCATGTCGCAGGAGTCGTGGACGCTGCGGTGGGTCGCCGAGCAGGCCCGGTCCCGCCTCGGGGAGTTCGTCGGGGACCCGGAGTCGGCCGGGCGCATCGAGCGGATGCTGGCCGAGGCGCTGGCCCAGCAGTCGGGGGCGGTGGCCGATCTGGCGATCGCGCACGCCCTGCGGGGCGCCCCCGCGTTGGAGCGCTGGGCGATGGAGACGGTGCGCGCGGCGGAGAGCCGGTTCCGCTCCGCGCCGGGCACCGCGCCGCCGGTGCGCTATCTGACCACGGCGCTGCCCGGCCGGGCCCGCCTCGGCACCCGGATCGCGTTGCACGTGACGATCACCCGCGACGGCGGCCCCGGCAGTGTCCCGGCGCGGCCCTTCCCCATCCCCGAGCGGGGAGTGGACGTGCTGATCACGGTGGCCTCGGCGACACTCTCGGTGGACTCGGACGCGGTCCACGTCGTGCGGGTGTACCCGGAGGGGGACTCCGACACCGTCGCGTTCGTGCTCGCCGCCGGGGAGGAGGGCGAGCACGAGGTGAAGGTCCGGGCCTTCCTGGACGGCGGCGGCAGCCAGCTCGGCGCGATCACCCGTACGGTGTTGGTAACCGACTCGGCGTCGTACGTCGCGCCGGCCCGGCTCTCTGCGCGCATCGAGCATCTCGCCGTGAGCCCGACCGAGGTCGCGCTCCAGGTCGACCGCCACCGCGACGGCCTGGTCTTCCGACTGGTCGGCCGGGACGGCCCGGTGGCGACCGCCGAGCCGATCCCCGACCGGATGCTCGCGGAGCTGCTGCGCACCGTCAACCGGATGGCCCGTGGCCAGGACTCCACCCGGGTCCGTGGCGGGCTCGCCGACTACGGTGCGGTGCTGTGGCGGATGCTGCCGCCGCAGATCGGCGACGAGGTGGACGTGCGGCTGCGCTCGGCCAGCGGCCTGATGATCTGCAGCGACATCAGCGAGCTGCCCTGGGAGCTGCTGCTGCCCCCGAAGTGGGAGCACTTCCCCGCCGAGCGGCTGCCGGTGCTGCGGCAGACGCCGGCCCGCTCCCTCGCCCGGTCCCTGTCGCTGACGGACCCGATCTTCGTGCTCGGGACGAATCCGCCGGCCGGCGCCACCGCCGAGACCACGAGGATCGCGGCCGGTCTCGGCACCCCCGTCACCTCGGTCGACGCGCTGACCCGGCGGATCGACCGGGGCGACTTCGGCCTGCTCCATCTGGCCTGCCACCAGGCGGATCCCCGCGACGACGCCGACGGTGGCGTCGAGATGGCCGACGGCGCGTTCCGCCCCGTCATGCTGGCCGGCGCCGCCAACCGGCGCAGCCTGCGCGACCGCAGCCCGTTGGTGTTCTTCAACGCCTGCCGCAGCGTCGCCGGCGGCTACTACGACACGCTGATGGGCGGCTGGGCCAACGAGTTCGTGCGCGCCGGGGCGGGCGCGTTCGTCGGCTCCACCTGGGCCGTGCGCAGCGAGTCGGCCAGCGTCTACGCCGGCCGGTTCTACGCCGAGCTGCGCGGCGGCGCGTCGCTGGCGGCCGCGTCGCTCGCCGCGCGGCAGGAGTTGCTCCGCGACCCCGACGATCCCACCGGGCTGGCCTACGCGGTGTACGGAGACCCGCGCGCAACGCTCCTGGGCCCGACCGGAACGACCATGCTGGGCGGAGGCAGACCATGACCGACCCACGACCGGTGTTCGTGATCCACGGCATCGGCAACCGAGACCGGGCGGCCGTCGCCGAGCGGGTGGCGCGGCTGAGCGCCGCCGCCTTCGACCGGTGGCCGTTGCACTCCGTCTACTGGGGTGACCTGGGCGCGTCCACCCTGGGGGTGGACCTGGCGGTCCCGCCCGGCCCGGGGCAGCGCTGGGACGTCCGGGGGGATGCCGGGCCCGCCGAGCACGACGCGGAGCTGATGCTGGGCGGCCCGGTGCCGTTGCGGCCGGCGGACCGGCTGGAGCTGGTCCAGGCGGCGGCGGAGCGGTTGCTGGATGCGCCGCCGGTCGAGGTGCGGGGGGTGACGCCGGACGTGGCGCAGGAGGTGCGGGCGGCCATCGCGGCGGCCTGGCCGCAGACCCGGTGGCTGCGCTACGCCGACGACCCGACGCTGCTCGGCGAGGTGGGCGCGGCGCTGGCCGGGGCCGTGCTGGAGGCTGCCGGCGACGACGTCGGGGGGCACGAGGTCCGGGATCCGGGGCGGGTCCGGCAGCTCGTCCGGCGGCACCTGCCGGAGCTGGACCGGGTGGCGGGCGCGGCGGTCGGGGCGGCCGGCGAACGCTTCTACACCTGGGTGCGGGTGACCCGGGCGGAGCGCGTCGCCCTGACCCTCGGCGACGTGCTGGTCTACCAGCGGCACGGCGAGCGCATCCGGCAGCGGATCCGCGAGCAGATCGCCGCCGTGGCGGGGGCGGACGGGGAGCGCGCCGTCCACCTGGTCGGGCACAGCCTCGGCGCGGTGATCGCGCTGGACCTGGCCACCGGGGAGGACCCGGTACGCACGGCGGGGCTGGTGACCTTCGGCTGCCAGTGGCCGCTGTTGCACCTGTTCGACCCGCGCGGCGGGCAGCTCGCCGCCTACGACGGGACCGGGCCGGTGCTGCTGCCCCGGTCGCTGGGCCGGTGGACGAACCTGTGGCATCCGCTGGACCCGCTGGGCTTCGTCGCGAGCCGGCTGTTCCGGCTGCACGACGGCCGGCCGCCGCGCGACGTCCGGGTGGCGCACCTGCTCTCCGACGCGTTGTACACGCACTCCGAGTACTGGGGCAATCCGCAGTTGGCCTCCGCCCTGCACGAGACCTTCGCCGACGACGGGGAGCCCTGAGCGGCCCGGGAATCGGCATCGATGGGCCGGAGCGCCCGGACATCGACGTTCCGCTTCTTTAACTTCTTGAACTTAGCCGTGACTATGTTATCCCCTCGTTATTGACGTGACCGCCGTCACTGGGATTGACTGCGACGGAACCGCTTCCGCAACCGGTTCCGCCCACCGCCCGCCCCTGCGATCCGGAGGCGACCCGTGCCCATCACCATCGCCGACGTCGCCAGCCGGGCGGGGGTGAGCAAGACGACCGTCTCCCGGGTCCTCAACGGCAAGGGCGAGCTCGGCCAGGCCACGGCCGCCCGGGTCCGCGCGGTGATCAAGGAGTTGGGCTACGTGCCCAGCGCCCGCGCCGTCGGCCTGGCCCGAGGGCGGGCCCGGGTGGTCGGGATGCTGGTCCCCTCGCTGACCTGGCCGTGGATCGGCGAGGTGCTCCAGGGTGCGGTCGACGTGGTGCAGAGCGAGGGCTACGGCCTGCTGCTGTTCACCCACGACCGGGGCGACGGGTCGCTGCGCCGCTTCGCCGCCCAGGTCTCGGCGAAGTCCTTCGACGGCCTGCTGGTGGTCGAGCCCGACGGCACCCTGGAGCGCATCGCCGCGCTGCACGACCAGGGGCTGCCCGTGGTCCTCATCGACGATCGCGGGCACCGGCCGCGATTTCCGTCGGTCCGCACCACCAACCGGGCCGGCGCGCGCGCCGCGGCGGAGCACCTGCTGACCCTCGGCCGACGCCGCCCTCTGGTGATCACCGGGATGCGCCGCTTCGGCTGCACCCGGGAGCGCCTGACCGGCTTCGCCGAGGGGTACGCGGCGGCCGGGTGGCCGCTGGATCCGCGCCTGGTGGTCGAGGGCGACTTCACCCTCGACCGCGCCCGCACGGCGGTGCAGCGGCTGCTGGCGGCCGGCACCCCCTTCGACGCCGTCTTCGCCCACAACGACCTCTCCGCCGCCGGGGCGCTGCACGCCCTGCGGGGCGCCGACCGCCGGATCCCCGAGGACGTGGCGGTCGTCGGCTTCGACGACCTGCCCCTGGCGACGCAGACCCACCCGCCCCTGACCAGCGTGCGCCAGCCGCTGCGCCAGATGGGGGAGGCCGCCGCGCACGCCCTCATCGCCCACTTCGACGGCACCGCCCTGCCGGCGACGCCGACCGTCATACCGACCACGTTCACCATCCGCGGCTCGACCACCGGGGTCTGAGCCGGCCACCCCCGTGCCCGACCGGCAGACACCACCCGCACGCCGCCGGCCGGACGCCCCAGCGCACACCCATCCCCCACCATCGACCCCGCTCCCCCGATCGGGAGGAGCACCGAGGGAGACCACCGTGAGAAGACGCCAGTTCGTCGCCGTCGCGTTGGCCGGCGCGCTCGCCGCCACCGCCGCCGGGTGCGGCGAGACCGCGAACACCCGGGCCCGGGACAAGGGCACCGGCGCCGCCGCGACCGTGCTCAACATCGGCATGCCCAACGGCCCGCAGACGGAGAACCACAACCCGTTCCTGACCACCTCGGCGGCGTCGTCGCTGGGCTACAAGTGGCAGATGTACGAGCCGCTGATGATGTGGAACCCGGTCAAGCCGGCCGACCCGTTCCGGCCGTGGCTGGCCACCAAGGCACAGTGGACGCCGGACTACCGCTCGGTCACCGTCACCGTGCGGGACAACGCCACCTGGTCCGACGGCAAGCCGGTCACCGCCGCCGACGTCGCGTTCACCTACAACCTGGTCAAGGCCAACGAGGCGCTGAACCTCGCGGCCACCCCGTACACCTCGATCAGCGCCTCCGGCAACCAGGTGACCATCGGCTTCGCCACGCCGCAGTTCGTCAACCAGCAGAAGATCCTGGCCCAGGTCCCGATCGTGCCGCAGCACATCTGGTCGACGATCAAGGAGCCGACCACCGACACCAACAAGAACCCCGTCGGCAGCGGCGCGTTCACGCTGAAGTCGTTCACCCCGCAGACCACCACCCTCACCCTGCGCGAGAGCGGCTACTGGCAGGAGCCGCCGAAGGTCAAGGAGCTGCGCTACACCTCCTACACCGACAACAACGGCCAGACCACCGCGCTGACCAACGGCGAGTCGGAGTGGAGCTTCGTCTTCATCCCCAACGTCAAGACGGTCTTCGTCGGCAAGGACCCGGCCCACCACCAGGTGTGGGCGCCGCCGGTGCTCGGCATCCACGGCCTCTACGTCAACACCACCCGCAAGCCGTTCGACAACCCCGCGCTGCGCCGGGCGATGAACATGGTGATCAACCGGGACGACATCTTCCAGCAGGCCTCGTCGGGCTACTTCCACCCGGTGGTCACCAGCGTGACCGGGCTGCCCACCCCGGCCGGCGACCCCTTCGTCGCCGCCGAGTACAAGGGCCAGCAACACCGGGTCGACGTCGCCGGGGCCAAGCAGGTGCTCACCGGGGCGGGCTTCCGGTTCTCCGGTGACAAGCTGCTCGACCCGAGCGGCAAGCCGGTCACCCTCACCCTGACCGACCCGGCCGGCTGGTCGGACTACCAGACCAGCCTGGAGATCGTGAAGGACAACCTGGCCACCATCGGCATCACCGCCGCCGTCGACAAGGCCAACCAGGAGGCCTGGTCCCGCAACGTGGAGGAGGGCAAGTTCGACGCCACCTTCCGCTGGACCAACGGTGGCGCGACCCCGTACGACATCTACCAGACGGTGATGGACGGCCGGGTGCTCAAGCCGATCGGCAAGGCGTCCCCGGCCGGCAACTTCGGCCGCTTCGACAGCCCGCAGGCCACCGCCGCGCTGACCGCGTACGCCAACGCCACCGACGACGCGGCCCGCACCGCCGCGCTGGCCACGCTTCAGAAGATCTTCGTGGAGCAGACGCCGATGATCCCGGTGGGGGCGGACAACGTCGGCGCGGCGTACAACACGAAGAACTGGGTCGGCTGGCCGGACGACGCGAACCCCTACGGCGCGGGGCAGCCCACCCAGCCCAACGCGGCGGACGTCGTGCAGCGGTTGCGCCCCGCCGGCTCCTGAGCCGCCACCGGTGCGCCGGGCGGGCGGGCGCATGCCGCTCGCCCGGCGCACCGAGGGCCGCCGACCCGCGCGCCCCGCGACCATCCCTGAGCAGACAGGAACCCGGCATGACGACGCCCACCCCGTCGGCCCCGGCCGCCGGCGAGGAGGTGCTGGAGGCGATCGGCCTGACCAAGCACTTCCCCGTCCGCAGGCGGCTGCGCGGCCTCTTCTCCCGCACGCCCCTGGCCGTGCATGCGGTCGACGACGTGCACCTGACCCTGCGCCGAGGCCGGGTCACCGCCCTGGTCGGCGAGTCCGGCTCCGGCAAGTCGACCGTCGCCCGGCTGCTCGCGCAGCTCTACCCGCGCACGGCGGGCACCGTGCGACTGCACGGCCGGCCGGTCACCGTGCGCGGCGGTCGGCCCTTCCGCGCGTACGCCCGGCAGGTGCAGTTGATCTTCCAGGATCCGTTCGCGTCGCTGAACCCGGTGCACACGGTGCGCTACCACCTGACCCGGGCGCTGCGGGTGCACGGCCACGCCGGGCGCGGTCAGGCCGAGCTGGACGCGGCGCTGCGGCGGCTGCTGGAGCGGGTCCGGCTCACCCCCGCCGAGCGCTACCTCGACGCATTCCCGCACGAGCTCTCCGGCGGGCAGCGGCAGCGGGTCGCCATCGCCCGCGCGCTCGGCGCCGACCCGCAGGTGCTGCTGGCCGACGAGCCGGTCTCCATGCTCGACGTGTCGATCCGCCTCGGCGTGCTGAACCTGCTGCGCGACCTCAAGGAGCGCTTCGACCTGGCGATCCTCTACATCACCCACGACATCGCCTCGGCCCGCTACTTCGCCGACGAGACCCTGGTGATGTACGCCGGCCGGCTGGTCGAGGGGGGCGACAGCGAGACGGTCACCCAGCGCCCCGCGCACCCGTACACCCGGCTGTTGATCGGCTCGGCGCCCGACCCGGACCGGATCACCGGCGGCGGGAGCTTGCCGGTGGAGCGCGGCGACGGCGAACCGCCCAGCCTGATCCGGCCCCCGGCCGGCTGCCGGTTCCACCCGCGCTGCCCGGTCGCCCTGGCCCGCTGCGCCGAGGAGCTGCCCCCACGGCTGCCGGTCGGCGACGGCGACGGGCACTGGACGGCCTGCTGGCTCTACCACCCGCAGCACCGCGCGCCCGGGGCGGCGGCCGTCGCAACGGGCGGGGAGGCCGGCCGGTGAGCTACCTGCTGCGGCGCGTCGCCTTCTACCTCTTCACCGCCTGGGCGGCGCTGACCATCAACTTCTTCATCCCCCGGATGCTGCCCGGCGACCCGGTGACGGCGCTGATCTCCCGCTTCCAGGGCCAGCTCAGCAGCGACGCCATCCACTCGCTGTACGTGCTCTTCGGCCTCGACTCCGACGCCGGGCTCTGGGAGCAGTACGTCGACTACTGGGCGCAGCTCGCCCACGGTGACCTGGGGTTGTCGTTCGTCGCCTTCCCGACGCCGGTGTCGGAGGTGATCGGCGAGGCGCTGCCCTGGACGCTGGCGCTGGTCGGCATCACCACCGCGCTGAGCTTCCTGCTCGGCACCGGCCTGGGCGTGCTGGCCGGCTGGCGGCGCGGCTCCTGGGTCGACGGCCTGCTGCCGGTGACCACGTTCCTCTCCTCCGTGCCGTACTTCTGGCTGGGCCTGGTGGCGATCGCGGTGCTGGCCGGGCCGGGCAGCTTCTTCCCCTCCTCCGGCGGCTACACCCCCGGCCTGGTCCCGGCCCTGGACACCATCTTCCTGGGCAGCGCGGTGCAGCACAGCCTGCTGCCCGCCGCCACCATCCTGATCTCCTCGGTGAGCGGCTGGATCCTCAGCATGCGCAACATGATGGTCACCGTCGCCGCCGAGGACTACATCACCGTCGCGCACGCCAAGGGCCTGCCGGAGCGGCGGGTCGCGGTGAGCTATGCGGCCCGCAACGCGCTGCTGCCCAACGTGGCCGGCTTCGCCCTGTCGCTGGGCTTCATCGTCGGCGGCACCCTGCTCGTGGAGATCGTCTTCTCCTACCCGGGGCTGGGGTTCCTGCTGTTCCGGGCGGTCGGCGCCAAGGACTACCCGATGATGCAGGGCATCTTCCTGGTCATCACGCTGTCGGTGCTGGTGGCGAACCTGATCGCCGACGTGGCGTACCTGCTGCTCGACCCGCGCACCCGCAAGGAGGGCTGAACCGTGAGCATCCCGACCTCCAGCGTCGAACAGGTCATCCCGGAGCAGGGCGCGATGGCCCAGCCCGTCGTGCGCCCCACCCGCCGCCGGTTGCGCTTCGTCAGCGGCGGCAAGGCCGTGACCGGGTTGATCGTGGTCGCCGGCTACGCGCTGATCGCCGTGATCGGCCCGTGGATCGCCCCGTACGACCCGGACGCCCGCAGCGGCGCGCTGCTGCAGCCGCCGTCGGCGCAGCACTGGTTCGGCACCACCCACCTCGGCCAGGACGTGTTCAGTCAGATCCTGGTCGGCACCCGTGGGGTGATGCTCGTCGGCCTGACCGCCGGGGTGGTGGCCACGGTGCTGTCGGTCCTGATCGGGGTGACCGCCGGCTACCTCGGCGGGTACGCCGACGACGGGCTCTCCGCGCTCTCCAACGTGTTCCTGGTGATCCCGGCGCTGCCGTTGATCATCATTGTCACGTCCTCGGTCAACGAGGCGGGCCACCTGGTCGTCGCCCTGGTCATCGGGTTGACCTCGTGGGCGTGGGGGGCCCGGGTGCTACGCGCCCAGACCCTGTCGCTGCGCAGGCGCGACTACGTGGAGGCCGCGCGGGCCACCGGCGAGAGCAGTTGGCGCATCATCGTCTTCGAGATCCTGCCGAACCTGACCGCGATCATCGCCTCCGGCTTCGTCGGCACGGTGATCTTCGCGGTGCTGGCGGAGATCACCCTGGCCTTCATCGGCGTCTCGGCGATCTCGTCGTGGAACTGGGGCACCATCCTGTTCTGGGCGCAGAGCCAGCAGGCCTTGGCCCAGGGCGCCTGGTGGTGGTTCGTCCCCGCCGGGCTGGCCATCGCGATCCTCGGCACCGCCCTGGCACTGATCAACTTCGGCATCGACGAGTTCGTCAGCCCGCGCCTGCGCAGCGGCGGGAGCGGGCGGGTCCGCACCGCCGACGGGCGCACCGTGCGGATGCGGGTGGGCTTCACCCCGGTGCTGGCACCCCGGCCGGCGCCGCCGGCCACGACTCCGAGGCGAGAGGAGGCCGGGCGATGAGCGATCCGGTGCTGGAGATCCGTGGGCTCAGCGTCGACTACGGCCTCGGCGCGGACGCCGTGCGCGCCGTCCGGGAGGTCGACCTCACCCTGCACCGGGGCGAGGTGCTCGGCCTGGCCGGGGAGAGCGGCAGCGGCAAGTCCACCCTGGCGTACGGGCTGACCCGGCTGCTCCCGCCGCCCGGCGTGATCAGCGGCGGCGAGGTGCGCTACCACCCCGTCGACGGCCCGCCGGTCGACGTGCTCACCCTCTCCCCCGCGCAGCTGCGGGCGTTCCGCTGGGCGCAGATGTCGATCGTGTTCCAGGGCGCGATGAACTCCCTCAACCCGGTGCACAAGGTCTCCACCCAGCTCGTCGACGTGATCCGGGCGCACGAGCCGGGGCTGAGCCGGGCCGCCCGGCTGGCGCGGGCGCGGGAGCTGCTGCGCCTGGTCGGCATCTCCGCCGACCGGCTGGACAGCTACCCGCACCAGCTCTCCGGCGGGATGCGCCAGCGGGTGATGATCGGCATGGCGCTGGCGCTGGAGCCGCAGGTCGTCATCATGGACGAGCCGACCACCGCCCTGGACGTGGTGATGCAGCGGCAGATCCTCGGCCAGCTCGCCGAGCTGCGCGAACGGCTCGGCTTCGCGGTCCTCTTCATCACCCACGACCTGTCGCTGCTGGTGGAGTTCTCCGACCGCATCGCCATCATGTACGGCGGGCGGATCGTCGAGCAGGCCCCCGCCGCGGCGCTCTACGGCGCGGCGCTGCACCCGTACACCGACGGGCTGCTGCACTCCTTCCCGGCGCTGCGCGGGCCGCGCCGGGAGCTGACGGGCATCCCCGGCTCCCCGCCGGACCTGCGGGCCATGCCCGCCGGCTGCGCCTTCCACCCGCGCTGCCCGAGGGCGTTCGAGCCGTGCGACCACCGGCTGCCGCCGCTCGGCCCGCCGGGCGACGCCGTCGCCGACCGGTCGGTGGCCTGCTGGCTGCACCCGGCCGCCGAGGCGGTGCCCCGCTGAGCCATCCCGGCCGCCGCGCGGGGCGGTCCGGGGGTCGGGCGCTGTCGCCGTCCCCCGGACCCATTCATTGACAGGCATGAGTATTGCGGGCTACGGTGCGGCGGGAAAGCGCTTTCACGACCTCCCCACCCGTCCCCGGAGGTTCACCCCGTCATGCCCAGAAACCGCCGGCCACTGTTCGCCCTCGCCGCCGCCGCGCTGGTCGCCCTCACCCAGCTCGGCGGCGCGCCGTCCGCACACGCCGCCACCCTCTTCGGCGACGACTTCGCCGACGGGGACACCGCCGGCTGGTCCCGCTCCGGCGGCGCCTGGTCCGTGGTCGCCGACGACGGCCGGGCGCTACAGCAGGCCAAGGGCGACACCGACAACGCCCGGCTCTTCGCCGGGGACCCGTCCTGGAGCGACTACGCGGTGCAGGCCCGGGTCAAACCGCTGACCCTGCCGGCCGACGGCGCGACGGCCCTACTGGCCCGCGCCTCGGGCACGACGACCTTCTACCGGCTCGCCCTGCTCCCCGGCAACCAGGTCCGGCTGGAGTCGGTGCGCAGCGGCACGGCCACCGCCCTGGGCGCGACGTCCCGGCCGGTCGCCGCCGGCACCTGGTACACGCTGAAGATCGAGGTCGCGGGCGCCACGGTGCGCGGCTACGTCGACGGGACCCTGGTCGGTGCGGGCACCGGCGCGCTCGCCGCGACCGGCCGCATCGGCGTGCAGACCCGCTACGCCACCGCCCGGTACGACGACGTGACGGTGACCAGCGGCGGCACCGCCCCCACCACGCCGCCGCCCACGACCAGCCCCACAGCCAGCCCCACCGGTCCTCCGCCCGCCGGGCGGTCCGCCGTGGTCGCCAGGGACGGCAGCGGCGACTTCACCAGCGTGCAGGCGGCGGTGAACGCCGTGCCGGCGGGCAACTCCGCCCGGTTCACCATCACCATCAAGCCCGGCACCTACCGGGAGCTGGTCACCATTCCGGCCGACCGGCCGTACGTGTCGTTCGTCGGCTCCACCGGCAACGCCCGCGACGTGGTGATCACCTACGACAACGCCTCCGGGACGCCGAAGCCGGGGGGCGGCACCTACGGCACCTCGGGCAGCGCGTCGGTGACGATCGACGGGCACGACTTCACCGCCACGCACCTCACCTTCTCGAACAGCTTCGACGAGGCGGCGCACGACTACGGTGCCGAGCAGGCGGTGGCGGTGCTGACCCGCGCCGACCGGCTGGTCTTCGACGACGTCCGGTTCCTCGGCAACCAGGACACGCTCTACCACAACAGCGCGAGCAACAGCGCGATCGGCCGGGCCTACTTCCGGGGCTGCTACGTCGAGGGGGACGTCGACTTCGTCTTCGGCCGGGGCACCGGGGTCTTCGACCGCTGCGAGATCCGGTCGTTGAGCCGGGGCTCGTCGAGCAACAACGGGTACGTCACCGCGCCGTCCACGATGATCGGCAACCCGTACGGCTTCCTCTTCACCGGGTGCGCGCTCACCACCGACTCCGCCGCCGCGCAGAGCGTGCACCTCGGCCGGCCGTGGCACCCGAGCGGCGACGTCAACGCGATCGGCCAGGTGGTGTTCCGCGACAGCACGCTCGGCGCGCACGTCAAGAACTCCCCGTGGACTGACATGTCCGGCTTCTCGTGGCGCGACGCCCGGTTCTCCGAGTACCGCAACACGGGCCCCGGTTCGGCGGTGACCGCCGACCGGCCGCAGCTCACCGACGCGCAGGCGTCGACCTACACCGCGCAGCGGTACCTGGCCGGCCCGGACGGCTGGAACCCGACCTACTGACCGGGCACCACCGGCGGGGCGGCAGCGACGCTGCCGCCCCGCACCGCGTCCACCCGACAGGCCCAGGGCTCGGGCCGAAACTTTCGCACACCAACGTTGCGGCACGCCGCCGCCGACCAGCCCGCAGGTGCGACGGGCGCGCGGGGGTCAGCGGGCGCGCGGGCCGGGCTTCGACCGCGCGGAGACCGCCGGGCGGGCGGGGTTGCCGCCGGGGCGCGGCACGCCGCCGTCGCGCAGCAGCAGGGTCATCGGCAGCGTCGCCGCGCCCATCGCGACCGCGTCGGGCCCGAGCTGGCACAGCTCGATGGTGGCCTGGGCGTACGGCTGGCGCAGCGCGTGCCGGGCGGTGGCCTCGCGGATGCGGGGCAGGAAGCGCTCGCCCAGGGCCAACCCGGCCCAGCCGCCGAGCACCACCCGCTCGGGGTTGAACAGGTTGACCAGGTTCGCCACCCCGGCGCCGAGGTAGCCGACCGTCTCGTCGAGCACCGCGGCGGCGGTCGTCGTCTCCGCCCGCAGCAGCTCCCCCAGCGCGCTCTCCTCGTCGTCGCCGGCCACCGGCCGCCCCCGGTTGGCCTGGCGGTAGCGCTCCAGGATGGCCGCCGCCCCGACGTACGCCTCCAGGCAGCCGAGGTTTCCGCAGCGGCACCGGCGGCCGCCGTACGCGATGGTGGTGTGGCCCCACTCGCCGGCGCTGCTGTGCGCGCCCCGGTAGCTCACCCCGTCGGTGATCACGGCCGCGCCCACCCCGGAGCCGACCAGCGCCACCACGGCGTGCCGCGCTCCCCGTCCCGCCCCGAACCACATCTCGGCCTGGCCCAGGGTCTTCGCGCCGTTGTCGACGTGGACCGGGATCGCGGTGCCGGCGCGGAGCATGGCGCCCAGCGGGACGCCCGCCCAGCCGAGGGTCTGGGCGTGCACGACCGCGTCGGCGGTGCGTTCCACCGTGCCGGAGACGGCCACCCCGAAGCCGAGCACGGCGGACGGGTCGACGCCGGCCTGCTCGGTCACGGCGGTGAGCCCGTGCAGCAGGTGCGCCACCACCTCGCCGGGGTCGGGCGCGGCGGCGTCGATCGGGTGTTCCGCCTTGGCCAGCGCGGTCATCGCCAGGTCGAAGAGCTCGACCTGGATCCGGGTCTCGCCGACGTCCGCGCCGACCAGGTAGCCGTAGCCGGGCCGCACCCGCAGCAGCACCCGGGGGCGGCCCCCGTCGGACTCGACCGAGCCGGCCTCCTCGACCAGCCCTTCGCCGATCATCTCGCCGACCAGGTTGCTCACGCTGGCCAGGCTCAGCGCGGTGGACTGCCCCAGCTCCTGGCGGCTGAGCGGGCCGTCCAGCCAGATCCGGGTCAGCAGCACCGCGCGGTTGGCGCGGCGCATGTCGCGCACGGTGGTGCGTCTGGCGTCCATCGACCCGCGTCCTCTTCTGGGGAGTCACCGGCCGACCCGCCCTCCCACAGAATGCCTCATGGCCACCATTAAGGCTATGAACTAAGCTGTGAAAAAGGTGGCGGTCCGGGTGCGCGTGGCCTCCACGCGGCGTCCTCGCGAGCCGCCGTGCCGCACCCGTGTCCCGCCGGCTCGCCGCCGCCGCGCGCCACCGGAGACCGGACCGAAGGAGCACCCGCCATGGCCGACCTGACCGCCCTGCCCGCCCACTTCCGCTGGGGCGTGGCGACGTCCGCGTACCAGATCGAGGGGGCCGTCGACGCCGACGGCCGGGCGCCCTCCATCTGGGACACCTACTGTCGGGTGCCCGGCGCGATCGACAACGGCGACACCGGCGACGTGGCCTGCGACCACTATCGCCGCTGGCCCGAGGACGTGGCGCTGATGCGCGAGCTGGGCGTGCAGACGTACCGCTTCTCGGTGGCCTGGCCCCGGGTGCTGCCCGAGGGCACCGGCCGGGTCAACCCCGCCGGGCTGGCCTTCTACGACCGGCTCGTCGACGCCCTGCTGGAGGCCGGCATCCGGCCGCTGGTCACCCTCTACCACTGGGACCTGCCGCAGGCGTTGCAGGACCGGGGCGGCTGGCCGGCGCGGGACACCGCGTACGCCCTGGCCGACTACGCGGCCGTGGTGGCCGACGCGCTCGGCGACCGGGTCCGCGACTGGGCCACCATCAACGAGCCGCTCTGCTCGGCCTGGATCGGCCACCTCGAGGGCCGGATGGCCCCCGGGGCCGCCGACCTGTCGCTGGCCCTGCCCGCCGCCCACCACCTGCTGCTCGGGCACGGCCTGGCCACCGCCGCGATCCGCGCGCACGCCACCGCGCCCGCCTCCGTCGGGGTGGTGTGCAACCTCAGCCCGATCGAGGCGGCCAGCGACCGCCCCGAGGACGTGGCGGCGGCCGTCCGCGCCGACGGGCACACCAACCGGTGGTGGCTGGACCCGCTCTTCGGCAAGGGCTACCCGGCCGACATGCTGGAGGTCTACCGGGCCGCGCCGCCGGTGCGCCCCGGCGACCTGGACACCATCGCCGCCCCGCTGGACTTCTTCGGGCTCAACTACTACTTCCGGCAGCGAATCGTCGCCGACCCCGAGGGCCCGGTGCCGTACGCCCGCCAGGTGCCGGTGCCCGGCGCGGTCGAGACGGCGATGGGCTGGGAGTCCCACGCCGCCGGCCTGGAGGAGCTGCTGGTACGCGTCGCCGAGGAGTACGGCGCGGGGCCGATCCACGTCACCGAGAACGGCTCCGCCTGGCCGGACCGGGTCGACGCCGACGGTGTCGTCGACGACCCGGAGCGCACCCGCTACCTGGAGGAGCACCTGGCGGCCTGCGCGTCGGCCGCCGCCCGGGGTGCCGACGTGGCCGGGTACTATGCCTGGTCGCTACTGGACAACTTCGAGTGGGCCTACGGGTACGACAAGCGCTTCGGCCTGGTCCACGTCGACTACGCCACCCAGCGGCGCACGATCAAGGCCAGCGGACGCCGCTACGCCGAGCTGATCCGCGCCCACCGGGGCATGCCGGCCTGACGCCGCGCCGATCCGGGGCCCGCAGGCGCGATGGCCGGGCGATCGAGGCCCGGACGCGCACCGACCCCGCGACCGGGGCCCGCAGGCGCGACGGCCGGGCCCGGAGAGCCGACGGCCCGCGGAGCAGCTTGGCTCCGCGGGCCGTCGGACCGGCAGGAATCAGAGCAGGCCGAGCTTCTGCACGGCGGCGCGCTCCTCCTGGAGTTCGGCGACCGAGGCGTCGATGCGCTGCCGGGAGAACTCGTCGATCTCCAGGCCCTGGACGATCTCGAACCGGCCGTCGCGGGCGACCACCGGGAAGGACGAGATCAGGCCCTCCGGCACGCCGTAGGAGCCGTCGGAGACGATCGCGGCCGAGGTCCAGTCGCCGGCGGGGGTGCCGTTGAACCAGGTGTGCACGTGGTCGATCGCGGCGGACGCGGCGGACGCCGCCGACGACGCCCCCCGGACCTCGATGATCTCCGCACCCCGCTTGGCGACCCGGGGGATGAACTCGTCGGCCAGCCAGGCCCGGTCGTCGGCCAGCCCGCTCGCCGGGCGGCCGTCGACCTGCACGTGGGAGACGTCCGGGTACTGCGTGGCCGAGTGGTTGCCCCAGATCGTCAGCTTGCTGATCTGCCCCACGGAGACCTTGAGCTTGCGGGCGAGCTGCGCGACCGCCCGGTTGTGGTCCAGCCGGGTCATCGCGGTGAAGCGCTCGGCCGGCACGTCGGGGGCGTGCGCCTGGGCGATGAGGGCGTTGGTGTTGGCCGGGTTGCCCACCACCAGCACCTTGATGTCGGACGCGGCGCCGGCGTTGATCGCCTCGCCCTGGGGCTTGAAGATGCCGCCGTTGGCCTCGAGGAGGTCACCGCGCTCCATGCCCTTGGTGCGGGGACGCGCGCCGACCAGCAGCGCCACGTTGGCGCCCTCGAACGCCCGCTTCGGGTCGTCGAAGACCTCGACGCCGGCCAGCAGCGGGAAGGCGCAGTCGTCCAGCTCCAGGGCGGTGCCCTCGGCCGCGCGCACCGCCGCCGGGATCTCCAGCAGCCGCAGCTTCACCGGCCTGCCGGCGCCGAGCAGTTGCCCGGAGGCGATCCGGAACAGCAGCGCGTATCCGATCTGTCCGGCTGCGCCGGTGACGGTCACGGTTAGGGGCGTCTGGGCCATCAGAACTTCTCCTGCCGAAGGGGCTGTCGGTGCCGATCAGGGGCCAAGTCACCATATCGCGCAGCGCCGTCCGAGGTGCGCAAGCGCCCGGTGGGCCCGGTCACCCCCCTCGACAACGACCCGCAGGCCCCAGCAGGCCGACGGCACCACCGTCGCCGCCTGGGCGATCACGACGCGCTGACCGCCGTCCATCACCACGAAGGCCGCCCCGACACCGGGGCGGCCTTCGTCGCGTGCGTTGCGGGTGCGGCCGGTCAGGTCATCTCGTCGTAGCGACGCTCGATCGGTGCCGGGGCCGCGACCGGCGCCGGCACCTCGATCGGCGCCGGGGCGTCGATCGGGGCGGTGGCCTCGACTCGCTGGCCGGGCGCGACCGGGTCGTCGTCGAGCGTCAGCGGCGACACCTCGTCGTCGTCGAGGCCGGCGTAGACCTCCTTGCCCCGCCCCCGCCGCCGGTCGTTGAGGAACGCCACCCCGACGGCGGCGAAGTACAACGCACAGAGGCAGATGGCCAGGGCCGTCATGCCGAACGGGTCCGGCGTCGGCGTCACCACGGCGGAGAAGGCGAAGAACACGAAGACCGCCACCCGCCACCAGCTGAGCAGGCGCTTGCCGCTGGCCAAGCCGACGAAGTTGAGCATCAGCACGATGAGCGGGAACTCGAACGCCACCCCGAAGAGCAGGATCAGGTTGGTGACGAAGGAGATGTACCGGGTGACCTCGAGCGTCGTCGCGATGCCCTCGCCGGAGACGTTGAGCAGGAACTCCAACCCCTTGGCGGTGACGAAGAACGCCAGCACCGCCCCGGCGGCGAAGAGCGGCGCCGCCAACGACGTGAAGATGTACGCGTAGCGCCGCTCGTTGCGGTGCAGGCCCGGCGCGATGAACGCCCAGAGCTGGTAGAGCCAGACCGGGGCGGCGATGATCAACCCGACCCAGAGGCCGATCTTCAGGTTGAGCAGGAAGACGTCGGCGACGCCGAGCTGCACGAACTCACACTTGCCCGTCGTCTTGTTGATCGACGCGGGCAGGTCGCAGTACGGCTGGGAGAGCAGCTTGCGCACCGGCTCGGCCAGCCAGATGCCGAAGCCGAAGCCGACCAGGATCGCCAAAGACGCCCGGAACAGCCGGTTACGCAGCTCACGGACGTGCTCCATGAGCGTCATCGAGCCGTCGGCGGCCCGCTCGAAGGTGCTCGGGCCGCGTTTACGCAGAGCGAAGGCCACGGTGGTGGGCCCCTCGATCAGTTGTCGCGGACGCGGTGCACCGGGTCGATGACCGGTTGCTGCGGGGCCTGCGGCGGGGCGTACGGCTGCTGCGGCGACTGCACGTACGCCTGCTGCTGCGCGTACGGCTGCTGGGCCTGCTGGCCGGCCTGCGGCTGCAGCGGCTGGTAGCCCGCCTTGGCGTCGGCCTTCTCCGCCAGGTCGCGGTCGTCGTCGTGCAGGCTCTTCGTCTCGGCCTTGATGATCCGCAACGAGCGGCCCAGCGAGCGGGCCGCGTCAGGGAGCCGCTTCGCGCCGAACAGCAGGATCAACACGACCACGAGAACGGCGATGTGCCACGGCTTGAGGGCACCCATGGAAAGCTCCAGTCACTCTGTGTCGTCGCGGGGGTGTACCGAAGCCCATCGTACGTCCGTGCCGGCCCGTTGCCACCCGCCGGCCGCTGGTGGTTGTGGCCGGCCGGTGAAGTCTTGACCAACCCCGCGCGTCCCGTCAACCGTCGGTGCCGGACCGGCACCGACCGCCGCCTCGGCCGCACCGCCCCGCCCGACCCGGCCGTCGCGCGCCAGCGGCACGTCGCCGGGCAGCGGCACCGCCGCCGAGGCAGGCCCGAGCGCGGTCAGTCGCCGCGCTTGGCCTTGATCACCTCGAGCCGCCGCTGGGTCACCTCGAGCCGCCCCTGAAGGGCCTCCGCGCGCTCCTGGAGCCCTTCGGCGGCGACCAGCAGCCCCTCCGCCTCGGCCTGCCGCCGCTGCAACGCCACGGCGGCCCGCCGCAGCCGGGGCAGCCGCGCCACCACCGGCCGCACCGCCAACGCCAGCGCCACGAGCGCGAAGAGCACCACCGCCACCACGATCCACGTCACCACGGCGGTCAGCCTACCGGGGCGCGACGGTGCCCGCCGGGGCGGCCGACCGCACCACGTCGGGGATCGCGTACGCCTGCAGGGCGGCGACGGCCTGGGCGCGGACCTGCTCGGCCAGCTCAGCGGGGGCCACCACGGTCGCCCCCGGCCCCAACCCCAGCACGAACCGGCGCGCCCACCCCAGGTCGGTCACCCGCAGCGAGACCAGCCACTCGTCGCCGCCGCCGGCCTCGACCCGCTCGCACGGATAATATTCCGTGATCCACCGCTCGCCCCGGCCGATGCGCAACGTGATCAGCGGCAGATCCGGCGCGGGACGGAACACCCCCTCGGTCAGATCGTGCGGGCGGGCCTGCGGGGGCACCACCGCCGGCTCGTCGAGCTCGGTGACCGCGTCGATCCGGTCCACCCGGAACAGCCGCACCCCCTCCGCCCGACGGCACCACGCCTCCACGTACGCCCGGCCGCCGACCATCAGCATCCGCAGCGGGTCGATCACCCGATCGGTGCTCTCGTCGCGGGCCGCCGTGTAGTAGGTGATCCGCAGCGCCCGACCCCGCCCCACCGCCGCCCGCAGCTGCTCCACCCGCCGGCTGTCCACCGGCAGCCGCACCTCGACCGGGGCGGTGACCAGGTCACCGGCCGCGTCCTCGATCTTCGCCAGCGCCCGCTCGACGGCCTCCCGGTTGCTCACCCCCGGGGTCTCCGCCAGCATCCGCAGCGCCACCGCCAAGGCGAGGGCCTCGTCCGGTGTCAGCCGCAGCGGCCGGTCGATCCCGGCGTCGTAGGTGATCGTCACCCGGTCGCCGTCGAAGGCCATGTCGATCAAATCACCCGGGCCGTAGCCGGGCAGCCCGCACACCCACAGCAGCTCCAGGTCCTCCCGGAGCTGCCGGTCGGTGATGCCCAGGTCCCCGGCCGCCTCGGCGATCTCGATGCCCGGCCGGGCCAGCAGGTAGGGCACCAGGTTCAGCAGCCGGGCCAACCGGTCGGCCGAGGCCCGGTTGCCGGCCGGACGGGCCCCCGCCGCGCGGGAACCGGCGGGACGGGTCATCGGGCACCTCCGGTCACGGTCAGCTCCTCGTGCCGGGCGGCGATCTCCTTGAGCCGCTGGATGACCGCGTCCCGCACCTCCGGCGGGCCCAGCACCCGCACGTCCGGGCCGTACCCCACCAGCTGCCCGGCGAGGGACTCCGGGTCGGCGTACGGCAGGACCAGCCGGTCGCCGTCCGGCCCCGGCGTCGTCTCCACCGCCCAGCGGCGCAGCCCCGCCGCGCGCCCCGGGGCGACCAGCACGCTCGCCCGCCCGGTGCGTTCCACCGGCCCCGACCAGGCCGCCACGTGGCTGATCAGGTCCACCCCCGTCGGCGGCACGTAGCCGCCCGGCGCCCCGGTGACCCGGACCGCGCCGACGACCCGGGAGAGCCGGAAGCAGCGGGTCGCCGCCCGGTCCAGGTCGTGGCCCACCACATACCACCGGCCCCGCCAGCAGACCACCCCCCACGGCTGCACCCGGCGGCGGGTCGGGGCGTCCCGGTCTGGCACCCGGTAGTCGAAGCTGACCTCCCGGCGATCGCGCGCGGCGGCGGTCAGCGGGGCGAACGCCGGATCGACCGTGACCATCGGCTCCAGCCCCAGGGTGGCCTGCGGGTCCACGTCCACCCCGGCCGCGCGCAGCTTCGCCAGCCCCGACGACGCCGCGGCGGCCAACCCGGCGTGCTGCCACAGCCGCGCCGCGATACCCACGGCGGCGGCCTCGTCGGGCTCCAGCAGGATGTCCGGCAGCGCGTACTCCCGGTGGGCGATGCGGTAGCCCGGCTCGGCGTCGAAGATGCTGGCCGTGCCCGTCTCCAGCGGCACCCCGAGCTCCCGCAGCTCGGCCTTGTCCCGCTCGAACTTGCGCTGGAACGCCTCGTGGTCCTTCGCGTCCTCCGGATCGTGCTCGTAACCGGGCACGGTCGCGGCGATCTGCGCGGCGGTCAGGAACCGTCGCGTCGACAACAGGCAGATCACCAGGTTGACCAGGCGTTCGGTGCGGGTCCGCGACACGGCGCAACGCTAGCAGCCGAAGCGGCGCGACCGGGTACCCGCGCGGGCGCGTCGCGGGAACCCGCGCCGGTGACCCTGCGCCACCGGCGGATGATCACCGCAGGGGGCGCGCGGGGCCGCCGGACACCGCGCCCCGCCCGAGGGGCGACACCCCCGCAGCGGTCATAGGGTGGCTCCATGTCGGACACGGACGTCAAGACCGAAAGCCTCGGCACCGTCGTGGTCGCCGGCGCGGCGAACCTCGCCATCGCCGTGGCGAAGCTGATCGCCGGCCTGCTCTCCGGCTCCGCGGCCATGCTCTCCGAGGCCGCCCACTCGGTCGCCGACACCACCACCGAGCTGCTGCTCTTCCTCGCGCTGCGGCGCGGCGCGCGCCCCGCCGACGCCCGGCACCCCTTCGGGTACGGCAAGGAGAGCTACGTCTGGGCCTTCTTCGCCGCGCTGTTCACCTTCGTCGCCGGCGCCGGCTTCGCCATCACCCACGGTGTCACCACCATCCTGGTGCACGAGCACAGCGGCGACTACCTGGTGTCGTACATCGTGCTGGCCGTGTCGTTCGCCATCGAGTCGATCTCCCTGGCCCGGGCGGTGCGGCAGATCCGCGGCGAGTCCCGGCGCTGGCGCACCACCCCGCGACGGTTCCTGCGGCTGACCGCCGACACCGCCGTCAAGGCCGTCTTCCTGGAAGACAGCGCCGCCCTCATCGGCCTGCTGCTGGCCGGGGCCGGCGTGGGCCTGTCGCACTGGACCGGCTCCGAGCTCTGGGACGGCCTCGCCTCCATCGCCATCGGCCTGCTCCTGCTGGTCGTGGCGATCATCCTGGCCAGGGCCAACATCTCGCTTCTGGTCGGCCGCGCCGTCCCCGAACGGCTGCGCCGGGAGATCGAGCGGGAACTGGTCGACCTGCCCGCCGTGGAGCGCATCGACACCCTGCTGACCATGCAGCTCGGCCCCGACGACATCCTGGTCGCCGCCAAGGTCGACTTCCGCGACGACGCCAGCGGCGCCGACATCGAGGCCGCCGCCGACGAGGCCGAGCGCCGCCTCACCGCCCGCTACCCCGAGATCGAGTACGTCTTCCTCGACCCCACCCCCACCCGCCCCGGAGCCCGCGAGCGCCACGCCCGACACACCCAGGACGACCCGCCGGGCTGACCCCGCCGTCGCCGCCGGCCCCCCGCAGCCGCTAGCGTGCCCGCATGGTGCGATGGCGGACGGGAACCGTGACGGCGCTGCGGCGGCAGTGGAGCGGCGCGGTCGAGCTGGACGTCGAACTGGCCGACGGCGCCACGATGCGGGCCCTGGCGTACCCGGAACTCGTCGGCCGCCCCGAGCCCGGCGACCGGGTGCTGCTCAACGCCGGGGCGCTGCTGATGGGCCTCGGCACCGGCGGGTACGCCCTGGTGGTGGCCCTGCCCGACCGGCTGCCGCCGGACCCGCCGCAGGCCCACGACACCCGCGACGCCGGGCACCTGGTCAAGGCCCGCTACACCCCGCTGCAACCGATCCTGCTCGGCGTCGACGAGGAGGCCAGCCCGCACCGCGCGGTGCTCGAGGCCGCCGAGGACGTCGCCGGGCTCCCCGTGGTCACCGCCGACCTGCACTCCGCCCTGCCCGCGATCCTCGCCGGCATCCACGCCGACGCCCCCGACGCCCGGGTCGCGTACGTGCTCACCGACGGCGGGGCGCTGCCGGCCTGGTTCTCCCGCACCCTCGACGGGCTGCGCGGGCGACTCGTCGGCACCGTCAGCGTCGGGCAGGCCTTCGGCGGTGACCTGGAGGCCACCACCGTGCACAGCGGCCTGCTCGCCGCCCGGCACGTGCTCGCCGCCGACGTGGTGATCCTCGCCCAGGGTCCCGGCAACCTCGGCACCGGCACCCGGTGGGGCTACTCCGGGGTGGCCGTGGGCGAGGCCGTCAACGCCGTCGCCGCCCTCGGCGGGCGCCCGGTCGGCTCGCTGCGGATCTCCGACGCCGACCCCCGCCCCCGGCACCGGGGGGTGTCGCACCACAGCGTCACCGCGTACGGGCGGGTCGCGCTCGCCCCGGCCGACCTGGTGGTCCCCGACGGTTTGGAGCCGGCCCTGGCCCGCGACGTCGACGCCGCGCTGGCCCCGCTGACCGGGCGGCACCGGGTCGTCCGGGTCCCCACCGACGGGCTCGACGCCGCGCTGCGCGCCAGCGCCGTGCCGCTGTCCACCATGGGCCGGGGCCTCGACGCGGACTACGCCTACTTCCTGGCCGCCGCGGCGGCCGGCCGGCATGCCGCCGCGCTGGCCGGCACAGCACCCGAGAGCCGCTGACGGTCCGCTCCCCCGCCCCCCGCGCCGGCCTGCGGGCCGGGCCGGGCCGGGTAGAGTGCCTGCGGGCCGGGCGGGCCCGCGAGCCGGGCCGGCGGGGCTCAGGCCAGGAAGATCAAGGCGAGCCAGCCGCCGACGAGCAGCGCCAGCGTCACCGCCAACACCCAGGTCGGCACCGTGTAGTCACCGCGCCGGTTCCGCTCGACCTCCGCGCGGATCTTCTCGCGCCGGCGGTCGATCCAGTTCAGCTTCTCGGCGCCGCGGTTGCGCTCGGGAGGTTCAGACGTCGTCATGGCAGGGCCAGCGTACCCGCCGGGCCCCCGCCCGCCGCGACCAGCGCCACGGGCGGGAGCCGGCGACGGTCACATGCTGGCGATCAACCGCTCCACCCGTTCGTCGTACGCCCGGAACGGGTCCTTGCAGAGCACGGTGCGCTGGGCCTGGTCGTTGAGCTTCAGGTGCACCCAGTCGACCGTGAAGTCGCGCCGCTTCTCCTGCGCGTGCCGGATGAACTCACCACGCAACCGGGCCCGGGTGGTCTGCGGCGGCGTCTCCTTCGCCTCGAAGATCTCCGGGTCGGTGGCCACCCGGTCCACCTCCTTGCGCCGCTCCAGCAGCCCGTACAGGCCCCGGCCGCGCCGCAGGTCGTGGTACGCCAGGTCCATCTGCGCCACCCGGGGGTGCGACAACGGCAGGTCGTGCTTGCGCTGGTACCGCTCGATCAGCCGCAGCTTCGTCACCCAGTCGATCTCCCGGGACACCGGCTCCAGGTCACCGGTCTCCACCGCGCGCAGCACCCGGCCCCAGAGCTCCACCACCCGCTTGGCGGTCTGGTCCCCGCCCCGGCGCTCCACGAACTCGATCGCCTTCGCGAGGTATTCCTGCTGGATCTCCAGGGCGCTGACCTCCTTGCCGGAGGAGAGGCGCACCTTGCGCCGCCCGGTGATGTCGTGCGAGACCTCGCGGATCGCCCGGATCGGGTTCTCCAGCGTCAGGTCCCGCATCACCACCCCCGCCTCGATCATCTTCAGCACGAGGTCCGCGGAGCCGACCTTCAGCAGCGTGGTGACCTCGTTCATGTTCGAGTCACCGACGATGACGTGCAGCCGGCGGTACCGCTCCGCGTCGGCGTGCGGCTCGTCGCGGGTGTTGATGATCGGCCGGCTGCGGGTGGTCGCCGAGGAGACCCCCTCCCAGATGTGCTCCGCGCGCTGGGACAGGCAGTAGACCGCCCCCCGGGGGGTCTGCAGCACCTTCCCCGCCCCGCAGATCAACTGCCGGGTGACCAGGAACGGAATCAGCACGTCCGCCAGGCGGCCGAACTCACCGTGCCGGGACACCAGGTAGTTCTCGTGACAGCCGTAGGAGTTGCCGGCCGAGTCGGTGTTGTTCTTGAACAGGTAGATCTCACCGGCGATGCCCTCGTCGTGCAGGCGCTTCTCCGCGTCGATGAGCAGCCCCTCCAGGATCCGCTCACCCGCCCGGTCGTGGGCCACCAGGTCCAGCACCGAGTCGCACTCCGGGGTCGCGTACTCCGGGTGGGAGCCGACGTCCAGGTAGAGCCGGGCGCCGTTGCGCAGGAACACGTTGCTCGACCGGCCCCACGACACCACCCGGCGG
This sequence comes from Micromonospora sp. DT233, assembly GCF_049841815.1. Classification (NCBI taxonomy): domain Bacteria; kingdom Bacillati; phylum Actinomycetota; class Actinomycetes; order Micromonosporales; family Micromonosporaceae; genus Micromonospora; species Micromonospora sp. DT233. The sequence goes on along the minus strand of NZ_JBNCLB010000005.1, from coordinate 337,988 downwards.
AACAGGTACCGTGCGACCTCGTCAGGGGACAGCCGCCGCTGCCCGCGGTAGGTACAGGTGACGCCGTACTCGGTCTCGAGGCCGAAGATTCGCCGCTCCATGATGTGACATTAGCCCTCCGAGGCCCCGAATGGGCAGGGCTGACCGTCTCGGCCCTGCGACCGCCGGGCGCCGCCCCGGCGGCCGAACGCACTCGACCGGTCACCCCCGCTGGCACGGGGGTGACCGGTCGAGTCACGACAGGGGCGTCGCCTCAGCCCTCGGGGGTGTCGGCCTCCCGCTGGCCCTCCAGGTCCGCCGAGCCGGCCGAGCTGGTGGGCTTCTTGCCCTCCTGGGTCGGCGTCGTCGGGGTGTCCGGGCGCTCCTGGACCGAGTCGGCCCCGGACTCGCCCGCGTCGCCGTCCAGCAGCGCCGTCAGGGCCGCCCCGGTGATCCGCCGGAACGTCCGGCCCACCCGGCGGCGGTCCAGGACCGCCACCTCCAACTGGTTGGCCGCGATCGTACGGGCCGCGCCGCCCTCCCCGCCGACGCTGCTCAGCGCCGACAGGGCCAGCCGCGCGGCCTCGCCGAGCGACATGTCGGGCCGGTGCTGCGACTTCAGCGACCCGGAGATCGCCTCCGCCTGCCCGCCCATCGCCATCCGGCCCGGCTCGTCGTTGACCGAACCGTCGTAGGTCAGCCGGTAGAGGGCGTCGTCCTCGGGCGTCGCGCCGACCTCCGCCACGCAGATCTCCACCTCGAACGGCTTGGACTGCTCGGTGAAGATGGCGCCGAGGGTCTGCGCGTACGCGTTGGCCAGCGCCAGGCCGGTGACGTCGCGCCGGTCGTAGCTCAGGCCGTTGAGGTCGGCCATCCGGACCCCGGCGCGACGCAGGTTCTCGAACTCGTTGTACCGGCCGACGGCGGCGAAGCCGATCCGGTCGTAGATCTCACTGACCTTGTGCAGGGTGCTGGAGAGGTTCTCCGCGACGAAGAGCACCCCACCGGAGTAGCTGAGGATCACCGCGCTGCGCCCCCGGGCGATGCCCTTGCGGGCCAGCTCGGAGCGGTCGCGCATGATCTGCTCGGGCGAGGCGTAGAACTGCATGGCCACGGCGGCGGTTCTCCTTTGAGCGGCTGTGGGCGACGACTGCTGACTGAGGCGGGCCGGACGGCTCAGCCGCCCGGGTTCTCCATCCGGGCGGCGACCACGGCCTCGGCGATGGCGGCCGTCTCGGTGTCGGTGAGCCGGTGGGTGCCCTCCGCCGTCGCCGTCATCACCACCGGGTAGATCCGACGGGTCAGGTCCGGGCCGCCGGTCGCGGTGTCGTCGTCGGCGGCGTCGTAGAGCGCCTCGACCGCGAGCCGCGTGGCGTCGTCGATCGACAGGCCGGCCCGGAAGCGCTTCTTCAGCGCCGACCGGGCGAAGATCGAGCCGGAGCCGATCGCGTCGTAGCCGGTCTCCTCGTAGGGGCCGCCGGTGACGTCGAAGCTGAAGATCCGCCCGGCCCGGGCCGGGTCGTCGGCGGCGAGGTCGAAGCCGGCGAAGAGCGGGATGACCGCGAGGCCCTGCATGGCCGCGCCCAGGTTGCCCCGGATCATCGTCGCCAGCCGGTTGGCCTTGCCGTCGAGCGAGAGCATCGCGCCCTCGATCTTCTCGTAGTGCTCCAGCTCCACCTGGAACAGCCGCATCATCTCGATGCCGATGCCCGCCGTGCCGGCGATGCCGACCAGCGAGTACGCGTCGGCGGGGTGCACCTTCTCGATGTCGCGCTGGGCGATCAGGTTGCCCATGGTGGCCCGGCGGTCGCCGGCCATCACCACGCCGCCGGCGGCCGAGATGGCCACGATGGTGGTCGCGTGCGGCGCCATGTCGGCGGCCATCCCCGGCGGCAGCGGCCGGCGGCCGGGCAGCATCTCGGGAGCGACCTTGCTCAGGAACGTGGTGAAGGACGACGTCCCCGCGTTGGTGAACACATCTGGTAGACGCCCGGATGGATCAAAACCCGCTGCCACGTGGTTCCTCTCAGGTACGTGATCGCCCTGGCCAGCCTCGTGGGACTGTCACGGAACTGGCCAAGACCACCGTTGCAGTTGAAGCAGAGTATCCCGCGCACCCATCCGGTGCGGTGATCGTGGTCCAGATGTTGGGGGTCCGCGCCGCCGCAGATCGCGCAGACCCCGTCCTGCTCGGCCAGCAGCTCGTCGAACTCCTGCTGACCGACGCCGTACCGCCGCCGGAGGTGGTACTCCCTCGTGCCGCCGTAGAGCCGCTGGGACGTCTCCTTGCCACGAACGTTGTGGCACGGCTTGCAGTACGAATGCCGCCCGCTGGCCTTTCCTGGGGCGACCCTGGTCCGGGGAAAATCCTCGAGCGGCTTGATGAGACCGCAGTCCGGGCACCATTTCGAACCGACGGGCACCGGGACCGGAGACTTCTTCTGCGAGCTGATCCCGCGCTTGCGGCGGCTCGCCTCCGAGCGGGCCGCCGCGCAGGTCTTGCAGTAATAGGCCAACCCGTCCGGTCGCCTGCGGTTGCGATGGAACTCGGTCGCGGGCAGCTGGCGCTCACACTGGGGGCATCGCTTGTCCGAACCGACGAGCAAATCGGACATATTAGATCATTGTCCCCCTTTTTGGACATAGCCTCTGACGAATTCCTCTGCGTTTTCCTCCAGGACGGAGTCGATCTCGTCGAGCAGGTCGTCGACGTCCTCGGTGATCTCGGCGTGTCGCTCGGCGACCTCCGGATTCGCCTCGGTCGTGACGTCCTCGATCTCCTCGCCCTGCCGGGCCTTGCCGGACTGCGACTGCCCGCCGCTGTCATGAGTGGCCATTGCCGCCTCCTCCACGATCGCCTCCGATGAACTTACCTCGCGGAGGCGACGAAAAGCCCGCCCCGCGCCGGGTTCCCGGCACGCGACGGGCCCGCGTCGACCGACGCCTCAGCCGCCGGTCAGCGACTCCAGCAGGTCCTTGGCGCTGACGCACCGGTCGAACAGCGCGCCCACGTGCGCGCGGGTGCCCCGCTCCGGCTCCATCATCGGCACCCGGACCAGCGACTCGCGGCCCACGTCGAAGATGACCGAGTCCCAGCTCGCGGCCACCACCTCCGAGGCGTACTGGGCCAGGCAGCGGCCCCGGAAGTAGGCCCGGGTGTCCTCCGGCGGCTCGGTCATCGCGGTGCGGATCTGCTCCTCGGTCAGCAGCGTCTTCATCGCCCCCCGGGTCACCAGCCGGTGGTAGAGCCCCTTCTCCGGCCGCACGTCGGAGTACTGCAGGTCGACCAGTTGCAGCTTGTGCGAGCCCCAGCCGAGCTTCTCCCGCTCCCGGTAGCCCTCCAGCAGCCGCAGCTTCGCCACCCAGTCCAGCTCGTCGGCGCAGAGGAACACGTCGCGGCCGAGCCGGTCCAGGACGCTCTCCCAGCGCTCGAGCACGTCGGTGGTCTGCGCGTCGGCGTCCGTGCCGTACCGGTCGTCCACGAAGGACCGGACCCGCTCGTAGTACGCCCACTGCAGGTCCAGGGCGGTCAGTCGACGGCCGTCGCGCAGCCGCATCCGGTGCGTCAGCGACGGGTCGTGGCTGACCGCGCGCAGCTCGTTGACCGGGTCGGCGATGCCCAGGTCGGGGCCGAGCGCCTTCTCCTCGATCATGGTGAGGATCAGCGCGGTGGTGCCGACCTTGAGGTAGGTCGAGATCTCCGAGAGGTTGGCGTCCCCGATGATCACGTGCAGCCGGCGGTACTTGTCGGCGTCGGCGTGCGGCTCGTCGCGGGTGTTGATGATCGGTCGCTTGAGGGTGGTCTCCAGGCCGACCTCGACCTCGAAGAAGTCCGCGCGCTGGGAGATCTGGAAGCCGCTGGCCGCGCCGTCCTGGCCGATGCCGACCCGGCCCGCGCCGCAGACGATCTGCCGGGTCACGAAGAACGGCGTCAGGTACGCGACGATGTCGGCGAACGGCGTCTGCCGCCGCATCAGGTAGTTCTCGTGCGCGCCGTAGCTGGCGCCCTTGTTGTCGGTGTTGTTCTTGTACAGGTGGATGGGGTGGGTGCCCGGGATGGTCGCCGCCCGGCGGGACGCCTCGGCCATCACCCGCTCACCGGCCTTGTCCCAGCGCACCACGTCCAGCGGGGTGGTGACCTCCGGAGTGGAGTATTCCGGGTGGGCGTGGTCGACGTAGAGCCGCGCGCCGTTGGTCAGTATGACGTTGGCCAGGCCCAGGTCCTCGTCGGCGAGGGCCTCGGCGGGGTCGTAGACGGCGCCGGAGTAGGTGAAGCCCCGGGCGTCGCGCAGCGGCGACTCCTCCTCGTAGTCCCAGCGGGCCCGGCCGCCCCGGTTGAGCTCGGGGCGTGCCCCGTAGGCGTTGACCACCTGGGAGGAGGTGACCATCGGGTTGGCCCCGGCCTGGCCGGGGACGGAGATGCCGTACTCGATCTCGGTGCCCATGATCCGTCTTACGCTCATCGACCTACCCGCTTCGCTCGCCGACCCGGTCCCCCGTCACGTCGAGCGTAGTCCGCGTCACGCGGTGCGGGGGTGTGGCGGGCGGGCCGCGTGGCGGTGTCGTCCCGGGACGGTCGGCGGCGGCGGGAGCCGACGGGCCCGCGACGAGGTGCGTCGCGGGCCCGGTGGCGTGCCCGGTCTACAGGTACTGACCGGTGTTGCTGGCGGTTTCGATCGACCGGCCGGCCTCGGTGCCCTTGCCGCCGGAGACGAGCGTGCGGATGTAGACGATCCGCTCGCCCTTCTTGCCGGAGATGCGGGCCCAGTCGTCCGGGTTGGTGGTGTTGGGCAGGTCCTCGTTCTCGCGGAACTCGTCGACGCAGGCGTCGAGGAGGTGCTGCAGGCGCAGGCCCTTGCGGCCGGAGGTGAGGAACTCCTTGATCGCCATCTTCTTGCCCCGGTCGACGATGTTCTGGATCATCGCGCCGGAGTTGAAGTCCTTGAAGTAGAGGACTTCCTTGTCGCCGTTGGCGTAGGTGACCTCGAGGAAGCGGTTCTCCTCGGTCTCGGAGTACATCCGCAGCACCACGGCGTCGATCATGGCGGCGACGGTCGCCTGCGGGTCGCTGCCGTGTTCGGCCAGGTCGTCGGGGTGCAGGGGCAGCCCGGCGAGGATGTACTTCGAGAAGATGTCCTTGGCCGCCTCGGCGTCCGGACGCTCGATCTTGATCTTTACGTCGAGCCGGCCGGGGCGCAGGATGGCCGGGTCGATCATGTCCTCGCGGTTGGAGGCGCCGATGACGATGACGTTCTCCAGCCCCTCCACGCCGTCGATCTCGCTGAGCAGCTGGGGGACGATCGTGTTCTCCACGTCGGAGGAGACGCCGGAGCCACGGGTACGGAAGATCGAGTCCATCTCGTCGAAGAACACGATCACCGGCGTGCCCTCGCCGGCCTTCTCCCGGGCCCGCTGGAAGATCAACCGGATGTGCCGCTCGGTCTCGCCGACGTACTTGTTGAGCAGCTCCGGGCCCTTGATGTTGAGGAAGAAGCTGGTGTGCCGCTCCTTGCCCAACCGCTCGGCGATCTTCTTGGCCAACGAGTTGGCCACGGCCTTGGCGATGAGCGTCTTGCCGCAGCCCGGTGGCCCGTAGAGCAGGATGCCCTTGGGCGGCCGGAGCTGGTGCTCACGGAACAGATCGGCGTGCAGGAAGGGCAGCTCCACCGCGTCGCGGATCTGCTCGATCTGCGACTGGAGGCCACCGATGTCGGTGTAGTCGACGTCGGGCACCTCCTCCAGGACCAGCTCCTCGACCTCGCTCTTCGGGATCCGCTCGTACGCGTACGCCGAGCGGGGCTCGATCATGAGCGAGTCGCCGGCCCGGATCGGCGAACCGATCAGGGTCTCGGCGAGGTGCACGATCCGCTCCTCGTCGGAGTGGGACACCACCAGCGCCCGGTCACCCGGTGCGCCGTCGGGACCCGCCAGGATCTCCTTGAGCATCACCACCTCGCCGACCCGCTCGAAGCCGAACGCGTCGACGATGTTGAGTGCGTCGTTGAGCAGGACCTCCTGGCCACGCCGCAGCTCTGCGACGTCCAGCGAGGGTGAAACGGCGACCCGGAGCTTGCGCCCCCCGGTGAACACGTCCACCGTGCCGTCCTCGTGCGCCGCCAGGAAGACACCGTAGCCACTCGGCGGTTGCGCGAGCCGGTCGATCTCCTCCTTGAGCGTCACGATCTGCGCGCGGGCCTCCTTGAGAGTGCTCACGAGCCGTTCGTTGTTCTCGGTCAGCCGCGCCAACTGTGCCTGGGTGGCCGCCAGCCGCTCTTCGAGCTGCCGGACGTGTCGGGGGCTTTCGGTCAACTTGCGCCGCACCAGGGCGAGTTCCTCTTGGAGGAATGCGACCTGCGTGGAGAGATCGTGGGCCTCCTTCTCCCACCGTGCGGCGCGCGAGTCCGCGTCGTCGCTGCGTGCCACGTCCCACCTCCCCGGGGGGCTTGAACGTTCTGCCCTAACACTAGCCGCTATGAGGCCGATTCGGTCCCACGCAACACCCTCGTCACTGAAGCTTGATCGCCACGGGTGGCCGCAGGGGCAGGTCCGGGCGTTCGGGTACCGTCGTGGGGTCGGGCGGGAGAACATGGGGGGTGCGGCGATGGCCGAGGTCACGACGGACGAGTTGCACGTCTGGGTGGATCAGGACCTCTGCACGGGCGACGGCCTGTGCGTGCAGTACGCGCCGGAGGTCTTCGAGTTCGACGTCGACGGCCTGGCGTACGTCAAGGGCGCCGACGGCGAGCTGCGGCTCGCCCCGGGCAGCCGGGTGGAGGTGCCCGAGCACCTGCGCCTGGAGGTGATCGACTCGGCGAAGGAGTGCCCGGGCGAGTGCATCCACGTGGTGCGCGGCAGCGACGGCGCGGCCGTCGCCGGCCCGGACGCCGAGGACGACTGACCGCCCAGCGGGGCGGCGCAGGACGACCGGCCACCCGGCCCGGACGCCGAGGACGACCGACCGCCCGGCGGGGCGGCGCTCAGAGCAGCGGTCGGCCGACGACCGAGGCGACCAGCCGGGCGAACTCCTCCAACCGGGCGATCTGCCCGGCCCCGCCGTCGTCGATGGTCTTGCCGAAGCGCAGCGCGTCGTGCCGGGGCGTCCCGGCGATCTCGTCGCCCGGCGGGGCCTCGTCCAACGAGGTCAGCAACAGGTAGACGTCGATGCTGTCGACCCGGATGCCGCCGTCGTCGGCCCGGGTGAGCCGCCGTCGGCAGCCCACCTCGGTGACGCTGGAGACCGGCACGACCCGCAGCGACGACGTCATCGACCCCGGCGGCCCCTCCCCCGGCGGCACGTCCTCGCCGTGCCAGAGCACGAGCCGGCTGCCGTCGCAGACCGCCACCTCCTGCCACACCCCGTTGACCTCGTTGACGAAGCGTTCCAGGGTGAAGCCGAGCACGGACGCGCCGCGCAGCACCCCGCCGAGGGCCTCCAGGGCGACGTCGGGGTCGCGCAGGTAGGCGCGCGCCGCCGACTCCAGGTCGGTGTAGGGCGACCAGTCCGGGAAGACCGCCGGCACGTCCTGACCGCCGAATCCGGGCTGGCTCACGCGGCCTCCCCCCACCCGCCGGAACGGGCCGTCCACTCGCCCCGGCCGCCGGCCGACGAGCCCGCGGCAACGGTGGGACGACCCGCACCCGCCCCGCTCGGCCGCCCGTACCCGCCCCACGGGTTCTGCTGTCCGGTCACCGCGCCTCCCGCTCCCCGGTGGCCTCCGGCGGCACCTCGGCGGCGGCGACGGGCGGCACCTCCGCGGCCATCGGCGGGGCCACGGCTGCGGCGGCCTCGGGCGGGGTCGCGGCGGCCTGCCGGGCCGCCTCGACCTGGCGCAGCGCCTCGCGCCGCTCCGCGTACGCCTCGGCGCCCTTGCTGGGCTTGCGCCGCCTCGGCGGGGCGGTGACGCCGGGGGCGAGCTTGCGGGCCGAGACCAGGAACGCGGTGTGCGCGATCATCCGGTGGTCGGGGCGCACGGCCAACCCCTCGGCGTGCCAGTCGCGCACCAGTGACTCCCAGGCCCTGGGCTCGGTCCAGCCGCCGCGCTCGCGCAGCGCCTCCACCAGCTCGGAGAGCTGGGGGGTGGTCGCCACGTAGCCGATGAAGACCCCGCCGGGCAGCAGCGCCCGCTCGACCATGTCGAGGGTCTCCCAGGGGGTCAGCATGTCCAGGATGATCCGGTCGAAGCCGGTCTCGGGGCACCCGGCCACGTCGCCGACGTGCAGCTGCCACGCCGGGTGGGGGCCGCCGAAGAACGCCTCGACGTTGCGCCGGGCGATCTGGGCGAAGTCGTCGCGGACCTCGTAGGAGTGCAGCTCACCGCCGGTGCCCACGGCCCGCAGCAACGAGCAGCTCAGCGCGCCCGAGCCGGCGCCGGCCTCCAGCACCTTCGCGCCGGGGAAGATGTCGCCCATGGCGACGATCTGCGCCGAGTCCTTCGGGTAGATCACCTGGGCGCCGCGCGGCATGGAGAGCACGTAGTCCGACAGCAGCGGGCGCAGCGCGAGGAACGCGGTCCCGCCGCCGGAGGTGGTCACGACGCTGCCGTCGGGCAGCCCGATCAGCGCGTCGTGCTCCAGGATGCCCCGGTGGGTGTGGAAGGCCTTGCCGTGCTCCAGGGTGACCGTGTGCATCCGCCCCTTCGGGTCGGTCAGTTGCACCCGGTCGCCGGGGCGGAACGGCCCCCTGCGCTGGCTCGGGCCCGGCACCTCGGACGCCGCGCCGGGGTCGTGCGCCGGCGGCGTGGGCGGGGTGTCGGCGGGCGTCGGGGTCTCGACGTCGGCCGGGAGGGCGGGGGGTTGTGCGGTCACGTGTTCATCTTCCGTTTGGGTTCCAGGAGCTGCGCCAGATCCGCGATGTGCAGAACGCCGACGACATCTTCGCCTGCCGTCACCACGTACTGCGCGCCCGGGTGGGTCTGCACGGCCGCCATCACCCGTTCGCCGTCGAGGCCGACGGGCAGGGCGGGCAGCCCGGCCAGGGACCGCGACACCGCGTCGACGGCGATCCAGGGCCGCCGCGCCGGCGGCACGGCGTCGGCGGCCACCGGGTCGAGCAGGGCGACCGGCCGCCCGGCGCCGTCGGTGACGGTGATGGCCGCGTCGGGTCGGGCCCCCTCGGCCCGGCGGCGCTGCGCCTCGGCCAGCGGGGTGCCGGTGGGCACCGCCAGCACCGGGCGGGCCAGCCGGCGCAGGTCGATCAGCGGGATCCGGCGGCTGATCCGGGCCAGCCGCACCGACTGCCCGGCGCCGCGCCACAGGGTGAGCGCGACCAGCAGCATCAGCGGCAGCGCCAGGGGCGCCAGCACCCCGTAGGTGGTCAGGACGACGACGGCCACGGCGGTGCCGCCGGCGACGGCCCGGCCGACCCAGCCGGCGACCTCGGTGCCGGTGTGCCGGTCGCGGGTCACCGCCCACACGGCGGCGCGCAGCGCCCGGCCGCCGTCCAGCGGCAGGCCGGGCAGGGAGTTGAACACCGCCACGATGACGTTGCTCACCGCGAGCTGGAAGGCGAGCTGGTGGGCCAGGGTGCCGGCGGGCAGCGCCCAGGTGACGGCGACGGCCGCCGCCCCGAGCAGCGCGGAGACCGCCGGGCCGGCCAGCGACACCAACAGGTCGACCTTGGGGCTGGGCGCGTCGCGGTCCATCTCGGTGTAACCGCCGAGCAGCTCCAGGGTGATTCCCCGGACACCGATGCCGTAGCGGCGGGCGGTGAGGGCGTGCCCGAGCTCGTGCAGCAGCACCGAGCCGAGCAGCGACACGACGAACCCGAAGCCGATCAGGTAGCCGCCGACCTGGGAGAGCTCGAGCTGGCGGCGGGCGAACTCGGCGTACATGACGGTGACGAGGACGGTGAGCAGCAGCATCGTCGCGTCGAGGTGCAGGGGCACCCCGAAGACCCGACCGACGGTGAGCCCGGCGCGCCGCCGTGGTCGCTGCGGCGGCCCGCTCTGCTGCTGTTCCATCGCCCCGATGCTACCGGGATGCGGGCCAGTGCTCCGGCCTTCAGGCCGGGGGTGAAGGCCCGTGCTGTGCGGGCCGTCAAGGCCCGAGCAGTGCCTTAGACCGGGCGGTTCTGCTGCGCGATGTACTGACGCACGATACTCAGCGGTGCCCCGCCGACGGAGCCCGCGAAGTACGAGCCTGACCACAGTTTGTTGGCCCGGTAGTAGTGGCGCGCGAGGTCGGGGAACTCCTGCCGCAGGCGGCGCGAGGAGACCCCCTTGAGGCTGTTGACCAGCTTGGCGGGGGCGACTTTCGGCGGGAAGTTGACGAGCAGGTGGACGTGGTTGTCCTCGCCGTTGAACTCGACCAACTCGGTCTCGAAGTCGGCGCACACCGCCCGCATGATTTCCTCCATCCGGGCGAGGTGCCGGTCATCGAACACCTGGTGTCGGAATTTCGTCACGAAGACCAAGTGGGCGTGCAGAGCGAAAACGCAGTGCCTACCGGTGCGGATTCCTTCAAGTTTAGACATAGACCAATGGTATTGTGTGGGGGTGCAGCTGCGGTACAACTACCGGCTTTACCCGGACTCCGGCCAGCAGGCTTCGCTGGCGAGGGCGTTCGGGTGCGCGCGGGTGGTGTTCAACGACGGGTTGCGCGCACGGCAGGAAGCCCGCGAGCAGGGGCTGGCGTACATCTCCGACGGGGAGTTGTCCCGCCGCCTGATCACCGAGGCCAAGCAGACCCCGCAACGGGCGTGGCTCGGCGAGGTGTCGGCGGTGGTGCTGCAACAGGCCCTCGCCGACCTGAACACCGCCTACCGCAACTTCTTCGCCTCAATCACCGGCAAGCGCAAGGGCCGCAGGGTGGCACCGCCCCGGTTCCGGTCTCGTAAGGACAACCGGCAGGCGGTCCGGTTCACGAAGAACTCCCGGTTCGCGGTGTTGGACAACGGCCGGTTGCGGCTGCCGAAGGTCGGGGATGTGCCGGTGCGGTGGTCCAGGGCGCTTCCCTCGGTCCCGTCGAGCGTGACGGTGATCCGGGATGCGGCGGGCCGGTACTTCGCCTCGTTCGTCGTGCAGGCCACCGACGCACCCCTACCGCCGGTCGACTCCGAGGTGGGTATCGACCTGGGGTTGACGCACTTCGCGGTCCTCTCGGACGGCACGAAGGTGGCCGCCCCGAAGTTCCTGCGCCGGGCGGCCCGCAAGCTGCGCCGGTTGCAGCAGGATCTCGCGCGCAAACAGCGCGGGAGCCGGAACCGGAAGAAGGCCGTCGTGAAGGTCGCCAGGGCACACGCCCGGGTGGCCGACACCCGGCGGGACTGGCAGCACAAACTGTCCACCACGATCATCCGCGACAACCAAGCGGTGTACGTCGAGGACCTGTGCGTGACCGGTCTCGGCCGGACCCGGCTGGCCAGGTCGGTGCACGACGCCGGCTGGTCGCAGTTCGTGGCGATGTTGGAGTACAAGGCGGCCCGGTATGGGCGCACGTTCGGACGTGTGGACCGTTGGTTCCCGTCGACCCGGATGTGCTCCGACTGCGGCCGGGTCAACGACAAGATGACCCTCGACGTCCGATCGTGGGACTGCCCGTGCGGCAGCCACCACGACCGGGACGTCAACGCCGCCAGGAACATCAGGGCCGCCGGACGGGCGGACCTCAACGACCGTGGAGCGCAGGTAAGACCGGGACCCGTGCCGGCACCGCGCCGTGAAGCGGTAACCCACCCGGACGTTGCGTGTTCCACGCGCAGCGTGGAGGGAATCTCCGCCCTTTAGGGCGGAGAGGATGTCAAGGACCCTGCGGCGACGCCGACTGCGCGGAGCGGCGAGTGCGGGTTGTCGGACCGGTGGCCTAACCTTCCGGGCATGACGGCGGAACCGCAGATCGACCAGCAGCAGGCGCAGAGTTCGGCGGGGGTGCCGGCCACCGTCCGGGCGTCACTGTCGCCGTCGCGGGCGGCCGACTTCAAGACCTGCCCGTTGCTCTACCGGTTCCGCAGCATCGACCGGCTGCCCGAGCGGCCCAGCATGGAGCAGGCCCGGGGCACGCTGGTGCATGCGGTGCTGGAGCGGTTGTTCGACCTGCCGGCGGGGGGGCGCACCCCGGAGGCGGCCGGCGACCTGGTGGCCCCGCAGTGGGATCGGCTGGTCACCGAGCAGCCGGAGCTGGCCGCCCTCTTCGACGCCGACGACCCGGCCGGCACGGGTGAGTTCCTGCGCTCGGCGGCCGGGCTGCTGGAGGGCTACTTCGCGGTGGAGGACCCGCGCCGGTTGGAGCCCGCCGAGCGGGAGGCGTTGATCTCCGCCGTGGTCGACGACGAGCTGCTGATCCGGGGCTATCTCGACCGGCTGGACGTGGCGCCGGACGGCGCGCTGCGGGTGGTCGACTACAAGACCGGCGGTGCCCCCCGGGAGGCGTTCGAGGCCCGGGCGCTGTTCCAGCTCAAGTTCTACGCGCTGGTGCTGTGGCGCACCCGGGGCGTGGTGCCCCGGGTGCTGCGGCTGCTCTACCTCAAGGACGCGCAGGTCTGCGACTACGCCCCCGACGCCGAGGAGCTGCTGCGCTTCGAGCGCACGGTGGTGGCGCTGTGGCAGGCGATCGAGGCGGCCACCGCCCGGCAGGACTTCCGGCCCCGCCCGAGCCGGCTCTGCGACTGGTGCAACCACCAGGCGCTCTGCCCCACCTTCGGCGGCACCCCGCCGCCGTTCCCGGTCGCGGCCGCACCGGCCGACCCGCTGGTCGACGCCCGCTCCCGGCCCGCCCGCCCCGGCGCGGACGAGTGACCCGCCGCTGACCCGGGCCACCCACGCGCAGCGCCCCGCCCGCGGCCGGGCGGTCAGTCCGGTGGCGGCTCGCCGAGCAGGGCCGCCAGCAGCTCCAGGTCGACCCCGGTCAGGCTCTCCAACTGGTGTACGCCGTCCGTCGGCGCGATCGGCAGCTCCGCCGGCACGGCCAGCACGGCTGCCCCGGAGGCCAGGGCGCTGGCCACCCCCGTCGGGGAGTCCTCGATCGCCACGCAGCGCTCGATCGGCACCCCGAGCAGCCGGGCGGCGGTCAGGTACGGCTCCGGGTGCGGCTTGGTCGCCCCCACCTCGTCGCCGCAGACGATCACGTCGAAGCTCTCCCGCCCCAGGGTGTCCAGCGCCACCTCGACCACCGAGCGCAGGCTGGAGGTGACCAGGGCGGTCGGGATGCCGGCCGCGCGGACCGCCCGCAGCAGCGTCACCGCCCCCGGGCGCATCGGCACCTCGGTGCGGAACAGCTCCAGGATCCGGGCGTCGATCCACTTCGCGCTGGCGACCGGGTCGCGGTGCGGTTGGCCGAGGTCGTCGTGCAGGATCCGCATCGAGTCGGCCATGCTGGTGCCGATGATGGCCCGGCGGGCGGCCTCGGAGAGGGTGCCGCCGTACTCCACCGCCAGCTCGCGCAGGGCGATGGTCCAGAGTCCCTCGCTGTCGATCAGGGTGCCGTCCATGTCGAAGAGCACGGCGGCGGGATGTTGGCTGCTCAGCGGGTCCTCCAGAGGGGTCACGGGGTCGGCGCGATTGTCTCAGCGCCCGGCGTGCCCGCGACGCCCGGACCCGGCCGGGGTGACCTCGACGACCTCCGCCCGGGCGGGCGCGGCACCCCCGGTCGGCCCGGGTCGCCGGCGGCGTCACCCCAGGTTGCAGGCCGCCAGGCCGGACTCGTAGCCCCGGAAGAAGTAGTCGGTGCGCTGCTCGGCGGTGCCGTGCGCCCCCTCGGCGAACCACGGCTGGTCGGGGTCGTCGCCCACGGCCAGCAGCCCTTCGCGGAACTCCTCCAGGTCGCCCTCTTCCAGGGTCAGCTGCTGCGCCTTGATCGACCCGCCGAGGTACGCCCCGGCCATGCAGTCGGCCTGCAACTCCTGCTGGATGGTGAAGTTGTAGCGGATGCCCAGGCGCACCTGCACGCCGTGGGCGTACTCGTGGCCGAGCAGGTAGAACAGGAACGCGTCGCCGACCTGCCGGAACGCCGCCACCGACCAGTTGACGTCGTAGGCGATGAAGTCGCCCGCCGAGCAGTACACGGCGTTGTTGCGCGGCAGCGCCTGCTCACCGCAGGAGACCTCGCCCTCCCGCTGGTACGGCACGACCCGCCGGATCGGTTGGAACTTGCGGCCGGAGGAGCGGAACTGCGCCTCCCAGTAGAGCTCGGCCTTCTCCACCGCGACGGCGAAGTCCTCCTTGAACTCGTCGACGCTGGTGGAGCCGTCGGCGCGGGTGCGATCCGCGCCGGGTGGGGCGGCGGAGCGCTGGGGCTGCCCGGGGCCGGGCTGCTCCGGTCCGCTCTCGTCGACGCCGCCGCCGACCATGCAGCCGGCGACCAGCACCAACGCCGCGACGAAGCCGGCCAGCGGCCCTCGCGACCGACGTCCCCAGCGTGCCGTCACAGTCGCCCTCCCCGGCTCGTCCCTGACCGGCCCAGTACCCCGGACCTCCGTCGATCATGCCGGCCATCGGCTCCCCGTTGATCATCCTTTTGGTCGGCGTCCCCGCAAGCAGATCAGGGACTGGCGGCGAGGAAGACGAAGGCGGCGAGCAGGACCAGGTGCACGCCGCCCTGCAACAGCGTCGCCCGGCCCGGCACCACGGTCAGCACGCTCGTGACCATCGTCAGCGCCAGCAGCGCCAACTGGGTGCCGCCCAGCCCCAGCAGCAGCGGCCCGTCGAGCCAGATCGACGCCACGGCGATCGCCGGGATGGTCAGGCCGATGCTGGCCATCGCCGAACCGAGAGCCAGGTTCAGGCTGATCTGCACCCGGTCCCGGCGGGCGGCGCGGGCCGCCGCCAGGGTCTCGGGCAGCAGCACCAGCAGCGCGATGACCACACCGACGAACGCCTGCGGCAGGTTGGCCGCGGCCACCCCGGACTCGATGGCCGGTGACACCATCTTCGCCAGGCCGACCACGGCGATCAGCGCCACCAGCAGCAACGCCAGGCTGATCAGGGCGGCGCTCTTCGGCGGCGGGTCGGCGTGCCCGTCGCCGTCGGCGTCGACCACGGTCCCGTCGGCGGTGACCGGGAGGAAGTAGTCCCGGTGCCGGCCGGTCTGCACCAGCACGAACAGCCCGTACAGGGCCAGCGAGGCCACGGCCGCGAAGGCCAGCTGCGGCGGGGAGAACTCCGGGCCGGGACGACTGGTGGTGAAGGTCGGCACGACGAGGCTGAGGGTGGCCAGGGTGGCCACGGTCGCCAGCGCCCCGCCGGTGCCCTCGGGGTTGAACACCGCCACCCCCCGGCGCAGCGCGCCGAGCAGCAGGGACAACCCGAGGATGCCGTTACAGGTGATCATGACGGCGGCGAAGACGGTGTCCCGGGCCAGCGACTGCGTCTTCTCCCCGCCGCTGATCATCAGCGTCACGATCAGGGCCACCTCGATGACCGTGACCGCCACGGCGAGCACCAGCGAACCGAACGGCTCGCCCACCCGGTGGGCGACCACCTCCGCGTGGTGCACCGCCGCCAGCACCGCCCCCGCCAGGAAGACCGCCACGACCACCACTGCCAGCGCGGGAAGCTCCCGCCCCCAGCACGCCGCGAGGAGCACCACAGCGAGCAGCGGTACGACGAGGGTCCAGTCGGTGACACGGGAGCGGAGGAGGGCGACCATGACGACAACCCTGCCAGAAAGCGTGATCATCGCCCACCTGGCGGCGTGTCGTCACCGTTCATCAGCGCAGCTCGGAGCCCATGCTCCCCATGGCGGTGTCCCTTGCGCCCCCTGACGACGCTGGCGGCGGGCGACGTCAGGGGGCGGGGAGTTGCCGCCGGAACCGGACGGGTCAGGCAATGGCCGCTTCGGTGGCCACCGTAGCCGTGTTGGCCACCTGAGCTGCCCGAACGCCAGCCTCGGTCGGCACCCGTTGGTCACCCCCGGTGGACGGCACCCGGCGGTGTCCGACCTGCTCCGGAGCCGCCAATGTCAGCTGTTTCCGCCGATGTAGCCGCGCCTCCAGGCCGTCATGAATCGGGCAAAGGTAATCGGCCGAGCCGACCACAGGTAGACCACCATGAGTGCCAGGCCCCCACCGCCTGCCGTAAGGAGCACCCAACGGGGCAGTTCCTTCGACACCGGGGCCGGCGCGCACCTGGCGGGCGTGTAGTCAACGACCATCCTCGCGTCCAGCGGTGGGAGACGCTCTCCTGGAAACGCCGCCCGGTCGATGCTGCAAAGAGCCGGTCCGTCACGTTCTTCGACCCGCAGCAGCACTGAAGCACCCCGACCACTCGAGCCGGGCTCAACAGCAACCACTGTGGCGGGGACCAGCTCGCCAACCGGCGGTGGCGGCCCCAAGTCGGCAAACAGACCAGCGAGAAGGAGCCCAAGAGACCCGACCACACCCGCGATCGTCGACCGGGGCCAGACCGGCAGGCGCGACGCCCGCCGCCGAGCGCGGCCGGAGAGAGGCATGCCAGCAGGCTAGCGTGCGCCTCGCGGCAGATCCACGCACCAGGTCTCAGCCAAGCCAGGAATCGACCGCGTGTACGTGTGGCCGCACGTCAGGTCCGTCGAGTCAACGCACATGGGCTACTTCGGTCTGGATCAACGCCTGAAGGTGGCCGCTGAGCAGCCGATGTCCATGCGTCCGCCCGGGTGAGGGCTCACCCTCGACGAAGGTAATCTGCTCCACGCACCGCTCGTGGTGGTGGTCGAGGTGACGATCGCCGCCACCACGACCTTGTCGATACCGGCTCGGCCCGTACGATCGCGGCGTGAGTCAAGTCGAGTCGCCCTGTCGCTGCATCCTCTGCCACGACTACGGCGACCCGCAAGATCGGCACCCGTTGGAGCTGACCACGATCGCTCACATCCAGCAGCACGGCTGGAGCGTCATGACGATCGTTGCTACGTCCTGAAATGCGACTGGGCGGCGGTTGGCTGGCGGGCGGGTTGGCCGCGGGGTTGGGAGGGCTGACAGGCTGGGCCTCAGCTGACGCGGGCGGTTCGGTCGAACGCGCCCCCACCGCCGTTCTCATCATGGCCGCCGGCCTCGGTGGCGCAGCCCTGACGATCGGCATTCTCCTGGGTCTGAGCAAACGGCCGACCTGGTGGGCAGCGCTTGCGCTGCTTCCCCTGCCGCTCCTCGCCGGTGTCGAAGAACGCCGTCAGGTATGCGCGCCCGCACCTGGCGGCCTTGTACTCCACCATGGCGGTGAAGCTGGCCCACCCGGCGTCGCGCACGCTCTTGGCGAGCCGGGTCCGACCGAGACCGCTCACGCACAGGTCCTCGACACACACCGCTTGGTTGTCGCGGATGATCACCGTGGACAGTTTGTGCTGCCAGTCCCGCCGGGTGTCCGCCACCCGCGCATGAGCGCAAGCGACCTTCACGACGGCCTTCTTCCCGTTCTGGCTCCCGCGCTGCTTACGCGCGAGGTCCTGCTGCAACCGGCGCAGCTTGCGGGCCGCCCGGCGCAGGAACTTCGGGGCCGCCACCTTCCTGCCGTCCGAGAGGACCGCGAAGTGCGTCAGCCCCAGGTCGATGCCCACTTCGGAGTCGACCGGCGGTAGGGGTGCGTCGGTGCTCTGCACGACGAACGAGGCGAAGTACCGGCCCGCCGCATCCCTGATCACCGTCACGCTCGACGGGTCCGAGGGGAGCGCCCTGGACCAGCGCACCAGCACGTCGCCGACCTTCGGCAGCCGCAACCGGAACCGGGACGGTGCCACCTTGCGGCCCTTGCGCTTGCCGGACAGGGAGTTGAAGAAGTTGCGGTAGGCCGTTGACGTCCTCGTCGGTTTTCTGCGCGTCGTCCACCGACCCATCCTGCCGCACGATGCGACTCCGAGTCGATCATCACCTCAGGGCTCCTGACCGGGCAGTCGGCGGTCACCGGCGGCGGCAGCGCGGTCAGCGTGGCGCTCAGGGCTGCGGCGAGCCCCCCGCACGTCCAGCCCGTCGCCACCGGGGCGACCGGGATCGCGGCCCAGCGCCGCGAGCCCGATCAGGTCGTCGGGCGTGGCGTCGGCGCTGTCGTCGACGAGTCGGGGCAGCCCGACGCCGAGCGCCAGCACCGACAGCAGCACGAGGGCCGCCGCCAGCAGCACGTACAGCAACGCGATTCCCCGTCCCGGCCCGACACCCAGCACCGCGCCGATGCTCGGGGCGAGGGCACCGCCGGGAGCCAGCAGCGGTTCGAGCAGCTCCGACGCGTACGCCGCCAGCAATGCGACGCCCATCGGCAGCGCCGACCATCCGATCATCGTGTGGAGCGCGAGCACCGGACCGTGGAGCCGCTGCGGGACCTTGACCGTCACGATCGCCGCGTGCATGCCGTTGATCAGTGTCAGCGTGAGTGACAGGCCGAACACCCCGAGGCCGATCGTCACCGGATGCGCGGGCAGGCCGGTCAGCAGGGCGCACCCGGCCAGGCACAGCGTGCCCAGCAGCACGCCTCGCATCCGCCCGCGTGACGGGCCACCCCAGGCGCGCATGACGAGACCGCCCAGCACGCCGGCCAGCCCCGCGCCGAGCAGTGTCCCACCGAGCCCGACGAGCCGGCCGGTCTCCAGCGCCAGCGCGGGGATCAGCAGGAACAGCGGCGACAGCAGCACGTTGAGCAGCGTGAAGAACATCAGCATCCGACGCAGCCGGGTGTCCCGCCAGGCGTACCGGAGACCGGCCTTGAGCTCGGCCGTTCCCGGCAGCGCCGGCCCCGCCGCGGTGCGCGGGAAACGGACCGAAAGCGTGACGGTGATCCCGACCGCGGCGCTCAGCGCGGCGAGCGCGAGGACGCCCCGCAGACCCACGACGGCCATCAGCCCGACGGCCGCTACCGGCACGAACAGCCGGCTGGCCGTCGCGGCGACCCTGGTGAGGGCGGTGGCGTGGCCGAGATGACGCTTGGGGACGAGCTGCGGCACGGCGGAGTCGGCGGCGACCCGCTGGAAGGTGAGCGCCACCGACAGGAGGGCGAGCAGCGGATAGGTGTGCCAGGGCTGTAGGCCGCCGGTCCACGACAGCAGCCCGAGCGTCACCTGGACCCCGGCCGCGCCGAGGGCGCCGGCGAGCAGCACCGTGCGGCGGTCGCTGCGGTTCACCACGTCGGCGGCCCGCCCCGCGACGAGCAGCCCGGGAACCAGCCCGGCCACGGCGCAGAGGGCGAACCGGCCGGGCGAGCCGGTGGTCAGCAGCACCCAGATCACCACCGCCAACGCGGCCAGTGCCGCGCCGCCGGCCGAGACGAAGTGCGCCGCCGCGACCGCGAGGAAAGCCCGCATCGTGGGGCGCGGGCCGGCTTCCTGCGGCGTACGCGAGACCTCGCGCAGAGCCCACCCGCCCCCGCCGGTCGGCTGCCCGGCCCGGATGGCGGGATGGGTGGTCGTCACGATCTCGGCGAGTTCGGCCGCGCGGTGCTTCTGGAAGAAGTGACCCGCCTCGTCGAGCACCACCAGGGCGGTGGTGTCGCTGAGCAGGTGCCACTCGCGGAACCGCTCCCGGTGGAAGTCGGACAGGGGGTCGTGCTCCCCGGCCACGCTGATGATCGGGGTCCGTAGCCGCTGCACCGGGCCCTCGAAGAGCCGCGTGAAGTAGTCCTCCGCCTCCTCGGTGTCGCGGCGGGTGTGGTGCACGATGACCCGGGCCTGCGCGGCGTCGATCTCGCTCAGGTCGAGCCCGAGCCCGGTCAGCTCGGCCGCGTAGGAGCGGTCGCTGCGCGACCTGTCCGGGTGGGCGAGCCGGAGCAGGCTACCGAGCGGGCCCCGACCCGGCCGGGCGAAGGGGAAGACCGCGCCGAGGTAGACCGCCTCCGGGACGCGGCCGACCGCCTCCAGTCTCCTGGCGATCTCGACGACGAGCGCCCCGCCGATGCCGCAGTGCCCGTACAACGCGATCGGCCCGGCGACCCGCTCCTGGATCTCCTGCACGCAGCGCGCGGCGATCTCCGCCAGCGGTACGCGCGGCTCGTCGATTCCCGGGTCGTGACCGGGCAGCGCCACGGACCACAGCGCGTGCGTGGCCGGCAGCTCGTCCGCCAGCGACTTGTACGCCATCGCGCTGCCTCCGCCGAACGGAACGGCGACGTAGCTGAGCTCGGCCTCGGCCGACGGCTCCGGCGTCAGCCGGTGCAGGAGCCCACGCTCCGTCGGCGGCTTGCCGTCGAGCAGGGCGGCGAGCCGCCGGATCGTCGCGGTGCCGAAGAGGTCCGTCACGGCGATCGAGGCACCGTCCGCCGTCGCGCGCCTGAGCTGCTCGACCACCTTGATCGCGAGCAGGGAGTGACCGCCCGCTGCGAAGAAGTCGTCGTCGATCCCGATGTCGGCCCGGCCGAGGACGTCCGCCCACACCGCGTGGATCATCCGCTCCGAGTCGGTGCGGGGCGGCACCCGCTCGGCCCCCGCGCCGGCCGGCGCCTCCGGCGCGGGCAACCGCCCCCGGTCCACCTTGCCGTTAGCGGTCAGCGGCAACCGGGGCAGCGTGACGAACGCGTTGGGGACCATGTAGGTCGGCAGTGCCGCGGCAAGGTGCGACCGCAGCCGCGCCGGGTCGGCCACGACACCGGATTCGGCCACCACGTACGCCACGAGCTGGGCGGCGTTACCCGTCCCGTGCGTGGTCACCACGCACTCGGCGACCTCCGGTCGGCGGGTCAGGTGGGCCTCGATCTCACCGAGCTCGATCCGGTAGCCGCGGATCTTGACCTGGGCGTCGGCCCGGCCGAGGAACTCGATCACACCATCGGGCCCGTACCGGCCAAGGTCGCCGGTCCGGTAGAGCCGCGCGCCGGTGCGCGGGTGGGTGACGAACGCCGCCGCGGTCCGCTCCGGGGCCCTCCAGTAACCGGACGCCACGCCGACGCCGCCGATGAAGAGGTCCCCGGGCACGCCGACCGGAACGTCGCACATCCCGCGATCGAGCACATGGAACTGCTGGTTGGTCATCGGGCGGCCGTACGGGATCGACGACCACGACGGGTCGACGTGCCCGATCGGGTAGCAGATGGACCAAATCGATGCCTCGGTCGCCCCGCCGAGGCTGATGATCTCGGCATTCGGGGCGAGCGCGCGGATGCGGTCGGGCAACGTCGGCGGAATCCAGTCGCCGGACATCATCACCAGCCGCAGCGAGCTGATGTCTGTTCCCTCCGACTCGGCGTGCTCGACCAGCAGCTCCATCAGCGCGGGCACCGAGTTCCACACGGTGATCCGCTGCTGCGTGACGATCCGCGCCCACGCGGCCGGGTCCTTGTCCTCCTGCGGCCGTCCCATGACCAGCGTGGCCCCGGCGGAGAGCGTGCCGTAGACGTCGTAGACCGACAGGTCGAAACTCAGGGCGGAGAGCGCGAAGACCCGATCGTCGGGCCCCAGCCCGAACCGGGCGTTGACGTCGCGGACGGTGTTCAGTGCGGCCCGGTGCGCGATCATCACGCCCTTCGGCGTGCCCGTCGACCCCGACGTGAAGATCACGTACGCGAGGTCGCCGGGGTCGGCGGGACAGGCCGGCGTCGGGTCACCCGACTCCTCGGTGACGGGCAGCACCACCAGCCCGGCCGGCCAGTTCAGCCGCGAACACAGCGGCGCCTGGGTGACCGCCACGGCGCAGTTGCCGCGCGCGACGAGCTCGTCGCGGCGGCGCTGCGGCAGGTCGGCGTCGATGGGCAGGTAGGCGGCGCCGGCCTTGTTGATCGCCAGCACCGCGACGACCTGCTCCCACCCCCGCGTCATCACCACGGCCACCAGGTCGCCCCGCGTCACCCCGGAGGCGGTCAGCCGCGCCGCGAGATGGTCGGCCCTGCGGTCGACCTCGCTGTACGAGAGCCGGCCCCCAGGATGGATCACCGCCGGCTGCACCGGCGTGCTGCGCGCCTGCGCTTCGATCGGCGCATGCAGGAGCCGGTCCGGGCCGAGGTCGGCGCTCGTGTCGTTCCAGCGCACGCGCTGCGCGCGTTCGTCGGCGGTGAGCAGCTCGTGGCTCGATATCGGCGCGCTCGGGTCGGCGGCGATGCTTCCCAGGAGAACGCGGAAGTGCGCGCCCAGGCGCTCGATCGAGTCCGCGGTGAACAACGCGGTGTTGTAGGTCATCAGGAACTCGCCGTCGCCGCCGCCGTGGAGCTCAAGGTCGAACCGGGTCACGCGGTACGACAGGTCCACGTCCTCGGCCACCGTGATCGACGGATTGCCCCGCTCGACCGCCGCGTGGCCCGGCATGGAGAAGACCACCTGGAACAGCGGCGAACGGGACACCTCCCGTGGCACGTTCAGCTCGGTGACCAGTCGCTCAAACGGCAGTTCCTGGTGGGCGAACGCGTCTGCGACCACGGCTCGGACCCGCTGGAGCAGCTCCACGAACGTCGGGTCGCCCGAGGCGTCGACCCGCATCGCCACCATGTTGACGAAGCAGCCCACGAGGTCGTCGAGCTCGGGCACCGGCCGCCCGGCCGTCGGCGACCCGATCGTCACGTCGTCCTGCTGCGCCCGGCGACCCAGCAGGACCGCGAACGCCGCCAGCAGCACCATGTACGGCGTGGCCTGCTGCTTCTCCCCCAGCCGGAACAGCTCGTCGAGCACGCCGGGCGCGACCGAGAAACCGTGCGCCGCGCCGGTGTAGGTCGGTGTCGCCGGCCGCTGCCGGTCGGTCGGCAGTTCCAGCGGCGTGACGCCGGCGAGCTGCTCGCACCAGTACGCGACATCCCGCTCGGTGTCGGGCCGGGCGCGGTGCCACGCGGCGAAGTCGCGGTAACGGACCGGCAGGTCCGGCAGCGGGTCGCCGGCCAGGCAGGCCAGCACCTCGTCGAGGAGGAGCCCGGTGGACCACCCGTCGGCGGCGATGTGGTGGACCGCGAGCACGAAGACCTGCTCGGCGGGGGCGACCGTGATCAGCAACGCCCTCGCCACGGGGCCTGCGGCCAGGTCGAACGGTTCGGCCACGAACGCGTCGACGAGCGCGCCCACGGCCTCCTCGGAGCCGGCCTGCGCGGTGGCGAGCGGGAGCGTGCCGACCTCGTCGATCAGCACGACCGGCCGGCCGTCCACGGTCGCGGGAAAGCGAGACCGCAACGGCTCGTGCCGGGCCGCGACCCGGTTCAACGCCCCGGCGAGCGCCTCCGGATCGACCGGACCGTGCAGCCGCCACGCCTTCGGAATCGTGTACGCCGTCGTGCCCGGCGCGTAAGCGTCCATGAACCAGAGACGTTCCTGGGCGTACGAGATCACCGGCTCTCCGTCGGACAACACCGGAATGGTCGGCGTCGGCGGCGGCGTCAGCTCGTGCAGGTCGCTCGTGGGACGTCCACCGGAGATCATCGACGCTCTCCACTCACCACGGCGGCGAGTTCGCGGACCACGGCGTCCTCGAAGAGATCCATGAATGTAACCATAGGGGCGCACGGACCCAGCGCCCGGCCGAGCCCGACGAGCACGCGGGTAATTTACAGAATCGGCCGCCGTGCCGTCGGTTACGGCGTCACTTGGCGTTGAACTGGTGCCTGGTGTCGAGCGAACCGGGCAAAGGATGCCCATTACCTGCCTGAGCTGCGCAAACGCGTGGCATCGATCGCCACCGTTGGGCGTCATTGGCCGACGTTCCACGGCCTTGGCAACGGCCTGACTCCTTGACCCCAGGCCACCAACACAGAGCCGTGACCCGCCGCTACCTGGTTCGTGAGCTGCCATGATGATCTCCCAGCGTCCATGCTGGTCCACCCAGGTGTATGCCGGTCGTCACCCAGCTAGTTACTCATCGACGTCAGCACTCTTCACGGCGGCCTCGAAGTCATCGGGCCTCGTCCGCTGTAGAAGCTCGCAGCGCTCGGCGAAGACATCGAACGCTCGTTGGAGGCTGCATACCTCGGCCTGGCGGATCGCCTTTACCGCCAGGACGTGCCGCCCTTGCACGATGAGGTCGTCGATCGACTGCCAAGCGTCCACGCGGTCATCATGCAGGACGACTGTCAGCTTGGGAATCGGATTGGTTTACCCGTTCAGTAGCCGTACGTCCCGGTCGAGGAGCACCCAGCGTTCGTGCCAGGGCTACTCGGAAACCGGCGCTGACCCTTGCCGACCCCTGCGCCGGGCAGGGTTCCGGCACGCCGACGCTAAGACTTTGTCTGCGGCTTTGCTGAAAGGCCCCATAGCTCGACGATGCGGTCGTTCTCGAAGGTGAACATCTCCAGCATTGTTGCCGTCGAGCCATCGGCGAAGCCGACCATCTCGGTCCGAGTTGCCACGCGTTGGTTGTCCGCAACTAGATCTTTGAGGGTTACCTTCAGGGCTGGATGCTGTTCCCACATACGCTGCCAGGCCCTTTGCACGCACTCCCACCCACTGGCCTTCATCGGATGGCTGTAGAAGCTGCTGGAGAAGATGTCTTTGGCAGCCACCGCGTCCCGGCGGTTGAAGGCTTCGTACATACGCTCTGCGATCTGGCGTCCTTGATCCACAGCGCGAGTATGCCCGCCGTACGACATCGTCAGCCATCCTGTCTGCCGTCGAACCGCCCTGCGGGGGGCCGCGAGCGCGTATTTCGCGGCGGAGCGCGACCCAACCCGGCGACGGCCATGAGGTTCCTCGATGAGCACCGTGACCAGTTCGCGGTCGCGCTCCTGCTACGGGTCCTGAACATCGGCGCCTCGACCTACTACGCCTGGTCAAGCAGGCCGAACAGCCCCGCGACCGCGACGTGTTACCTCCCACCTGCTGCCGGCCAGCGAGGACAGGGCGACGGCGTCACTTGGCGTTGAAGTAGCTCGCCTCCGGGTGGTGCACCACGATCGCGTCGGTGGCCTGCTCCGGCACCAGCTGGAACTCCTCCGACAACTGCACGCCGATCCGCTCCGCGCCCAGCAGGTCCACGATCTTCGCCCGGTCCTCCAGGTCCGGGCAGGCCGGGTAGCCGAACGCGTACCGGCAGCCCCGGTAGTCGGTGCGCAGCAGGCCGGCCAGGTCCGCCGGGTCGTCGTCGGCCACCGTGGCGCCGCCGGGCAGCACCAGCTCGGAGCGCACCCGCCGGTGCCAGTACTCCGCCAGCGCCTCCGTGAGCTGCACCGACAGGCCGTGCACCTCCAGGTAGTCGCGGTAGGAGTTGCTGGCGAACATCTTCGCCGTGTACTCGCTGATCGGCTGCCCGACCGTCACCAACTGCAACGCCACCACGTCGAGCTGGTCGCCCTTGGGCCGGAAGAAGTCGGCCAGGCAGAGCCGCCGCTCCTGGCGCTGCCTCGGGAACGAGAACCGGGCCCGCTCGGCGTGGCCGTTCTCGTCCAGCACCACCAGGTCGTTGCCCTCCGAGTACGCCGGGAAGTACCCGTACACCACGGCCGCCTCGAGGACCTTGTCGGCGGTCAGCCGGTCCAGCCAGTACCGCAGGCGCGGCCGGCCCTCGGTCTCCACCAGCTCCTCGTACGACGGGCCCTTGCCGCCCCGGGCCCCCCGCAGCCCCCACTGCCCCAGGAAGGTGGCCCGCTCGTCCAGCAGCGCCGCGTAGTCGGCCAGCGGCAGGCCCTTCACCACCCGGGTGCCGAAGAACGGCGGGGTGGGCACCGCCACGTCCCGCGCCACGTCGGAGCGCACCGACGCGTCGTCCAGCTCCGGCAGCGACTCGGAGACCATCGCCCGCTGCCGCTCCCGGCGCTCCCGCCGCGCCGCCAGCGCCGCCTCCCGCTCCGGGTCCACCACCGGCGCGCCGCCCCGCTTGGCGGTCATCACCCGGTCCATCAGCGACAACCCCTCGAAGGCGTCCCGGGCGTAGTGCACCTGGCCGGGGAAGAGCGCCCGCAGGTCGTCCTCCACGTACGCCCGGGTCAGCGCCGCCCCGCCCAGCAGCACCGGCCAGCGCTCCGCGACCCCACGGGTGGCCATCTCGGCCAGGTTCTCCTTCATGATGACCGTGCTCTTGACCAGCAGCCCGGACATGCCGATCGCGTCGGCCCGGTGCTGCTCGGCGGCGTCGAGGATCGCGGTGATGGGCTGCTTGATGCCGATGTTGACGACCTCGTAGCCGTTGTTGGACAGGATGATGTCCACCAGGTTCTTGCCGATGTCGTGCACGTCGCCCTTGACCGTGGCGAGCACGATGCGGCCCTTGCCGCCGTCGTCGGCCTTCTCCATGTGCGGCTCCAGGTAGGCCACCGCGGTCTTCATCACCTCGGCCGACTGGAGCACGAACGGCAACTGCATCTGCCCGGAGCCGAAGAGCTCGCCGACGACCTTCATGCCGTCCAGCAGCAGGTCGTTGATGATCGACAGCGGCGTCCGGCCGCCGGCCATCGCGGCGTCGAGGTCGGCCTCCAGGCCGTTGCGCTCGCCGTCGATGATCCGCCGCTTCAGCCGCTCGTCCAGCGGCAGCGCCGCGAGCTCCTCCGCCCGGGTGGCCCGCGCCGACGTCGCGTCCACCCCCTCGAAGGCCTCGATGAAGCGCTGCACCGGGTCGAAGCCCTCGCGGCGGCGGTCGTAGATCAGGTCCAGGGCGACCTCCCGCTGCTCGTCGGGGATCTTCGACATCGGCAGGATCTTGCTGGCGTGCACGATCGCCGAGGTCAGCCCCGCCTGCACGCACTCGTGCAGGAACACCGAGTTGAGCACCTGCCGGGCCGCCGGGTTCAACCCGAACGACACGTTCGAGATGCCCAGGGTGAAGTTCACCCCCGGCCAGCGGCGGGCGATCTCCCGGATCGCCTCGATGGTCTCGATGCCGTCGCGCCGGGTCTCCTCCTGACCGGTGGCGATCGGGAAGGTCAGCGCGTCGATCAGGATGTCGGCCCGGCGCAGCCCCCACCGGCCGGTCAGGTCCTCGATCAGCCGCTGCGCGACCCGGACCTTCCACTCGGCGGTGCGGGCCTGCCCCTCCTCGTCGATCAGCAGCGCCACCACCGCCGCGCCGTGCTCGGCGATGATCGGCATCACCCGGGCGTAGCGGGAGCCCGGCCCGTCGCCGTCCTCGAAGTTGACGGAGTTGACCACGCACCGCCCGCCGAGCATCTCCAGCCCGGCCTCGATGACCTGCGGCTCGGTGGAGTCCAGCATGATCGGCAGCGTCGAGGCGGTGGCGAACCGACCGGCCAGCTCCCGCATGTCGACCGCGCCGTCGCGCCCCACGTAGTCCACGCAGAGGTCGAGCAGGTGCGAGCCGTCGCGGGCCTGACTGCGGGCGATCTCCACGCAGCCCTGCCAGTCGGCGGCCAGCATCGCGTCCCGGAACGCCTTCGACCCGTTGGCGTTGGTGCGCTCCCCCACCATCAGCACGCTGGCGTCCTGGGCGAACGGCACGTGGTGGTAGATCGAGGAGACCCCCGCCTCGGGCTGCGGCTCACGCGCGCCCGGCCGGACGCCGTGCAGCCGCTCGGCGACCACCCGGATGTGCTCCGGCGTGGTGCCGCAGCAGCCACCGATCAGCGACACGCCGTACTCGGCGACGAAGCGCTCCAGGGCGTCGGCCAGCTCCACCGGCGTCAGCGGGTACTCCGCGCCGTCGGCGGTGAGCTGCGGCAGGCCGGCGTTCGGCATCACCGACAGCGGCACCCGGGCGTGCTGGGAGAGGTAGCGCAGGTGCTCGCTCATCTCCGCCGGCCCGGTCGCGCAGTTCAGCCCGATCAGGTCGATGCCCAGCGGCTCCAGGGCCGTCAGCGCCGCGCCGATCTCGCTGCCCAGCAGCATCGTGCCGGTCGTCTCCACGGTGACGTGGCAGATCAGCGGCACCCGACGCCCGAGCGCGGCCATCGCCCGGTGCGACCCGACCACCGCCGACTTCACCTGGAGCAGGTCCTGGCAGGTCTCCACGATCAGCGCGTCCGCGCCGCCGGCGATCAGGCCCGCGGCGTTCTCCTGGTACGCGTCGCGCAGCGTGGCGTAGGCGGCGTGCCCCAGGGTCGGCAGCTTGGTGCCCGGCCCGATGGAGCCGAGGACGAACCGGGGCCGCTGCGGCGTGGCGTACGCGTCGGCGGCCTCCCGGGCGATCCGCGCCCCGGCCTCGGCCAGCTCCCGGATCCGGTGGGAGATGCCGTACTCGCCGAGGTTGGCGAGGTTGGTGCCGAAGGTGTTCGTCTCGACGCAGTCCGCCCCGGCGGCCAGGTACGCCTCGTGCACCCCCCGGACCACGTCGGGGCGGGTGACGTTGAGGATCTCGTTGCAGCCCTCGTGGCCCTCGAAGTCGTCGAGCGTCAGGTCGGCAGCCTGAAGCATCGTCCCCATCGCGCCGTCGGCGACGAGAATCCGGTCTGAGAGCGCATCCAGCAACGAAGTCCGCACGAAACTCAGGGTAGTGCGGGAGGCTGAATCGCGTCAGCCGGGCCGCCTGCGCTCCCACATCGTGCCGGCCGCCCGCCGGGTCGGCGCGGCCGACGGGCCGCATCCCGCGTTGCCCCGTAGGCTGACGGACGTGAAGGACATCAGGGACACCACCGCGCACGGCGGGCGGACGACCGGGCGGGTGCCCCGGATCCCCCGCGACGAGCAGGGTGAGGTGACGGCATGACTGAGTTCGACGGGCTGCCGGTGCTGCGGTCCCCCGTGGCCATCATCGCCTTCGAAGGCTGGAACGACGCCGCCGACGCGTCGACCGCCGCGGTCGAGCACCTGGAACAGGTCTGGCAGGCCCGGGAGGTGACCGAGCTGGACCCGGAGGACTTCTACGACTTCCAGGTCAGCCGGCCGACGATCACGATGGCCGACGGCGAGACCCGCCGCGTCGAGTGGCCCACCACCCGCTTCATGGCGGCCAGCCCCGAGGGCACCGAGCGGGACGTGGTGCTGATCCGGGGCATCGAGCCGAGCATGCGCTGGCGCACCTTCTGCGAGCAGGTGCTGGAGATCTGCCACAGCCTGGAGGTCGAACGGGTGGTGCTGCTCGGCGCACTGCTGGCCGACGTGCCGTACACCCGGCCGTTGCCGATCACCGGCAGCGCCTCGGACGCCGAGGCCGCCCAGCGCTACCAGCTCACCCCCACCCGCTACGACGGGCCGACCGGGATCGTCGGCGTGCTGCAGGACGCCTGCACCCGCGCCGAGGTCGACGCGGTGTCGTTCTGGGTGCACGTGCCGCACTACGCCAACAACCCGCCCTGCCCCAAGGCCACCCTGGCGCTGCTGCACCGGGTCGAGGAGGTTCTCGACCTGCCGGTGCCGATGTCGGAGCTGGCCGAGGAAGCCGCCGAGTGGGAGCAGCGGGTGCGCGGCGCCGCCGAGCAGGACGCCGAGCTCGGCGAGTACGTCCGTGAGCTGGAGGAACGGGTCGGCGACGCGGGCATCACCCCGTTGACCGGTGACGAGATCGCCCAGGAGTTCGAGAAGTACCTGCGCCGGCGCGGCGGCTCGGCCGGCCCCAACGCCGGCTCCTGGTAGCCGCTCCCACTGCCGCCCACGAGGCCCCGGACCGCATTCGGTCCGGGGCCTGCGTGTGTCCGGGGTCGTCCCGCTGAGGGGCCTTGGCGGGCCTTGGGGGGTTTCGGCGCCGCCGGGATCTTTGGGGGCTGCGGGGTGGCGCCGTCACGATCGCTAGGTCA
Source organism: Micromonospora sp. DT233 (assembly GCF_049841815.1). Classification (NCBI taxonomy): domain Bacteria; kingdom Bacillati; phylum Actinomycetota; class Actinomycetes; order Micromonosporales; family Micromonosporaceae; genus Micromonospora; species Micromonospora sp. DT233. The sequence continues at coordinate 308,607 of NZ_JBNCLB010000005.1, read as the reverse complement.
TCCTAGGAACCTAGCTGTGATCTCCAGGAGGAGCCATGCAGATCAACCCGGGCGCGGCCGAGTTCCCCCACCGGCAGATCGCCGCGCAGCTCAAGGCGCAGGTGCGCCGGGGTGACTGGGCGCCGGGCGAGCGGCTGCCGTCCATCCCGGCCATCGCCGAGATGTTCGGCGTGGCCAAGCAGACCGTGCAGCGCGCCGTCGATCAGCTGCGGGTCGAGGGCATCCTGATCACCAAACCCGGCTCCGGTACGTACGTGCGGGGCACCCGGCGCCGGCTCAACCGCCTCTCCCGGGGCCGGTACGGCGGCTTCCGCGGTTACCACACCGACCTGGCCGCCCGGTACCGCCAGCAGCTCGTCTCCGTCGGACGGGCCGCCGCCCCGCCCGAGGTGGCCGACGCCTTCGGCGTCGCCGACGGCACCGAGCTGCTCTGCCGCCGGCACCTGGTCCGCACCGAGGACTCCCCCGTCGAGGTGGGCGCGTCCTGGTTCCTCCCGGCGGACACCGCCGGGACCTCCCTGGAGCGGGGCGAGGCGTTCGGCCGGCCGCTGTACCAGGAGGCGGAGGAGGCCACCGGCCGGCGGTACGTCACCGCCACCGACACCATCACCGCCCGCCAGCCCAGCCGGGAGGAGGCGGAGACCCTGCAGATCCGGCCCGACACCCCGGTGCTGCACCTGCTGCACGTCGCCTACGACGACCGGCGCAAGCCGATCGAGGTCGCCCAGGCCACCTGGCCCGGCCCGATGACCACCCTCACCGAGGAGTACCGGGTTCCCGCCCCCGCCCCGCAGCCCGACCCCGACCCCGGCCTCGTCCTGGGCTGAGCCTGGACGGGGTGCCGGTCAGCGGCCGGGGGCCCGGTCAGAGGCGCAGGCCCAGCAGGGCGTCGAGGGTGTCGGCGAAGAGGGTCGGGGCGCTCCGGTCCGTACCCTCGTCGGCGAGGACCCGCGCGGCCCAGTCGTCGGCCACCGCCACCGCGCCGGGGGTGTCGAGGTCGTCGGCGAGCCGGGCGCGTACGGCGGCCAGCAGCTCCGCCCCCGACGGGCCGGCGGTGGCGGCGGCGGCCCGCCGCCACCGGGCCAGGCGCTCGTGGGCGGCGGTGAGCAGGTCGTCGGTCCACGTCCGGTCTTCGCGGTAGTGACCGGACATCAGGGCGAGCCGGACCGCCATCGGGTCCACCCGGTCGGCGCGCAGCCGGGAGACGAAGACCAGGTTGCCCTTGGACTTGGACATCTTCTCGCCGTCCAGCCCGATCATGCCGGCGTGCACGTAGTGACTGGCGAAGGGCGCCCGCCCGGTGAGGCGCTCCGCGTGCGCCGCCGAGCACTCGTGGTGCGGGAAGATCAGGTCGTTGCCGCCGCCCTGCACGTCGATGGTCTCGCCCAGCAGGTCCAGTGCGATCACCGTGCACTCGATGTGCCAGCCGGGTCGGCCCGCGCCCAGGTCGCCGCCGGGCCAGGACGGCTCGCCCGCCCGGGCCCCCCGCCACAGCAGCGGGTCCAGCGGGTCGCGCTTGCCGGCCCGGCCCGGGTCGCCGCCGCGCTCGGGGAAGATCTCCAGCATCTGCGCCCGGGACAGGTTCGACTCGTAGCCGAACGCCGGCGCGGCGGTGATGTCGAAGTACACGTCGCCGGTGCCGTCGTCGAGCTGGTAGGCCGCGCCGTCCTTGAGCAGGGCGAGGACCTTGTCGGCGATGTCCGGGATCGACTCCACCGCGCCCACGTAGTGCGCCGGCGGGATGATCCGCAGCGCCTCCATGTCCTCGCGGAACAGGGCGGTCTCCCGCATCGCCAGGACCTTCCAGTCCTCGCCGTCGCGCTCGGCCCGCTCCAGCAGCGGATCGTCGATGTCGGTGACGTTCTGCACGTACCGCACCGTCAGGCCGGCGTCGCGCCACACCCGCTGCACCAGGTCGAAAGTGATCATGGTGGCGGCGTGACCGAGGTGGGTGGCGTCGTACGGGGTGATGCCGCAGACGTACATGGTGGCGGTCCCGTCGGGGCGACTGGGATGCGCGCCGCGCCGTGCCGAGTCGAACAGCGCCAGCGGACCGCCGGTGCCGGGCAGCCGTGGCACCTCATGCCCCAACCAAGAGTCCATGACGGCCAGCCTAACCAGCCGCGCGCCCCTCGGGAGCCACGCAAAGGGTGATCAACGCGACAGCCCCTCGCGGCGGTGACCTGCGTCCGGGCGGTCGAGCCGTCGTCACATGGGTGGCCAGGGCATGGCCGGCCAGTCCTCGGAGGGCTGCGGAAACCGGCCGGTGTCGCCCAACCGGGCCACCCGGTCGACGAGCCGAGCGACCTCGCTGATCGTCAGGTGCTCCGCCAACTCCTCGCCGAGGGCGCCGGCGAGCTGACCGGCGAGGTCGGCGAGCATCTCCCGCGCGTCCGGCGGCAGCTCGCGGCCGGCCCAGCCCCACAGCACCGTCCGCAACTTGTCCTCGACGTGGAAGCACACCCCGTGGTCGACGCCGTAGATCCGGTCGTCCGCCCCGACCAGCACGTGGCCGCCCTTGCGGTCGGCGTTGTTGATCACCGCGTCGAGCACGGCGAGCCGGGCCAGGCGCGGGTCGTCGGCGTGGGCCAGGGCGTACGGGGCGCCGTCGTCGTCACGGGCCGCCGCGATCGGGAACCAGCGCGGCGGCACCGCCTCGGCGGGCACGAACCCGACCAGCGACTCGGCGTCGTCGGGCTCGTCGATCCAGAGCTGACAGGACCCGGGGCCGAAGGGGCCGTCACGAAGCACCGTCGGCGGCACCAAATCCCACCCGGTGGCCCGGGAGACCAGGTACGCCGAGACCTCGCGGCCGGCGAGGGTGCCGTCGGGAAAGTCCCACAGCGGCCGCTCGCCCCGCACCGGCTTGTAGACGCACCGCGCGCTCGCCCCGTCGAGGGTGAGCGCGCCGACCAGGGTGGCGTTGGAGGCGTCGACCAGCCGCCCCTCGAGGGTCAGCTCACCGTCGCGCAGCAGCCGCAGCGTCGCCGCGCCGTCGTGTCGGGGTTGGAGTTCGGAGGACGTCACCGGTGATAACCGTTGAGCCGCGGGCAGAGGTGCCCGGCGGGGTCCAGCGGCTGGCCACAGAGCGGGCAGGGCGGACGGCCGGCGCTGACCACCCGGCGGGCCCGCTCGATGAACTCACGGGTCGCCTCCGGGGTCAGCCGCACCCGCAGCCGGTCGAGGTCCTCGTCCGGCTCCTCGTCGTCGCCGTCGTCGTCCTCGTCGTCGAGATCGGTCTCGGCGTCGGCCTCGCCGGTGGCGATCGCCTCGATCACCACCGTGGCGGTGTCGACATCGAAGGCCAGCCCGAGGGTGCCGACCCGGAACTCCTCGTCGACCGGAGTGTCCAGCGGCTCGTTGTCGCCCACGGAGACCTGCGCCTCGGGCAGCTGCACCCCGAAGCGGCGCTGCGCCTCGGTCAGCAGCTCGTCCAGCTTCTCGGCCAGCAACGACACCTGGACCTTCTCCAGCGCGACGCTGACCAGCCGGCCGCCGCCGCGCGCCTGGAGGAAGAACGTGCGTTCCCCGGGTGGCCCGACGGTCCCGGCGACGAACCGCTCCGGCGGCTCGAAGGCGTGCACCTGGTGGGTCATACCCACGACCCTATCCGGACCGCCACGGCGTCGCGCACCCCACCGACGCGCAATCGCGCCCCCGTACGCCGCCTGCGGCACGGCCGGATCGACCCCGGCCCGGCGGGCCCCGGGAGACGGCTCACCGCGCGCCCCCCGCGCCACCGCCGACGGCCGCGTCGGAGTCCGCCGACGCCGCCGTCCGCCGCCGCCGCTTGCGCGGTGGCGGCACCAGCGCCGCCAGGTCACCGCCGGTGTCGTTGAGTCGCACCAGGAACGGCCGCAGCGAGGTGTACCGGATCGCCGTCACCGACGCCGGGTCCGCGACGATGCGCTGGAAAAGATCCAGGTGTACGCCCAACGCGTCGGCCACGATGGCCTTGATCACATCGCCGTGGCTGCAGGCCAGCCACACCGCCTCGGGGCCGTGCTCGGCGGTGATCCGCGCGTCCCAGGCACGCACCGTCGCCGCCGCTCGGGCCGCCATCGCCGCCATCGCCTCGCCCTCGGGGAAGACGGCGGCGCTCGGGTGCTGCTGCACCACCGGCCAGAGCGGCTCCTTGGCCAGCTTCTTCAACGGCTGCCCCTCCCAGGTGCCGTACCCGCACTCGATCAACCCCTCGTCGACGGTGGGGGCGGCCTGCGGCAGCGCCAGCTCCAGCGTCTGCCGGCAGCGGATCAACGGGCTGGTCACCACCGCGGCGAGCGGCAGTCCGCGCAGCCGCTCGCCGACGGCGGCGGCCTGGGCCCGGCCGGTGTCGTCCAGCTCGACGGGCTGCCGGCCGGCGAGGCCGCCATCGGCGTTGGCGGTGGTGCGGCCGTGCCGCAGGAGCAGAAGAGTCGCCACACCCGCCACCCTAGGCGGTGACCGCCGGGCTGCCGGACCCGACGCCGGGTGCTCGTCCTACCAACCCCACCCCCGCCATAACGGACAGGTCGACACGTCGCTCTCGGCCCGCCCTTGGCGGTGATCGACTCCGCATCCGTGACATCGTCGGTTCCGGAGACAAGATGGCCGCAATGTCATTGACATTGCGTGGATCGTTCCCTTCCACCCCTCGGCCGACGCTTTTGTTCAGGGCCTGTCCGCTTTCGCGCGTCTTTCCCGCGCCGCATCGGCCGGCTGCCGAGCGGGGTGTGACCGGCGGCATCGCGGGGGCGGAACACCCGCCGGCCCGGGGTGGTTACACATGGCGGCCGATCCAGCAGGGCCGATCGAGCAGGGCCCGTGCCGAGTCTGGCGATCTCCCCGGTCGGTTTCTGGTCCGGCCGCTCGCCGTCAGGGGCGGCAGGCAATTTCCGTTCCGGACGCTATGGAGCTGAGCCGTTCACGACATCGGGTCGGTTCACGCGAAACGTGCCGGACGTGACCCGACGTCGCCTCGGCTGAGTCGTTCACGGCAGTCGCCCCGGCTGAGTCGTTTGCGACATCAGCTCCAGATAGCCCGCGAGAGGTGTCCCCGGCCGGCGAGACTGTCCCCGGCCCGCAGGGAACGCTTCCCGGCCTGGAATGCGGGCCGGCCGCCGGTGGTTACACCTGGACCCCGCCGCCATCACGAGCCCACCCCCATCGGGGCCGTGCAGCGGCACAGACCAACCTTCCCCGTGCTTTCGCTTTCCCCATGTTGGGCGCCCCCAGATGGTGCTCACACCCGCACCGGCCGCTAGTGGTCGCGGGTGTCGAACCCCGAAGGAGTCACCCCCATGACGAACACCATGCTGCGTAAGAGCGTTCTCGGTATCGCCGGTCTGGCGTTCGCCGGTGGTCTCGCCGCCGGCCCCCTGCACCACGACACCACCACCGCCGGCGCCGCCGTCGACGGCAAGCCCGTCGCCGTGGCCGTGCAGGCCGCCGAGAAGCCGGCCGTGGACGAGGGCAAGCTGATCCCGCACGGTGTGCAGGGCGAGCAGTCCCGCATCGAGTTGGACGACGAGCAGACCGCGAACGTGAAGGCGATCATCGCGGCGACGAAGAAGGCCGGGATGGACGAGCGCGCCGCGGTGGTCTCCATCGCCACCGCGTTGCAGGAGTCGAAGCTGGAGAACCTGGGTCACCTCGGTGACCGCAACGACCACGACTCGCAGGGCCTGTTCCAGCAGCGCCCGACCAGCGGGTGGGGCACGGTGGAGCAGATCACCGACCCCGAGTACTCCACGCTGGCGTTCCTCAAGGGCCTCAAGCAGGTCGACGGGTGGCAGGACATGCCCCTGACCAAGGCCGCCCAGACCGTCCAGGTCTCCGCCTACCCCGACCACTACGCCCAGTGGGAGCAGCTCGCCGCCGACCTCGTCGCCGAGCACTGGAACAGCTGACCTGTGCCCCCGTGGTGAGAACCAACGCCCGACTGGCCGGACCCCGCACCCGGGGCCGGCCAGTTCGGCGTCTGAAGGCCTGTGCGTGCCGTGCAGGTCCGGATAGTTCGCCGCGCCCCCGGTTGCGGGCCTCGGCGAGGATGGGGTCATGTCAACGTGGGACAGGTGGCGGGGCCGCCTAGGAACGGTCCTCGGTACGGTCGGGCTCTCGTTGTTCATACCGGTCGCGGCCTGGGCATCGTCGGGCAGCGGCGAGATCGTGGTGCGGGCGGGACAGAACGCACGCCCCGGCAAGGACGGGTTCAGCGGCATCGACTGCTGCATAATCGTGGTTTTCGGCATCGGTCTGCTGGTGGTGCTGCTCATCAAGCTCGCCCGCAGCCGCCCCCCAGACTGACACCGCCACCGCCCACCCGCCCTACCGTTGCACGTCTCGTTGTTCCTGCAGTTTTGACCACGCTCGGCGTCCGATTTTTTCGCCGCGTCCGCTCCCCGCGTGTCGGCAGGCGCAGCCGGGGTCAGGTGGCGGCCAGGGTGCCGGTCATCAGCAGGGCGAGGACCAGGGTGCCCAAGGCCACCCGGTACAGCACGAAGACGTACAGGGTGTGGTGGGCGACGTAGCGCAGCAGCCAGGCGATCGCCGCGTAGCCGATGACGAAGGCGATCAGCGTGGCGACGACCATCTGCGCGCCGCTCGGCGCGGAGGTGCCGGGCGCCGACGGCGCGAAGACGTCCGGGACGCTGAACACCCCGGACATCACCACCGCCGGGATGGCCAGCAGGAACGAGTACCGGGCCGCCGCCTCGCGGGTGAGGTTGAGCAGCAGGCCGGCCGTCAGCGTGCCGCCCGAGCGGGAAACCCCGGGGATCAGCGCCATCGCCTGGGCGAAGCCCATCACCACGCCGTCGCGCAGCCGGAAGTTCTCCAGGGTGCGGGTCTGCCGCCCCCAGTACTCGGCGAAGGCCAGCACGAACGCGAAGACGATCAGCGTGGTGGCCACCACCCACAGGTTGCGGGCCGTGTCGCGGATGGCGTCCTTGAAGAGCAGACCCAGCAGGCCGATCGGGATGGAGCCGATGATCACGTACCAGCCCATGCGGTAGTCCAGGCTGCCGCGCACCGAGCGGTCGAAGAGGCCGACCACCCAGGTCCGGACGATCCGCCAGATGTCCTTGGCGAAGTAGATCAGCACGGCGGCCTCGGTACCGAGCTGGGTGACGGCGGTGAAGGAGGCCCCGGCGTCGCGGTCGAAGAAGATGGCCGAGGTGATCCGCAGGTGCCCCGAGGAGCTGACCGGCAGGAACTCGGTCAGGCCCTGGACGATGCCCAGGACGATCGCCTCGACCCAGGTCACTCGCCGACCCCGGCGAGGTCCAGCGCCTCGGCGACGGTACGCAGGGTCTGCATGCCGCTCTCGGCGTCGGCGACGAAGAGGGAGACCGACAGGGTGGTGACGCCGGAGGCGGCGTACTCCCGAAGTCGGTCGGCGATGCGCTCCTTCGGCCCGAGCAGCGAGGTGCGGTCGATGAACTCCATCGGCACGGCGGCGGCGGCGTCGCGCTGCCGCTTGGCGAGGTAGAGGTCCTGCACCTCGCGGGCGGCCTCGCCGTAGCCCATCCGGGTGGCGAGCTGGTTGTAGAAGTTCTGCTTCCGGCTGCCCATGCCGCCGACGTAGAGGGCGGCGTAGTAGCGGACCAGCTCGGCGCAGGCCGCCACGTCGTCGCCGACGACCACCGGAACGCTCGGGACGACGTCGAAGCCGGCCAACTCCTTGCCGGCCTTCGCCCGGCCGGCCCGCACGGCGGCGAGCTGCTCCTCGGCGAACTCGGGGGCGTAGAAGACGGCCAGCCAGCCGTCGGCGATCTCGCCGGCCAGCTCCAGGTTCTTCGGCCCGACGGCGGCGAGGTAGATCGGGATTTGCTCGCGCGGCGGGTGGAAGCTCAGCCGCAGCGCCTTGCCGGGGCCGTCGGGCAGCGGCAGGGTGTAGAACTCGCCGTCGTACGCGACGGCCTTGCGGGCGATGGCGAGCCGGACGATGTCGACGTACTCCCGGGTGCGGGCCAACGGCTTGGCGAAGCGCACCCCGTGCCAACCCTCGGAGACCTGCGGCCCGGAGACACCCAGCCCGAGCCGGAACCGGCCGCCGGAGAGGGCGTCGATGCTGGCCGCCGTCATCGCGGTCATCGCCGGGGTGCGGGCGGGAATCTGCATCACCGCGCTGCCCACGTCGATCCGCTCGGTCTGCCCGGCGATCCAGGAGAGCATGGTCGGCGAGTCGGAGCCGTAGGCCTCCGCCGCCCAGACCACCGAGTAGCCGAGCCGGTCCGCCTCCTGGGCGAGCGCGAGGTGGTCGGCGGGGGTACTCCACGCCGTCTGGTATCCGAGGCTGAGCCCGAGCCGCACTGGTCCTCCCCCATCCGCACCACAGGTCGCCCCAGGTTACGCAATGAGGGCGGTCGGGCCGGCCCCCGATTCGTGCCGAACGCGTCACACCGTCCGGCGCGGCGACCCGGACGGCGTCACACCGTCGGGCGCGGCGACCCGACTTGCCGGGCAGGCGGGAACTTGACGGAGGCGAGGATATCGGTGGCGGCGGGTTCGAAATAAGGTTCACCCATGCAGCAGCGACCGCTCGGCCGAAGCGGGCTGGCGGTTTCCCGGCTCGCGCTCGGCACCATGACCTGGGGCCGGGACACCGACGCCGACGACGCGGCCGCCCAGTTGAAGAGCTACCTCGACGCGGGCGGCAACCTGGTCGACACCGCCGACGTGTACGGCGACGGCGACGCGGAGTCGGTGATCGGGTCGCTGCTGGGCAGCCTGGCCGCCCGCGACGAGCTGCTGATCGCGACGAAGGCGGGGCTGCGGCCGGGCAGCGGCCGGCGGCGCGACGGCTCCCGGGGGCACCTGCTGCGCACCCTGGACGCCTCGCTGCGTCGGCTCGGCACCGACCACGTGGACCTGTGGCAGGTGCACGGGTACGACGCGGACACCCCCCTCGACGAGACCCTGTCCGCGCTGGACCACGCGGTCGCCAGCGGCCGGGTCCGCTACGTCGGGGTGTCGAACTACTCCGGCTGGCAGACCGCGCGGGCCGCGGCGTGGCAGGCCGCGTGGCCGGGCCGGGCGCCCGTGGTGGCCGCCCAGGTGGAGTACTCGCTGCTGGAGCGGGGGGTGGAGCGGGAGGTGCTGCCGGCCTGTGAGGCGCTGGGCCTGGGAGTGTTGCCGTGGTCACCGCTGGGCCGGGGGGTGCTCACGGGCAAGTACCGGCACGGGCGGCCGGCGGACTCGCGGGTCGCCTCGCCGCACTTCGGGGCGTTCGTGGCGACGTACCTGGAGCCCCGCTGCTCCAGCATCGTGGAGGCGGTCGCCACGGCCGCCGGTGGGCTGGGCGTGTCGCCGCTGGAGGTGGCGTTGGCCTGGATCCGGGACCGGCCGGGGGTGACCGCGCCGATCCTCGGCGCCCGGACGGTCGGGCAGCTGCTCGGCGCGCTCCAGGTGGAGCGGATGACCCTGCCCGACGAGATCGTCGTCGCGCTCGACGACGTCTCGGCCGTGCCGGTGGGCTACCCGGAGCGGGACGGCTGAACGGCGGCCGCTCGGCGGGCCCGAGGGCAGGACCCGGTCGGCGGGCCGAGGGCTGAGGGCGGCCGGTCGGTGGGCCGAGGGCGGCCGGTCGGTGGGCCGAGGGCGGCCGGTCGGTGGGCCGAGGGCGGCGGCGGTCACCCCCGCAGGGGGTGGCGGACGGCCGTCGGGCTGGGCAGCATGGAGGGCATGGAGTACGAATACGCACCGCTACGGCTGCCCTCGAACGTCGACCGGCTGACCGCCGCGGCGCAGTTGGCGATCCAGGCGGAGTTCTCGGGCTGGGAGTTGGCCCGGGTGCGGCTGTACCGGGACGGCACCCGGCAGGTCATGCTGCGCCGCCGACTGGTCAACCAGCCGCAGCCCGGTCTGTCGTACTGACGCCGGGGCTGTCCCCGCGACCGGCCTGCCGCTCGCGGCCGGCCGGAGGGCGGCGAGCACCCGGGCGGGCCCGGGGTGACGCGGTGGTGCCCCGGGGCTCGGGCGTGCGCTCGGGCCCCGGGGCGACTGCCCGCTAGTGGTGGTGCCCCGCGTGGTCGTGCTCCTCGTCGTCGAGGTCGAGGAACGGATGCTCGTCGAGCCGGCCGACCAGCCGGTCGTCGACGGCGGGCTGGAACGGGCCCAGCGGGTCGTCGTCGTCGAACGACTCGAGGTCGACGGGGGTGCCGACCTCGCTGACCATGACCACCCCGTCGAGCGGTTCCAGCTCCGGCACGTCCAGCGCGTTGAGCGAGCCGTCGCCGCTCTGCAGCAGCTCCAGCACCGCCTCGCCGACGCCCTCGACGGGCGCGGGCTCGTCCTCGGCGGGGGTGCCCTCGCGGCGGGCCACCTCGGCGACCCGGAGCAGGGCGGAGACGCTGGGGATCCGGTAGTCGCGGCGCTGACGCACCGAGACGATCCTCGGGTGCGGGTCGCCGGCCTCGCCGCCCTCGGCGTCGACGCCGAAGCGCTCGTCGGCCTCGTCGGGGTCGATGGACTCCACGTCCCAGGGCGTGACCTCGCCGAACGCGTCGAGCAACTGCTCGTCGTACGCGAAGGAGGCGTTGTTCAAGGCGACGTACGCCTGCCAGACGTCGTCGTCGTCGATGCGGCCCTGCGCGGCCCGGACGGCGCTCAGGTGGGCGCGGGCGGCGTCGATCACCCGCTCCAGGGCAGCGTCCAGCTCACCATGCTGGTCGGTCATGTGCGTTCCCTTCGATGGGGATGTTCCGCGCCGAACGGTAGGGCGACGGACACGGTCAGCAACTCCGGAGGAACCGGTCGAGCACCCGCACGCCGAACTGTAGTCCGTCCACCGGAACCCGCTCGTCGATGCCATGGAACAGGCCGGAGAAATTGAGGTCGGCGGGCAGCCGCAGGGGTGCGAAACCGAAGCAGCGGATGCCCAACTGGGCGAAGGCCTTGGCGTCGGTGCCGCCGGAGAGCATGTACGGCACGGGGCGGGCGCCCGGGTCCTCGGCCCGCAGCGCCGTGGACATGGCGTCGACCAGGTCGCCGTCGAAGGTGGTCTCCAGGGCGGGCTGGCGCTGGATGTACTCGATGGCGATGTCCGGGCCGACCAGCTCGCGCAGCTGCCGCTCCAGCAGCTCGGACTGGCCGGGCAGGCTGCGGCAGTCGATGGTGGCGGTGGCCCGGCCGGGGATGACGTTGTCCTTGTAGCCGGCGGCGAGCCGGGTCGGGTTGGCGGTGTTGCGGATGGTCGCGCCGATGATGTTGGCGATCGGGCCGAGCTTGGCGATGGCCGTCTCCGGGTCGTTCGGGTCGAGCTCGACGCCGAGCAGGTCGGAGACCTCCTCCAGGAACGCCCGCACGGTGTCGGTGACGACCACCGGGAAGCGGTGCCGGCCGATGCGGGCCACCGCCTCGGCGAGGGCGGTGACGGCGTTGTCGTCGTGCACCATCGAGCCGTGGCCGGGCCGGCCCTTGGCGTGCAGGCGCAGCCAGTCGATGCCCTTCTCGGCGGTCTCGATGAGGTAGAGCCGCTGTGACTCGTTGATCGAGTACGAGAAGCCGCCGACCTCGCCGATGGCCTCGGTGCAGCCGTCGAAGAGGCCCCGGTGCCGCTGGGTGAGGAAGTGCGCGCCGTAGTCGCTGCCGGCCTCCTCGTCGGCGGTGAACGCCAGCACGATGTCGCGGGTCGGGCGGATCCCCTCGCGCCGCCAGTGCCGCACCACCGCCAGCACCATGGCGTCGAAGTCCTTCATGTCGATGGCGCCCCGGCCCCACAGGTAGCCGTCGCGCAGCTCACCGGAGAACGGGTGGACCGACCACTCGTCGGCGTCGGCGGGAACGACGTCGAGGTGACCGTGCACCAGCAGGGCGCCCCGGCCGGGGTCGGTGCCGGCGATGCGGGCCACCACGTTGGCCCGGCCCGGCGCGGACTCGTGGATCTCGGCGGCGACGCCGACCTCGGCCAGTTTCTCCGCGACGTACTCGGCGGCGGCGCGTTCCCCGACGCTGGTGGCGTTGTCCCCGGTGTTGGTGGTGTCGATGCGCAGCAGGTCACGGCAGAGGTCGACGACCTCTGCGGCGGGGTCGGGTCGGGCGGAGGCAGCGTCGCTCGTCATCGGTTCTTCATACCAGCCCTCGCGCCCCGGGCAGGCTCCGATCTCGCCGAGTGTTTCGCGCGCGGCCGGGGCGGGTACCGCCGGTGCCGTCCCGCACCGCCCACCGGGCCGTCCCGCCTCCCCCGTCGGGGCCGCCGCGCCCACCAGCCGAGGAGGGCACGATGACCGTCCCCCTACCCCCGTTGCCGCCCGTGTCCGTGTCCGGGGAGGAGGGCTACCGCCCCGGCGGGCGCAACCTCGCCGACATCGTCGACGACGAACACCGGCAGTTGCTGGACCTGGCCGACCGGGCCGGCGCCCCGCACGGCGGGCGGGACGGCACCGACGACGGGCTCGACGGCGACCCGGCCGGCGCGGCGGCGGGGCTCGGCCGGGTGGTCGACGTGCTCACCGCGACGGTCTCCCGGCACCTGTCGGCGGAGGAGCAGTACCTCTTCCCCACCCTGCGGGCGGCGTTGCCGCAGGCCGGCGCGCTGGTCGACCGGGAGGTCGCCGAGACCGCCGCGCTGCTGACCGCCCTGAAGGCCCTGACCGGCCCGGCGGATCCCGCGCTGGCCGAGGTTTCCGGACGGCTGCGTCGGCACGTCGCCGGGGTCGCCGCGCTGATCACCGAGCTGCGCCGGGTCAGCACCGACGCCGAGCTGATCCGGCTGGGCAACCGGTGGGAGATCGCCGAGGAGGCCGCGCCGACCCGACCGCACCCGGGGAGCCCGGCGACGCCGCCGTGGAACCGGCTCGTCGAGCCGGCGCTGGGGGTGGTGGACAAGGTCCGCGACGCCGTGACCAGGCGGCCGACGTACGTGACGGATCTCGACCCCGCGGCCGGTCGCCCGGCGGGGCAGCGGCCGCCGGACTGACCGGATACCGGGCGACCCGCCCCGAATATCGGTCAACTTCGCTGTCCTGAGGACTTCCGTCGACCCCGTGGTGGCCATACCGTCACCGTATGAACCTGGAGCTGCGACACCTGCGGGTGGTCTGCGCGATCGCGGAGACGGGGAGTGTGACCAAGGCGGCGTCCGCGCTCGGCCTGGCCCAGCCGGCGCTCACCGCCCAGCTTCAACGCATCGAGCGGGCCCTGGGCGGCGTGTTGTTCGAGCGGGACCGGCGCGGTGCCCGGCCCACCGCCCTCGGCGAGCTGGTGCTCTCCCGGGCGCGGGTGCTGCTGCCGGCGATGCAGGGCCTGCAGGACGAGGCGGCCCGGCTGGCCGGCGCCGACCCCACCCCGGCCCGGTACCGCTTCGGCGGGGTCAACAGCCCGATCCTCGGCCGGCTGGTGCACCGGCTCGCCGCCGCACACCCGCAGGCCCAGATCACCACGTACGCCTCCTGGTCCGCCGACGAGCTGTCCCAGCTCGTCGGCGGCGGGCGGCTGGACTACGCCCTGCTCGGGGTCTGCGGCGACGCGCTGCCGCCGATGGCGCACGGGCTGACCTGGCGGGAGGTGGCCACGGAGCCGGTGCAGGTGCTGCTGCCCGAGGGGCACCCGCTGGCCGAGCGCGTCGAGGTGGGCCTGGTGGACCTGCGCCACGAGCAGTGGGCGGTCGCCCCCGGCGACGGTTGCTTCGGCGACTGTTTCGCCACCGCCTGCGCGCGCGACGGCTTCACCCCACGCAAGGTGTACGAGGCCGACGTGCGCGGCTGCATCGATCTGGTGGAGACGGGGGCGGCGGTGGCGCTCTGCCTGGCGACGTTCCGCCCGGTGCCCGGTCTGCTGACCCGCCGACTGGCCGGTACGCCGCTGCGCTGGCGGCTGATGCTCGGCTGGCATCCGGCGTCGGCCGGGGCGGACTTCGCCGCGGAGGTGCTGGACGCGGCGGTCTCGGCGTACACCGACTCGCTGGCCGCGCACCCGGACTACCTGTCCTGGCTGCTGCGGCACCCGGAGTTCGGGGTGCGCCGGCCGACGCCGGCCGAGCCGCTGCCCGGCGGCGCGGGCTCCGGGGTGCGAACCGCCTGACATCGGGTACCTGGACGGGATGACCGATCCTCGACCCAGCACCGACGACAGGGAGCGGCTGCGCGCGGCCGCCGCCGCGCACACCGCCGCCTCCCGCGACGTGGAGGCGTTCCTACGCCGCCTGTCCCAGGTCCCCGACCCCGCCGACATCACCGAGTACGCCACGCTGGTCAGCCGGGAGGAGCGGGCGCGCGGTGACCGGCAGGCCGCCGCCGACGCCTTCGGGCTGGCGATCGGCAGCATCGAATCGCAGTAGGCCTCGGGCGGCGGGCGGCGGGCGGCGGGCGGCGGGCGGCGGGCGGCGGGCGGCGGGCGGCGGGCGGCGGGCGGCGGGCGGGGTCAGCGTTCCACGAGGACGTCGTGGCCGAGGTCGAGCAGGGCGCGACGCCACTCGTCGTTGCCGGTGCCGCCCTTGGGCGGGGTCGCGGTGAGCGCCCGGATCCGCTCCACCGCGTCGCGCATCACCGCGACGTCCTCCCCCGTCAGGTCGACCTTGCGCTTGCGCAGCACCGCGAGGATCTGCCGGCCCGGTTCGGGCAGGCCGAGGTCCGGGTCCGCGCCGAACGACTCCTCCCCGGAGCCCCGGGTCAGCAGCCAACTGCGCAGCTGCTCGGAGGTGACGTTCACCTCGGCGTGGAAGTCCTCCCAGAGCACCTCGACCTCGGGGTCGAGTCGCGTCTCCCGTGCCATCACGCCTCCTCTGCGCCCGGGCGGCCCGGACTGAACGGATCGTCGTCGCTGTCGGAACGGGGGCCCTCCGGCGGCACCCGCACCCGGGCGGGATTGGCCGTCGGCGTGGCCTTGATCGGTTCGCCGGCTTCCGCGTCGTCGCGCGCGGCCCGCTCGTCGTCCCGCGCGGCCCGCTCGTCGTCCCCCTCGGGTTGGGGCGTCTTACGCGCCCCGGCCCCGGTCACCGGGGGTGGGACGTGCTGGCCGCGGCGTACCCCCGGTCACCGGCGGCCACCTCGAGGGCGAGCGCGCCGTCGCGGGCGTCGACGGTGACCCGCTGGCCGGGCGAGAGGGTGTGCTCCAGCAGCATCCGCGACAGCCGGTTGTCCACCTCCCGCTGGATCAGCCGACGCAGCGGGCGGGCACCGAACTCGGGCTGGTAGCCGTGCTCGGCGATCCAGTCGACCCCGGCGACGGTGAAGTCCACCCCGATGTCCTGGGCGTGCAGCCGACGCCGGGTCTCCTCCAGCAGCAGCTCGGTGATCTGGCGCAGCTGCGGCTGCTCCAGCCGACGGAAGATGACCACCTCGTCGATCCGGTTGAGGAACTCCGGGCGGAAGTTCTCCTGGAGCCGGCGCATCAGCCGCTCGCGCAGTTCGGCGTTCTCCGCGTCGGCGCCGGAGGCGTCGGTGCCGTCGGTGCCGAAGCCGACCGCCCGCTGGGTGCCGGTGATCAACTCCGAGCCCAGGTTGCTGGTCATGATCAGGACGGTGTTCTTGAAGTTGACCGTACGGCCCTGGCTGTCGGTGAGCCGGCCGTCGTCGAAGACCTGCAGCAGGATGTTGAACACGTCGGGGTGGGCCTTCTCGATCTCGTCGAGCAGCACCACCGCGTACGGGCGGCGGCGCACCGCCTCGGTGAGCTGGCCGGCCTCCTCGTACCCGACGTAGCCGGGGGGTGCGCCGACGAGCCGGGAGACGCTGTGCCGCTCCTGGAACTCGCTCATGTCCAGCCGTACCATCCGGTCGGCCTCGCCGAAGAGCGCCTCGGCCAGGGCCCGGCCCAGCTCGGTCTTGCCCACGCCGGTGGGGCCGAGGAAGAGGAAGCTGCCCATCGGGCGTTGCGGGTCGGCCAGCCCGGTACGGGAGCGGCGCACCGCCTCGGCCACGGCGGAGACCGCCTCGTCCTGTCCGACGACGCGCTCGTGCAGGTGCCCCTCCAGGCGCAGCAGCCGGTCCCGCTCCTCCTCGGTGAGCTGGGCGACGGGGATGCCGGTGGCCCGCGACACCACCTCGGCGATCTCCTGCGGCCCGACCGCGGGGACCTGGGAGGCAGTGCCGTCGTCGCCGCGTACCCGGCCGATCTGCTCCTCCAGCTCGGCGAGCCGGTCGCGCAGGGCGGAGGCCCGCTCGTACTGCTCGTCGGCGACGGCCTGCTCCTTGTCCCGGCGTACGTCGTCGAGCTGTTGCTCCAGCTCGCGCACGTCGGAGGCGGGCGTGCGGGTGCGCAGCCGGACCCGCGCGCCGGCCTGGTCGATCAGGTCGATGGCCTTGTCGGGCAGGAACCGGTCGGTGACGTAGCGGTCGGAGAGCTCGGCGGCGGCCACCAGCGCCTCGTCGGTGAAGCGCACCTGGTGGTGGGCTTCGTAGCGGTCCCGCAGGCCGCGCAGGATGGCCACGGTGTCCTCGACGGTGGGCTCGGGCACCAGCACCGGCTGGAACCGGCGGGCCAGCGCCGCGTCCTTCTCGATGGTGCGCCGGTACTCGTCCAGCGTGGTCGCGCCGATCACCCGCAGCTCACCCCGGGCCAGGGCGGGCTTGAGCATGTTGGACGCGTCCATCCCGCCCTCGCTGCCCGACCCGCCCGCGCCGACCAGGGTGTGGATCTCGTCGAGGAAGACGATCAGCTCGTCGTGGTGGGCGCGGATCTCGTCGATGACCTTCTTGAGCCGCTCCTCGAAGTCCCCCCGGTAGCGGGTGCCGGCGACCAGGCCGGCGAGGTCGAGCTGCACCACCCGCTTGCCGAGCAGGGTCTGCGGCACGTCGCCGTCGCAGATCCGCTCGGCCAGCCCCTCCACGATCGCGGTCTTGCCGACGCCGGCCTCGCCGATCAGCACCGGGTTGTTCTTGGTACGCCGGGAGAGGATCTCCACGGCCTGCTCGATCTCGTCGGCCCGCCCGATCACCGGGTCGACCTGGTCGTTGCGGGCCAGCTCGGTGAGGTCCTGGCCGTACTGGTCGAGGGTGGGCGTGCCGTGGTCGGGGCGCGCGCCGGCCGGGGCGCCGCGTTCGGCGCCGGCCGCCTGCAACGATTCGGGCTGGATCCGGCCGGCGGCGAGCATCCGGCCGGCGGGCGACTCGGGGTTCAGCGGCAGGGCCATCAGGATGTGCTCGGGGCCGATGTAGTTGGCGCCCATCGCGCGGGAGAGCTGGTGGGCGTCGAGCAGCGCCCGTTTGGCGGCCGGGGTGAGCGAGAGGTTCGGCGGCACCTCGCCCCGGGGGGCCTTTTCGCCGTCCCCGCCGAGGGCGTTGACCAGGGTGTTCGGGTCGGCCCCGGCGCGTTGGACCAGCTCGCGCAGCGGCTCGCGCTGCAACGCCGCCCAGAGCAGGTGGTCGGTGTCCAGGTCGTTGCTGTTGCGCTGGGCGGCGCGGCGGGCCGCGTCGGCGAGCATCTCCCGGGCGTCGGCGGTCATCAGGCGGGTGATGTCGACCCGGTGCGCCGGTCGGCGACCCCCGTCGCCCCGGCCGAAGTACCGGGCCAGGAACTCGTCCCACGGGTCGGAGCCGAAGTCGCCGGGTCCCATCATGTCTGTTCCTCCCGCGCGGTCGGGCACGCTCGCCGGTGCGATCTGTGCCGGCTCGGTCGGCGGTGGCTACCCGGCCGCCGCCACGACAAACGCGCGCCCCCGACCAGGCGCGGCAGGCACCCCCACGCCGCGGGCCGGAGAACCGGCCGGTGCGCGGCCGGTGCGACCAGCGGCGGCCCGCCGCAGCCGGGCGCGGGGCGACCGCGCGCCGTCGGCCCTCGCGCGCCCCGCACGGCCCGGCGCGCTCGCGTGGCAGGCTGGGGTCCATGGACCCGAGGCCGCTGCTGATCGTGGATGCCGCCAACGTCGTCGGCTCGCGCCCCGACGGCTGGTGGCGGGACCGGGCCGGGGCCGCCGCCCGGCTGCGCGACACCCTCGTCCCGCTGGGCGACGGTGGTCTGCCGCCCGAGCTGCCCGGCCCGCTGGAGGTGGTGTTGGTGGTGGAGGGCGCGGCGCGCGGGGTGCCGCCGGTGCCCGGGGTCCGGGTCGTCGCCGCGCCGGGTTCGGGCGACGACGCGATCGTGGAGTTGGTCGGCGCCGCCCCGGACCGCGACCGGCTGGTGGTCACCGCCGACCGGGAGCTGCGGGGGCGGGTGGGCGCCCTGGGCGCGCAGGTGCGAGGTCCGCGCTGGCTGCGCGACGCTCCGGCGGCCCGAACCGGCGGCGGCCGACCCGGCGGGAAGGGCGACGACGGCGGGAAGGGCGACGACGGCGGCCCGGCCGGCGACGCAGGGCTCGCCGCCGGTCCGGTTGATGGGACCGGCTGACCCGCACCCGGGACTACTTTGCTCCGCCGGGAGGGACTTCGCGCACGTCAGGGCCGTAACCGGACACCGGGGCAGCAACACCGACAGGGCGGATGTTCTCTCCCCGACGGGGATGGGTTGTAATGGAGATCTCCCCGCCCCCAGGAGGTCCACGTGGCGAGCGTCGCCGAGCTGAAGGCAGCCATCGATGTCGCCCTCCAACAGATCGGCGACGGGCAGAGCGCGGTGCAGGCGGCCGGCGAGAAACTGGCCGAGGCGCAGCAGACCCTGGCCGGGGCGCTGGAGGGCAGTGGGCACGAGACGGTGGAGGCGGCGCAGGCCTCGCTGACGCAGGCCAGCCAGGAGCTGGAGGAGTGTCTCGCGGCGACCCTCGTGGCCGTGGAGCAGGCGCAGCTCTACGTCGCGACCCTGTAGGGGCGGGGCGTGTCCATCATCGAGGACGTCGGGGCCCAGGTGCGGGCCGCCGCCGAGGAGTTGCCGCTCGCGCAACTGGCCTTGGCGCTGGAGAAGTTCGGCCAGGCCACCGAGCGGCTGCGCTGGGTGCGCCAGGAGTCGGGGAACCCGATGGGGGCGCCCGAGCTCTCCGCCGCCACCGAGCACGCCGAGTCGGCCGGGCACGCGCTGCGGGTGGCCCAGGAACAGCTCTCGACGTACCTCGCGGCGATCGGGCTGGCCGGCGACGGCGGCCCCGCGCCCCGCCCGGCGGGCGACCGTCAGGTGCACGACGCCCCGCGCGGGGCCCCACCGGCCGCCGACCAGGCACCCCCACCGGCCCAGGGCGAGAACCCGGTGCTGCGCCGCTGGTGGGCGGTGCGGGTGGCGGAGCTGACCGGCGGCCGCGAGGGCGCTTCGGAGAGCCCGGACGAGAACGTCGCCGACTCCCGGGAGTTGCTGCGCCGGGTGGCCGGTGGGGTGCGGGGCGGCGACCGGGACCGGCTGCACCGCGAGCTGCGCGCCGCGCACGCCGACGTCGGCCTCGGCCTGGCCGCGATCGCCCCGCCCCTGCTGCGCGAGCTCGCCTCCGAACTGCTCGGGCACCCGCCGCGCGCCGACGACCTGCCCCGGCTGCGCCGGGAGCTGGACGGCAGGGTCCGCGACCTGCTCCCCGGGCTGCCCCCGCAGACCCTGGAGACCCTGCTGACCCGGGTCTGCCGGATGCCTCCGCCCCGGCGCGACAACAACGAGGAGCAGCCGCATGCCGCCGACGCGGCCGTCACCGCCGGCGTGACGACCGCCGTGCTGCTGGCCCGCCTCGGCAGGGACCTGCCCGGCGACGACGGGCGGCCCGACCCGGCCGCCGGGCGGGCGCGGGAGTCCCGCCGCGAGGCCGAGCGGGACGCCTGGGACACCGCGACGCGGGAGCGCGCCGAGCGGGAACGCGCGGCCCGGGAGCGGACCGCGCAGGGCCTCCCGCCCACGCCGCCCCCACCGCCGCCCGGGTCCCCCCGGGGCGGCACCCGCCGGGGCTCCGATGGCTGACCGCCGTTCGCAACTGGTCACCCGGGTCCGGGGGATGCTCTCCGACGCCCTCGGGGCCACCCGCAACCGGCTCGCCGCCGCCGACGCCGAGCTGGCCGCCACGCGGGCCCGGCTGGCCCGGGTCGAGCGGGCCGCCGCGTCCGTGCCGGCGCGGGTGGGCGCGCAGCGCGACCGGCGGCTGGCCGAGATCGACGCCCGCCACGCCGCCCGGATCGCCGAGCTGGCCGGCCGGGCCCTCGACGCCGCCCGCCGGGAGGCCCCCGGCGCGGCCAGCGCCGACTGGTCGGGGTGGGCCGTCACCCCCGCCGGTCGCGGCGCCTCACCCGGGGCGGTACGGGTCGGCACCGTGCAGATCGCCGGCGCGGAGCCGGTGCCGGCGCTGGTGCCGCTGCTCGACGCCGGGCACGTGCACCTCACCGGGGCGCAGGCCGACGGCGGCGCGGCGGTGCTGCCGGCGCTGCTGCTGCGCAGCCTGGGACGGGCCGATCCGGGCACGGTGCGGCTGTTCGGGTACGACCCGGAGCACCTCGGCGGCGGGCTGGCCGGGTTCGCCCCGCTGGGCACCGCCGGGCTGCTCACCTTCGTCGGGCCGGGCGGGCTGGGCCGGCTGCTGGACGACCTGGTGGAGCAGATCCGCCGGATCAACGAGACGGTGCTGGCCGGCGAATACGCTTCGCTGCGCGAGCTGGCCGCCGCCACGGGCCGCCGGCCGGAGCCGTGGCGGGTGGCGGTGCTGCTCGGCGGCGACGAGCTCTCCCGGCACGAACGCGGCCAGCTCGACCGGGTGGTGCGTACCGGCGCGGCCTGCGGGGTGCACCTGGTGGTGCGGGGCGTGCCGGTGCCCGACGACCCGACCGTTACCCGCGTCGTGGTGGGCCCCGACGGGGCCCGGGTGGGCGGTCCGCCCGGCCTGCCCGTGCGGCTGGACCCGCCGCCGCCGGCCACGTTGGTCACCGAGACCTGCCGGCAGGTCGCCGCGCGGGTCAACGCCGGCCCCCCGCCGGCCCCGTTCACCGACCTGCTCCCGCCGCCGGAGCAGATGTGGCGGGAGAGCTCCGCGACCGGGCTGACCGCGCCGATCGGCGAGGGCCCGCACGGGCGGCCGGTGCTGCTCAGCCTGGGCGACTATCCGCCGCACGCGCTGATCGGCGGCCCGTCCGGCACCGGCAAGACCAACCTGATCTTCGCCTGGATCGGGGCGTTGGCGTCCCGCTACTCCCCCGCCGAGCTGGAGTTCTACCTGCTCGACTTCAAGGAGGGGGTGTCGTTCGCCCGGTTCGCCCAGGGCCGGCGGGACCCGAGCTGGCTGCCGCACATGCGGCTGGTCGGGATCAACGTCAACACCGACCGGGAGTTCGGCCTGGCCCTGCTGCGGTTCCTCGCCGAGGAGCTGCGCCGGCGGGCGGACGCGGCGAAGAAGCACGAGGTGACCAAGCTCGCCGAGCTGCGGGCGGTCGACCCGACCGGGCACTGGCCCCGGATCGTCGCCGTGGTCGACGAGTTCCAGGCGCTGCTGGCCGGCCGGGACGTGGTGGCCCGGGAGGCCGCGGACCTGCTGGAGGACCTGGCCCGCCGGGGCCGTTCGCAGGGCATCCACCTGGTGCTGGCCTCGCAGGACGTGCGGGGCATCGAGGCGCTGTGGGGGCGCCCGGCGCTGGTCGCCCAGTTCACCCTGCGGATCGCGCTGCCCAAGGCGCTGCGGATCCTGGCCGAGCGCAACGACGCCGCCCAGTCCCTGCCCCGCCACCACGCGGTGATCAACGCCGAGTCGGGGTTGACCGAGGGGAACGAGGTGGCCCGGATCCCGTCGGCCAGCGACTGGGACGACTGGAGCCAGTTGCAGCACCGGCTGTGGCGGATGCGCCCGCAGGACGCGAAGCCGGCCCGGCTCTTCGACGGCGACGCGATCCCCCGGCTGGCCGACGCCCCGGACTTCCGGGCGCTCACCCCGCCCGACGGCGGCGCGCCGCCGCGCAGCCCGGTGGCCCTGCTCGGGGAGATCATCGACGTGCAGTCCCGCTCGGCGACGCTGCGGCTGCCCCGGGCCCCCGGGCGCAACCTGGCGGTGCTGGGCACCCGGATCGACGAGGCGTGCGCGGTGCTGGACGCCGCCGCCCGGTCGCTGGCCCGCCAGCACCGCCCCGGCACCGCCCGCTTCTCCATCGCCTGCCTCGACCCCGACGCCGACCCGGCCGCCCGGGAGCTCTACGCCGACCTCGCCGACGACGCCGCCTGGTACGACGACGAGACCGTGCCCGAGCTGATGGCCGAGACGGCGGCGGCGCTGGACCGGCCGGGCACCCCGGCCACCCCGCACTACCTGCTGCTGTACGCCGTCGACGCGGCGTCCGGCCAGTTGGCCGCGCGGGTCGGTGGGCGCAGCGGGCTGGAGCACCTGCGGCGGATCCTGCACGACGGGCCGGAGCGGCGTACCCATGTGCTGGCCTGGTGGCGGGGGGTGGCCCGGATGCGGGTGGACCTCGGCGGGCCGGCCGCCCGCACCGACCAGATCGGCGCGTGGGTGGCCCTCGACGTGCAGGGCGCGGAGCTGGGCTCGTCGCTGTACCCGGGCAGCGGCGGCCCCGACTGGTATCCCCGGCCGTGGCGGGGGCTCTTCTTCGACCGGGCGGCGCACCGCACCGGGCAGGTCATCATCCCCTACGGACCGGCGACATGAACCAACCGGTGACCAGCGAGACGTACGCGGCGCAGGTGCGCCGGCTGGCCGATCTCTCCGACCGGGTGCGCACCCAGCGCGCCGAGGCCCACACCTGGTACGACCAGCAGTGCGCCGCCGCCGAACGGGCGGTCGACGAGGCCGCCGAGCAGCTTCGTTACGCCGAGCGGGAGGCGGCCGAGGCGCGGGAGCTGGTGGAGCGGGTGGACGCCGAGGCGGCCCACCTGTGGCAGGCGTTGCGGGCCCGGCTCGGTGCCGGCGCCCGCCGGCTCGGTGACCCGCCGGGCCCGGCCCTGTCCGCCACGGGCGACCCGTTGCTGCTGCTGCACGGGGTGCGCGGGTTGCTGGACCGCACCCGCCAGCCCGGGGAGCTGCCCGCGTCGACCAATCCGCTGCTGGCGCTCTGCGGGGTGCTCGGCGCGGTGCTGATGTTCGCCCTCGGGGCGGGCGCGCGGGCGCTCGGCACCAGCAACGGCGGTGACCTGGCCGTCGGGCTGCCGGTGCTGGGGCTGGTGGTGACGCTGCTCGGCCCGCTGGTCGGGCTGGCCCCGGCGAAGCTGCTGGCCGACCGCCGGCACGCGGTGCTCTCGCCCCGCCCGGTCGCCGTCGTGCTGGGCGCCGGCCTGGTCACCACCGCCCTGCTGCTGGTCCTGACCCGCTGACCGCGCTGCCGCTGACCGCCGCGATATGGCGTTAGGGACGTAAGCGCGACTTCCATGATCGCAGCGTTCTACGGGCGTAAGAACACCGCTGGCCGGGGAGAGATGTTCTCCTGACGGACCCCTTCCTGGTGAAGCCTCCCTGGCACCGCAAAGACGTGGAGTGCTGGGTGAACTTCCAGGGCGGGACAGCCTGGAGGACATGTTGGAGCGCCTGGAGGCGCTGGAGATCCTTTCCCACGCGCGGCCGGAGGGGAGCCCTCCCATGGCCGCCCAGTCTCTGGCTGGCCTTACCCTGGCCATTTCAAGTCTGACCGTCCGAAGGGGACAGGATATGACCGAACAACCCGTCGTGATCTCCGTGTCAAAGCCGCTCTGGGCTGCCTGGTCGATGACTAGTCGACTAAGAATGGTCAGGGTGAAACCTGCCCAGGTGCCCACGGGCGAACTCCTGGAAGCGCTGTCACTCAACGACGCCGCCTTGCAGGAAAGGGCAGACCACGTGCCGGAGGTGGTCTACGGACTCTGGATGGAAGACCGGTACGACCACCCCATGCCGATCACCAGCAGTGGAGTGGTGCCAGGGGACGACTACTACGTATGCGGGGAGACGCCGGAGGAGACGCTGGGCTTGGCTGAATACCTCCGGGACCACGCGGTGAATGCCGTCAGAGAGGAACTGGCCCGGCGCTGAGACCTCCCCTGGCCGCCAGGTGCCCGCCGGCTGGGTCGATGGCGGGTGCCAGCGCTGCGGGCACGACGGGTGCACTCGCTGACCTGGGCCGGGAACGACTCACGGCGTACCGGGGAACCCTCCCGGTACGCCCGGGTCGTTTCGTCGAGCGGGACCGGCGGCGTGCCGCTCAGCGATTCTCTTACTCTCTTACGATGTGTCGCCACCGCCGCCAGCTAAGGGTCAGCGGGAGGCGACGCCAAGGAGCACCCCTGCTGACTGAAGCGTTGACAGTGCGCCCTTCCTCATCCCTCGGCGGGGACGGCGACGGCCTCGCGGAGCAGGCGGCGGGCCAGCACGACGCGGTCGGCGTCGTCGTCGAGGCCGGGCAGGTCACCGACCCGGGTAGCCGCGCCGGTGAGCAGCGCCCGCAGCGCCGGCTCGCACTGGGCGGGCAGGGTGAGCGTCCGGTCGAACAGCCGCAGCGTCACCCGCTCCGGTCCCGCCGGGGCGAGCTGCCAGCGCAGCCCCGCGCGGGGCGCGAGGCGGGTGTCGGCGTCGAGGGTGTCCAGGGCGGCGGCCTGGGCCAGGGGCCGGATCGGGGCGGGGCGGGCTGCCGGCCAGGCGCGGGCGCGCAGCCGGTCGGCCACGGCGGCCGGGTCGGCGCGCAGCAGCCAGTCCCGCAGCGCCTCGACGGTCTCGCTGAGCTCGGGCTCGATCGCCTCCGGGTCGGTCACGTCGGTGCCGAAGGGCAGGCCGGCGCGCAGCCGCGCGTCGGCGGCGGCGAGGGAGAGCAGTTCCTCGACGATGGCGTACCGGGTCAGCGCCCGGATGCCCACGGTCAGGTGCAGCGAGCTGGCCTCCTGGGCCTGGGCGCTGTGCAGCCAGCCGCGCGGCAGGTACAGCGCGTCGCCCGGTTCGAGGACCACGTCGAGCGCGGCGGGGCCCTGCGCGGTGGCGGAGACCTCGTCGGCCCGCCCGCCCCAGGGCTGGCGCTCCAGCGGGTCGGGCAGCACCGGCGGGTGGATGCGCCACCGCTTGCGCCCGTCGACCTGCAGGACGAAGACGTCGTGGGTGTCGTAGTGGGTGGCGAAGCCCTGGCTGCCGGCCGGGGTCAGGTAGGCGTTGACCTGCAACGGCTGGGCGAGGGCGGCGCCGAGGTCGCGGGCGAGGTCGACCAGGGCGGGCCAGGTGCGGTGCAGGCCCTGCAGCACCAGGGTCGCGCCGGAGGCGTACAGCTCCAGCACCCGCTCGTCGAGGACCTGGTCGCCGATCTCGGCGCCCGCGCCACCGCCGCCGGTGTAGCGCGCCGCCGGCACGAGCTGGCCGTCCTTGGCGATCCGCAGGAACGGGGTACGCAGGCCGCGGCGGCTGAGCAGCTCGTCGGCGTCGGCGGGGCTGAGCAGGTCGGTGAAGCCGTCGGGGTTGGGCAGCTCGGCGGCGCGGGAGAGCAGCGGCGCGGTGCCCCAGTGGGCGGCGGCGAACTTCTCCGGTTCGACGGCGACGCAGCGCGCCAGGGCTCGGGCGGCGGCAGACGTCGCCGCCGGGCGGCCGTGGCCGCCCGGCGGGGCGATGGTCGTCATGGCGTACGTCAGCGGGCGCTGCCGTCGGCGCCGCCGTCGTGCTGGCCGGGGGTCGCGCCGCCGTCGGCCGGACCCTCGGCGGAACCGTCGGCACCACCGTCGTGCTGACCCGGGGTCGCGCCGCCGTCGGCCGGACCCTCGGCCGAGCCGTCCGCACCACCGTCGTGCTGACCGGGGGTCGCACCGCCGTCGGCCGGGCCCTCGATGCCGCCGCCGCTGGTCGTCTGGATGTCGTCGTCGTTGAGTGGCATTCGGTGCTCCCTCGGAAGTGCCGCCCCGCCGCGCGGCGGGATTGGTCGTGCAGCCGGTGGTACCCCCGGCGAGATCGTCTCTAACCACACCGTAGACGGCGCATTCGGCCGGCATGGCCGGTTCGCCCGCTCCGCCCGCGCCCGGAACGTCCGGCTCGACCGGGCCGCGCCAGAACGGGCGGCCGGCCGGTGGCGATGCCACGATGGGGTGGGTCCATGACGGGGTGGGTCCATGACGGGGGTGGAGCGGGGCGAGGGAGGGCGCGTGGCAGCTGGGCGGGTGGCCGGATGATGCTCGTGGGCACCTCCGGGTGGCAGTACCGGGACTGGCGCGGCCCGTTCTACCCGCAGGGGCTGCCGCAGCGGCTCTGGCTGGAGCACTTCGCCGGGCAGTTCGCCACGGTGGAGGTGAACAACGCCTTCTACCGGCTGCCGGAGCGCCAGACCTTCGCCGCGTGGCGGGCCCGCACCCCCGACGACTTCTGCGTGGCGGTCAAGATGAGCCGATACCTGACGCACATCTTGCGGCTGCGGGACCCGGCGGAGCCGGTCGCCCGGTTCCTCGGGCGGGCCACCGCGCTCGGCGACCGGCTCGGCCCGGTCCTCGTGCAGCTCCCCCCGAACCTCCCGGCCGACGTCGACGCGCTCGACGCCACCCTGCGGCTCTTCCCCGCCGACGTGCGGGTCGCCGTGGAGCCCCGGCACCCGACGTGGTGGACCGACGCGACCCGCCGGGTGCTGGAGCGTCGCCGGGCGGCGCTGGTCTGGGCCGACCGGCACAGCCGCCCGATCACCCCGCTGTGGCGTACCACCGACTTCGGTTACCTGCGGCTGCACGAGGGCCGGGCCCGGCCGTGGCCCCGCTACGGCCGCGCCGCCCTGGCGAGCTGGGTCCGCCGGCTGGGCGCGGCGTTCGGCCCCGACGACCCGGCGTACGTCTACTTCAACAACGACCCGGGCGGCGCGGCGATCACCGACGCCGTCGCCTTCGCCGGGCTGGCCCGAGCCGCCGGCCACGAGACGACCCGCACCCCGACCCGGTAGGCCCTCGAACCCCCCGTTCGGGCTGCTTCCCGTACAGCGGGATTTTTGTCTCTCATTCCGGGAGCCGGACTAGCCTCTGGTGATGCTGGCCCCCTCCCCCCGGCGCTGGGTCATGCTCGGCGTCGGCACCGCCGCGCAGACCGCCGGCACCAGCTACCTCTACGGGCTGCCGTTCCTGCTGCCGGCGCTGCGCCGGGCGACCGACCTGGCGCTGTGGGAACTGGGCCTGCTGGTGGCCTGCCCGAGCCTCGGCATGGTGCTGGCCCTCATCGGTTGGGGCGCCCTCGCCGACCGCCGGGGCGAACGCCTCGTCGCCGGACTGGGGCTGACGCTCGGCGCGGCGTTCCTCGCCGGGGCCGCGCTGAGCCACGGGCCCGCGCTGTTCGTGCTGCTGACGCTCGCCGGGGCGGCCGGGTCGGCCGTGTACGCCGCCAGCGCCCGGGTGGTGACCGGGTGGTTCGCGCCCGGAGAGCGCGGCGTGGCAATGGGCATCCGGCAGACGTCCCAGCCGCTCGGGGTGGCCCTGGCCTCGGCCGTCCTGCCCGTGCTGGCGCAGGCCGGCGGGCCCCGGTTGGCGCTGCTGGCGACGGCGGGCGTCTCCGCGCTGGCCGGCGTGGTGACCGCCCTGCTGCTCGTCGACGCCCCCGGCCGCCGTACGCCCCGCCGGGTCCTGGCCCCCGCCGCCGTCGCCTTGACCGGGTGGTGGCACCGGTCGCCGACGGTGTGGCGGATCCACGGGGCGAGCGCCCTGCTGGTCGTGGCGCAGTTCGTCGTCGGCGCGTTCGCCCTGGACTTCCTCATCACCGCGCGTGGTTGGGCGGCGGGGACCGCCGGGCCGGCCATCGCGGGCGCGCAGCTCGTGGCGGCGGCGGCCCGGGTCCTCGCGGGCCGCTGGTCCGACCGCTCCGGCAGCCGACTCCGGCCGCTGCGCGTCATCGCCCTGGGCACGGCCGGCGTGCTCGGGGCCCTCGCCGCCGCCGAAGCGGGCGACGCCCCGGTCGTCGCCCCGCTGCTGCTGGTCGCCCTGGTCGCCACGGTGAGCTGGCACGGCGTCGCGTACGCGGCGGTCGCGGACGCCGTCCCGGTGAGCTGGGCGGGCCGGGCGACGAGCACCCAGACCGTGGTGCAGAACGTCGCCGCCACGGCCACGCCGCCGCTGTTCGGGCTGGCCGTCACCGCGCTGGGCTACGCGCCGGGCTTCACGGTGGCCGCGCTCTTCCCGCTCGCCGCCGTGGCGGTGCTGGCCCGGCTCAGGGAATCATCCGGGCCAGGTCGCGCGGCATCGAGGACTTGACGTCCTGCCACTCCCCCTGGCTGACGTGCCGGCGCAGGGTGTCCAGCACCACCTGGACGATCCGCTGCGGGCCGCCCTGCACGTCGTACGGGAAGCCCTGGCGGACCTCGTAGAGGAAGTCGTCCCGGTTGAGCTTGATCGGCACGTTCTCCGGCTGCCAGCCGTCGAAGTAGATACCGCGAAGCAGCACCGGCAACTGCGCGGCGAACTCCGCGCTCTCCTGCACCGGCAACCGGTCGCGCAGCAAGTGCAGCACCGTGCGCAGCGCCGCGTACGACTGGTTGCGTCGCTCCTTCGGCCAGCCGTACGCGGCCTCGATGTCCTTGAGGATCACATTGGTCTTGTCCAGGCTCGATTCGAACGCGGAGATCATCTGCTCAGCCATTGCGGGCACCTCCGTTAGCCGGGTCGTCCGTTCAGCCGGGTCGTCCTTCGGCTGGATCGGGTCACCGTCGGTCGTCGTCGCGCGGCGGTGGGCCCGCCGGGCCTCGCCACTGTCGGGTCGGGCTGACCCGACCGGGCCGTACCGCCGTCCGGCGGGTGTCGTTCGCCGAGCCGATCACGTGCAGCACGCCGTTGCGCCGTCGCTGCGGCACCTCTCGTACCGTCATGTCCCACCTCCGCATCTTTCGACGTCCGCATCTTTCGACGTCGCCGCCGTCTACCCGGCGAGCGGCCCCGCACACCCCCCGAGATCTGCGCCGGTGCCACGCCGGCACGGATCCTGCCGGCCACATGAACGGCTCCGCGCCGCAGCCAGGAACGGCCACCATTCGCTCAGCGTCCACGGATAACGCGAGGTGTCCGCCTCGCGCGTTCGCCAGGTGTCGTGAAAATGGTGACATTGAGGTAAGGCACTGCGGTCGCACATCACACGGATACTGTCGATGGTCTATTTGATACGTGCTTTTGACTTCCGGTGGGTCTAGCATCGGGTTCACCGTCGGCCGGGTGCCGGTAGTGCAATTTTCCGTCACGTCTGGAGTAGGCATGTCTCAAGTAACTTCTTCCCGCTTCGTCCGCCTGATGGCCGCAGGCGCCGCCGGGGTGGTCGCAGTGGCCGTGTTCCCTGCGGCCAGCGCCCAGGCGGGCACGGGCTCGTTCGCCGTCTCCGTCAAAGGCGGCTACAACAACACCCAATCCCTCGGCACCGCCACCGGCACCGTGACGGGTACGACGGGAAGCACCCAGGCGAGCTACTCGGTGACGCTTTGCGGGGAGAGCACCTATCCCAGCTCCACCGTGACCATCCGGGGAGGAACGGCCACGGCCACCCACACCGTCTACTACCAGAACTGCGAGACCTTCAGCGGCGATCTCGTCTCCAGCTACGGGTTCGCCAACGCTGAGATCACCGTGTCCGGTTCAACCTTCTACCCGGGCAACCAGTACACCACGTACACGAAGACCAAGACGGCGTACTTCTGATCCACTCCCCCGACAGATAGATCTTGGAAGCGGATAGCCCCTCCGGGGGCCGAAATCTTCCAAGATCTCGCCGAGCCGGCCCGCGCGCGTCAGCCTGAGGCGGTCAGCAGGGACTGGAGGCGTTGGCCGTTGCGTTGGGCGTTGTCGCGGTAGCAGTTGTTCATCAGCACGTGGGTCTCGGCCGCCTGGTCGGCCAGTGCGCGCAGCTTCGGGGCCCAGCCCTTGAGCTCCCGGTCGGAGTAGTCGTACCCGAACTTCTCGTGGATGTCCTTGCTGGTCCACTTGTCGCTGTGGCCGTGGAAGCGGACCACCGCCAGGTCCGCGGTGGCCTCCAGCACCGGCGGCACCGAGGAGCGGTGGCCCTGCGGCATGTCCACGCAGACGTACGCCAGCTCGTGCTCGCGCAGGAAGTCCAGCGTCTCGTCCCGGTTGGACCCGTCGAACCAGGAGGCGTGGCGGAACTCGAAGACCGGCCGCAGCGGCGCGCAGCGGCGGCTCACCTCCAGCAGGTACTGCTTGTTGTCCCGCTTGATGGTGAACCACGGCGGGAACTGGAACAGCAGCGCGCCCAGCCGGCCCGCCGCCACCAGCGGGTCCAGGGCGGAGAGGAACCGGGTCCAGACCTCCTCGTACGCCTGCGCGGGCAGGTCGGCCGGGTAGACGTTGCGCTTGTCGGTTTCCGGCCGCAGGTCGGAGTAGAGCGCCGAGACCCGGGTCGGGTGGCCGGTGAGCAGGCTGAACGCCTTGATGTTGAAGGTGAACCCGGCCGGGGTCCGCTCGGCCCAGAGCCGGGCGGTGCGCTCGGCCGGCGGCGCGTAGTAGGTGGCGTCGACCTCGACCAGCGGGAACTGCTTCGCGTAGTACGCCAGCCGCTTCTCCGGGGTGTCGGCCGTCGCCGGGTACCAGCCGGAGTCGAGCAGGGTCCGGTCGGTCCAGGACGCGGTGCCCACCTTGATGTCACCCATGGGTGGTGTTCACCGCGTCCACATCCGAGCGCGTCGAGGAACCGGCGGGGCGCTCAGGCGGCCCGCCGCTCCCGGGTCTGCTTGCAGGTCACGCAGGCGGTGGCGGAGGGGAAGATCTCCAGCCGCTCCACCGGGATCGGGTCCGAGCAGCCCTCGCAGTAGCCGTAGGTGCCCTCGTCGAGCCGAGTCAGGGCGTGCTCGAACTGGGCGCGGCGGTCCAGGATGGTGCGCAGCAACGACTGCGCGGTGTCCCGCTCCGCGGTCTTGGTGCCGCTGTCGGCCTGGTCGTCGCCGGCGGTGTCGCCGACCTCCACCAGCCGCAGCACCTGGCTCTGCAGCACCGTCTGCTCGTACTCCGCCGAGAGCTCGTCGTAGCGCGCCCGCAGGGACGCCCGGATCTTGTCGGCGTCCGCCTGTGACCGGACGGTGGCTACCGTGTCGTGGACGAGCATCGCTGCCTGCCTTTCGTATGGCCGGGTGCGCCGGGACGACGTCCCGGGTCCCGCTCGCACGCGTGGGCGCGGAGCGAGATCACCCGCACCCTGTGAGCCGGGCGATTACCCCGCCCGCCCGTCGGCCAAACCGGCGATTTTTGCGCCCTCGGGGCGCGCGGACGAACCCGCAGGTCGGCGCGGTGTCGACCCGCCCGTCCGGGTTCCCGGCCGCGCCCTCAGCCGGGCTGCGCCGGCTCCACCAGGGCGGGGTGACGGGGGTCGTCGAGGCGGACCACCACGTCGGCGAAGCCGGCCGGGGCGACCTCCTCGGCGTACCGGGCGAAGGCCGGCAGCGTCCAACGCAGCTCCGGGTCCGTGCGCCGGGCCAGCGCCGCCGCCGACATCTCGAGGTGTACGGCGAGGTCGGCGGGGAGCCCGCCGCCGAGCAGCAGCGCCCCGCTGAGCAGGACGATCCCCTCGGGCGGCAGCGTGACGTAGTCGGCCCGGCTGGCCCGGTCGACGCGGGCGTCCCAGAGCGAGGGCAGCACCCGCCCGGAGCCGCCCGGCCCGGCCGGGTCGAGGACCTCCCGGCGCAGGCCGGGCTCGTCGACCCAGCCGGCGTAGTACGCGTCGGGGTTGGTCCGGCCGTACTCCAGGCGCACCGACGCCGGCCGGAGGAAGTCCTCGGCCCGCACGTGCAGCGCCGGCCGGCCGAGAGCACGCAGCGGGGCGACGAGGGCGTCGGCCAGGGCGTCGGGGGCCGCCGCCGGGGCCCCGTCCACGATCACGCGGAGCCGGCCGGGCGCCGCGGTGGCAACCAGCCGCTCGGCCAGCTCGGTGACGAGTCGTTGCGGGGAGATGGGTCGCACGCGCATGACGACCATGGTGCCCCCGCCCCGGCGACGACCGGGCGGGCGGGTCAGGCCGCGTCGTCGATGGTGACCCGGGCGTCGTCGGCGAGCCGGTAGCCGACCCCGTAGACGGTGGTGACCAGCGGGACGTCCATCCCGACCTTGCCGCGCAGCCGGCGCACGTGCACGTCGACCGTGCGCACCCCGGCGTGCTCGTAGCCCCAGACGGCGTTGAGCAGTTGCAGCCGGGTGAAGACGCGGTGCGGGTGGGCGACCAGGTGCAGCAGCAGGTCGAACTCCAGCCGGGTCAGCGGCAGTGGCTCGCCGTCGCGCAGCACCGATCGGGACGACGCCAGGATCCGCAGCGTGGGGATGGTCGCCGCCAGGGGGTTGGCCGGCGTCCGGGCGTCGGGCACCGGGTCGGGTCGACGCTCGGGCACGGGGCCGGTGGTGACGACCGCGTCGCCCTCCTCGAGCATCTCCCGGGCCGCGTCGAGCAGGCGGCGGGCCGCCGGGGTCAGCGACTCGTCGGCGGCCAGTGGGATGTGGAGGGTCACCGTGAGCACCGGCACCGTCGTGGTGCTGGCGGGACGACGCTGACCGCCGGGGGGACGACCGGGGACCGCAGGCTGGGACGTATGCCATCCGGCGCGCGACGAGGCGGGGCTGACCGACATGGTCCTCCTTGGCTGGTCCGGGTTGCCTGCCCCACTCCCCCGGGACGCCGCATCGGTGCTTCCCGGCGCCCGGATGGGGTTTCAGGGGGGCGGCTACGTTGCCTGGACGTGACAATTGACGAACACATCGGAGCCGGGCGCTCGCTCTGCGTACGAGATTTGATGATTACAGCAGAGTCTCGGCAGGCGCGAGATCCCGGGGGGTGTCCGCCGGTTTCACGTTCACCGGCCGGGCCGGCGGTCACGCCCGGCGGCGCGGCGACCGCGTCCGGCACGCGGACGCGGCGCACCCGCCGGGGGTACGCCGCGTCCGGTGGGCGGGCTCAGCGGTCCGGATCGACGCTGACCCGGGCCTCGTCGGCGAGCCGGTAGCCGACGCCGTAGACGGTGGTGACCAGCGGGTTGGCCGCGCCGAGCTTGGCTCGCAGCCGACGCACGTGCACGTCCACGGTCCGGGCCACGGCGTGCTCGTAGCCCCAGACGTTGCTGAGCAGTTGGACGCGGGTGAAGACCCGGCGGGGGTGCGCCGCCAGGAAGTGCAGCAGGTCGAACTCGATACGGGTCAGCGGGATCACCCGCGCGCCCTGCCGGACCACCCGCGACGCGGCGAGGATCCACACCTGCTCGGTCCCCGGCGGCGACGGCGGGACGAAACGGCGCGGGTCGGCGTCCGGCAGGGCGGCGGGGGCGGACCCGACGGCGGCCGGGTGGGCCGCCGCGCCCGCCGGAGCCGACAGCGGCGCCGACGGCTGACCTTCACCCGGGGGCGGTGTCGCCCGCCGGTGCTGCGGCGGGCCGGCCAGCAGGGTGCCCTCCCCCGACTCGGCCAGCTCCCGCAGCAGCTCGACGAGGCGGACGAGGCGGGGCGTCAACTGGCCGGGGGCGATCTCGACGGTGACGGTCAGCGTCGGCGCGGACCGGGGGTGGGCCGGCGCGACCCGCTCACCGCGACCGGTCGGGGCGCGGTCGGGGCGGCCCTGGGGGGCCCGGCCGGCGGGATGGGAACGCGAGGACGTGCCGACGACGGACATGGTGCCTCCTGGGATGGCGGTGTCGGGCGCGGCGCCCGGCGGGGCGCGGCGGTCAGCGGTGCGCCCCGCCGGGGCTCAGCCGTGCGCCCGACCGACGGTCACCGGTGACGCGACGGACGGGGGGCGGGGCGGGGGCGTGGGGCCGAGGGTGGGCAGGCCGGCGATCCGCCAGGCGGCGAAGCCGCCGACGACGTCGGTGGCGCGGTGCAGCCCGATCTCCTGCAGGGCGGCGGCGGCCAGGGAGGAGGTGTAGCCCTCCTGGCAGAGGACCACCACCGGCAGGTCGTAGCGGTCGGCCTGGGGCAGCCGCGCCGGACAGCGGGGGTCGAAGCGCCACTCCAGCACGTTGCGCTCGATCGCCAGCGAGCCGGGCACGCTGCCGTGCGCGGCGCGCTGCGCGGCCGGCCGGATGTCGACCAGCAACGCCCCCTCGCGGTACGCCACGTGGGCCTGCTCGGGGTCGAGCCGGCGCAGCCGGGAGCGGGCCGCGGCGAGGATCTGGTCGATGCCACGGGAGCCGGGGGGCGCGACGGGGACGGGACAGCTGTCGGCGGGGGCGGGGGTCTGCGACATTCTCGGTCCTTCCACTTCACGGGGCGGTCGCCCGTTCGATCGGCGCGGTGCGGGTGTCACCAGGCGGCGCCGGCCTCGGCGACCTCGGCCACCCGGAGCCGACCGTCGACGAGCCGGTAGTGGGTCATCCGGGTCAGCGCGGGCCGGTAGACGTGCACGCTGACGGCGGGCCGGTCGTCGCGGTTGGTCACCACGTGCACGTGGCGGGCGCCGAAGCGCCGGCCGGCACCGGCCGCGAGACGCCGGGGGCGCAGCCGCCCGGCGCTGACGGTCTCCTCGGTGAGGGCCCCGTCGACGACCAGGAACGCCCCGGCCGAGCCACCGTGGTCGTGCAGTTCGGTGCCCTGGCCGGGCAGCCAGCTCAACGCCCAGACCTCGTGGTCGGCCCCGACCGCGAGGCGGGCGTACCACCGCTGGTGGGCGTCGAAGCGCAGCGCGACCGGCCAACCGGTCGGGTCGGCGGCGAAGCGGCCGGCGACGGCGAGCAGGTCGGGCTCGGCGGTGCTGGTGAACATGGTGGACCTCGCGGTGATCGGGCGGGCTTACCCGGACAGCATAGATGGCAAAGCCTATAGGTTTAGTAGGTATTACCATCTGTTGGGACACGGGAGGCGGTTCTCCGCGCGGCGCCCATCCCCCGCGCGCGCCGGCTCGCCCGGCTGTCGGCACGGCCGGCCACCCCGTTGACTAGCCTGGACGGATGAGTGACGAGCTGGACGCCGAGACCCTCGCCTTCGCGCACCGCATGTTCGACCTGGCGCGCGGCGGGGCCACCGAGGAGTTGAGCGCCAACGTCGACGCCGGGCTGCCGGTCAACCTCACCAACGACAAGGGCGACACGCTGCTGCTGCTGGCCGCGTACCACAACCACCCGGAGACGGTGGCCGCCCTGCTGGCGCGCGGGGCCGACCCCGGGCGGGTCAACGACCGGGGGCAGACCGCCCTGGCCGCCGCGGTGTTCCGGCAAAACGCCGAGACGGTCCGCGCGCTGCTCGACGCCGGGGCCGACCCTGCGGCGGGCGGCCCGTCGGCCGTGGAGACCGCCCGCTTCTTCGACCTGCCGGAGATGCTCGCCCTGCTCACCGCGCGCTGACCCCGCCCGGCGGCGGGCCGGGGTATACAGGGTCGGTGGAAGATCCCGTACCCGCGCAGATGCGCACCGCCGCCGCCGCGCTGCTCGACGCGCTCGACGAGGCGGGCCGGGCCCGCGCGGCGCACCCCTTCGACGACGCCGGCCGGCGCTGGCTGGAGTACCGGCCCCGGCCCCGCCCCGGCGTCTGCCTGGCCGACGCCGACCCCGCCGGCCGCAAGGCCGCGCACCGGCTGCTGGCCACCGCGCTCAGCCCCGGCGCGTACGCCCAGGCGATGGCCGTGATGGCGCTGGAGGAGGTCCTCGACCGCGCCGAGGGGTGGCGGCGCGGGCGGCACAGCGGCGACTACTGGGTGGCGGTCTTCGGCGACCCGGCCCGCGACGACCGGTGGGGCTGGCGGTTCGAGGGCCACCACCTGTCGGTGAGCATGACCGTGGTCGACGACCGGGTCTCCCCCGCCCCGATCTTCCTCGGCGCGAACCCGGCCACCGTGCGGCACGCCGGCCACCCGGTGTCCCGGCCGCTGGGCGGGGAGGAGGACCTGGCCCGCGCCCTGCTCGACGCCATCGGCCCGACCGGGCGGGCGGCGGCGATCGTGGCCGACGAGGCCCCCGCCGACATCATCAGCGCCACCCGGCCCCGCGCGCCGGGGCCGATCGAGCCGCTCGGCGTGCCGGCCCACCGGCTCGGCCCCACCGGCCGGGCCATGCTCGACCGGCTCGTCGCCTGCTACCTCGACCGGCTGCCCCCGGCGCTGGCCGCCCGGGAGGCCGACCGGCTCGCCGGGGGCCCGCTGCACTTCGCCTGGGCCGGCCCGACCCGGCCGGGGCAGCGCCACTACTACCGGGTCCAGGGCGACGACCTGCTGATCGAGTACGACAACACGGCCGACGACGGCAACCACGCGCACACCGTGCTGCGCCGCCCGGCCGGCGACTTCGGCGCGGACGTGCTCGCCGCCCACCACGCCGAGGCGCACGGCTGAGCGCCCGCCGGTCCGCTCGCGCGTCGGACCGGTGCTCTTCGCGCGAACCTGAAACACGTCGCGTTCACTGGCGACGTGCGGTGACCAAGGTCGCGCGGGCGCTGCGGCGTCGGCGGGAGGCGGCGTCAGGCGGGCTTGACCGCCTCGATCAGGAAGCGCCGGGCGTGGGTGACGAACGCGCCCTCGGCCTCGATCCGGGCGTGCAGGCGGGCGAGCTGCGGCCGGTACCGCTCCACGGTGAACTCCGGCACCGTCCAGACCACCTTGCGCAGGAAGTAGACCACCCCGGCGATGTCGTGGAAGACGGTGCGCAGGGTCGCCTCGCGCAGGTCGCGCACCGTCAGCCCGGCCGCCCGCGCCGCAGCCGTGGCCTGCTCGGGCAGTTGCCGAACGGGCGGGCGCAGCGGGCCGAGCATGGCCTCCTGCAGCTCGTGCACGCTGCCGCCCCGGATCTGCTGGGACAGGAACGTCCCGCCGGGGCGCAGCACCCGGGCGATCTCGTCGTACGGGGTGTGCAGCGGGTGGCGGGCGACCACCAGGTCCAGCGAGGCGTCCCGCACGGGCAGGTCGTCGCCCTGGGCGACGTGCAGGACGGTCGCGCCGAGCGGGGCGAGCGTGCGCCGGGCCACCGCCACGTTGGGCGGCCACGACTCGGTCGCCAGCAGCACCCGGGGCGGGCGGGGCACCTCGGCGAGCACCTCGCCGCCGCCGGTGTCGATGTCCAGCGCCGCGTCGACCTGCGCCATCCGGGCGCCGATCAGTCGGGCGTAGCCCCACGGTGGACGTTCCTCGCTGGCCCGCCCGTCCAGCCAGGAGAAGCCCCAGCCCTCGACCGGTGCCGCCGCACCCTCGGCCAGCAGTTCCTCGAAGTCCCGTCGCCCGCTCATCCGTCCAGCCTGGACACCACCACCGGCCGTGGCAACGGGTTTTCGCCCGTCGGTGCGGTCGCGGGTCGCCGGCCGGCGGCGCGGGCTGCGCCGTCAGGCGCGGGGACGGGCGATCTCCACGGTGGGGCTGGCGACGCCGCCCAGCGCGTCCAGGGTGGCGGCGTCAGCGCGGCCCGCCTCGAACTCGCGGATCAGGCGGGCGCCGAGCCACACCCCGATCGCGCCGACGCCGAGCGCGGCCAGCTCGGCGGCGACCATGACGCCGGTCGCGCCGCGCTGCGGCGAGTTCGCCCGGACCAGGCAGGTCAGCAGGAACAGCGCGGCCATCCCGGTGTTGGCCAGGTTGAACGTGATCTTGGTGCGGTGGGTCCGGCTGCCGGTGGCGTCCCAGAGGTCGACCATGCCGGCGGCGGTGGTGAGCCCGGCGGCGACCAGCGCGGCGACCGACGTCCAGTAGCCCACCTCGCCCAGGAACGCCGGGCCGCCGAGCACGTCGGCGAGATCGAAGAGCATCGCGCAGACGAAGAGCCCGAACGGGAACGTCACCAGCATCGGTTGGATGGGATGCCCGTGCACCCGCAGTCGACTCTCCATCGTGGCCCCCCAGTTCGTCCCCAGCTCGTCGTACAGGGGGTGCTACCCGGGAAGCCGGCCGTAGAAACGGCGGGTCAGTTCTCGCGGGGGCGGGAGACGGTGAGCACCAGGCGCTCGGCCACCTCACCCACCGGGATCTGTAGCGACAGGGCGGCGCTGCGCAGCACCTGCAGCGCCTCGGGCGCGGGGCAGCCCCGCTGCGTCATGATCACGCCGATCGCCTGCCCGAGCACCCCGTCGGTGAGCTGCGCCGCGTCCACCTCGTGCGCCTGGGCCAGCTGCCGTTCCCGGTCCCGCACCGCCGCCAGCAGCAGGCCGGCGTGCTCGGCGAGGAGCATCGCGGTGAGCTGGTGGCGGGTGGTCAGCGTCGCCGGCGCCGAGGCGTAGAGGTTGATCGCGCCGATCACCTGCTCGTCGACGTCGACGGGTGCGGAGATCACCCCGCGTACGCCCAGGTCCCGGGCCCGTTGCGCCCAGGCCGGCCAGCGCGACTCCCGCTCCAGGTCCTCGGC
This sequence comes from Micromonospora sp. DT233, assembly GCF_049841815.1. Classification (NCBI taxonomy): domain Bacteria; kingdom Bacillati; phylum Actinomycetota; class Actinomycetes; order Micromonosporales; family Micromonosporaceae; genus Micromonospora; species Micromonospora sp. DT233. The sequence goes on along the minus strand of NZ_JBNCLB010000005.1, from coordinate 270,676 downwards.
GAGGATCATCTCGCGGCGGTGGATGGCGCGCAGCGCCGGGGAGTCGTGGTCGTGGCTCAGGTCGTCCAGGCCCGCCAGGGCCGGATCGGAGGCCGCCACCCCGGCCGGCTCCCCGGCCCGCAGGACGGTGAAGCCGCACCAGTCGACCCCGGCTACCGCGCCCCGGGCGATCCCCACCAGCCGGGTCAGCGCCTCGTCGAAATCGGTCACGGAGATCAGCCCGGCGGTCAGCTCCCGCAGCAGCGCCGCGGTCTCCAGGACGCTCAGCGTCTCGGTGTCGGGCGCCAGCGTCTCCAGCTTCACCGGGACCTCGCCCCGGCCGCCGGGACGACCGGCGGCCGCCAAGGCGTGCCGACCATCGCCTGTCTCATCGTCTGCTCTCTCCCGATTCATCGGACCCGCCCTACTACCCCGGCTACCCGGGTCGAAACGGCCGAAAGGGCGCGCGTGCCGGATCGAACCGGGACGCGGGCCGGGCGCGGCGGTGGGGGGGGGGGCCCCCCCCCCCGGGGGGCGGGGGGGCCCCGGGCGCCCGGGGGGGCGCGGCCCGCCCCCCCCGGGCCGGGGGCCGGGGCGCGGGGGCCCCGGCCGCCCCCCCGCCCGGGGGGCCCGCCGGCGACCGGTCAGCGCGGGGCGGAGCTGAGCCGCCGGCCCACCGAGGCGATGAGCCGGTCCAGCTCCGAGCCGAACGGGTTGTCGTGCACCAGGTACGTCCAGGTGGCGCTGGGCCGCACCAGCGTCGAGGCGTCCGGCTCCCAGTCCTCGTCGAACTCGGTCTCGGTGAAGGTGGCGATGGTGCGGGTCTCGATCTCCGGCACCAGCGCGTTGAACGCCGGCACGGCCGCCCGGTGGAACTCGTCGAGCGGGTCCAGCCGGCCCAGGGCGCGCAGGTGCACGCCCTCGCGCACCTCCGACAGCTCGGCCAGGTGCTCGGCCCAGAGCCGGTCGAGGTGGTAGAGGGCGATCGACCGGGCCACCCGGGCGAGGAGGTCCTCGTCCATCTCCTCGGCCTTCTCCGGCACCCGCTCCAGCAGCATCAGGGCGGCGATGTCGCTGGTCAGCAGCCGCTCCCGCCGCTCGGCGAGGGCCTTGCGCTGCTGCTCGATCACCACGCTGTAGCGCCAGGTGTTGCGGTGGATCTCGTGGTTGACGCCCTCGGCGACGCGCTGGGCGTGCTCCACCGCGTACTCCACCTGCGGGTCGGTGACCAGGCCGTCGGCGTTCATCCGGGGCGAGGCCGGCACGGTGTCGCCGGCGTGCTGGACCACCAGCTCGTCCTCCAGGCTGACGAAGAAGACCGAGCCGCCCGGGTCGCCCTGCCGGCCGGCCCGGCCGCGCAGCTGGTCGTCGACGCGGCGGCTGTCGTGCCGGCCGCCGCCCATCACGTAGAGCCCGCCCAGCTCGGCGACCCGCTCCCGGTCGCTCTGGTCGCTGCCGCCGAGCCGGATGTCGACGCCCCGGCCGGCCATCTGGGTGGAGACGGTGACCGCGCCGTACGCGCCGGCCTCGGCGATGATCGCCGCCTCCTCGTCGTCGTTCTTGGCGTTGAGCACCACGCAGGGCACCCCGGCGGCGTTCAGCCCGGCGGCGAGCTGCTCGGACTCCTTGACGTCGAGGGTGCCGACCAGCACCGGACGGCCGGCGTCGTGGGAGCGCTTGATCTCGTCGATCAGCGCCTCCTCCTTCTCGGCCCGGGTGGCGTAGATCCGATCCGGCTCGTCGGCGCGCACGCAGGGGGTGTTCGGCGGGATCACCGCCACCTCGAGGCCGAAGAACTCCCGGAGCTGGTCGCCGACCAGCACCGCCGTCGCGGTCATCCCGCAGACCTTCGGGTAGAGCCCGATGTACGCCTGCACGGCGATGGTGCCCAGCACCTCACCCTCGGCGCTGGCGTCGAGGCCCTCCTTGGCCTCCACCGCCGCCTGCAACCCGTCGGGCCAGCGGCGGTGCTGGGCCACCCGGCCGCGCATCTCGTCGATCAGCTCCACCGAGCCGTCGCGCACGATGTAGTCGACGTCGCGGTGCAGCAGGGCGTGGGCGTGCAGGGCCACGTTGACCGCGGAGAGCTGCCCGACGTGCTCGGTGTCGTAGAGGTCGATGTCGCCGAGCTTGGCCTCGATCGCGGCCAGGCCGGCGGGGGTGAAGGCGACGTTGCGGCCGTCCTCGGCCACCGTGAAGTGCTTGCCCTTGCGCAGGCCGCGCACCAGCGCCGCGGCGGCGTGCACCGGGTCCTGCTCGCCGCCGACCGCGCCGGCCAGCACCATCGGCACCCGGGCCTCGTCGATGAGGATGGAGTCGGCCTCGTCGACGATCGCCGTGGCCAGCGTCGGCTGGACCCGGTCGTCGATGTCGGTGACGAGCTGGTCGCGCAGGTAGTCGAAGCCGGCCTCGCTGACCGAGACGTAGGTCACGTCGCAGGCGTAGGCGTCGCGCCGCTCCTGCGGGGTGGAGGCCTCGTTGACCCAGCCGACGGTCAGCCCGAGCAGGGTGTAGACCGGCTCCATCCAGCGGGCGTCGCGGCGGGCCAGGTAGTCGTTGACGGTGAGCACGTGCACCGGGCCGTTGCCGAGCCGGACGTGCCCGTACGCGGCGATGGTGGCGGTGAGGGTCTTGCCCTCACCGGTGGACATCTCGGCGACCTTGCCGGAGAGCAGGGCCATCGCGCCGAGCAGCTGCACGTCGTACGGCCGCTGGTCCAGCCCGCGCCGGGCGGCCTCGCGGCCCACCGCGCAGATCTCCTCGTAGCCGGTGGCGGCGCCGGCGGCCTCGGTGAGCTCGGCGTCGGTCAATGCCGACAGCTCGTCCTCGCGGGCCTCGATGGCCGGCAGCAACTTCTCCAGCGGGGCCAGCGCGACCGTCGTGCCGGGTCGCTGAAGGAACCGCCGGAACTTGCTCTTGAACCGTTGCGACACACCCATGAGCCGCAACGGTACGCGACCCGGGCCGGATTTTGCGGCCCGGTCCGGGCCGTGGCGCAGGAACCGCGCGCCACGGCCCGCACCGATCAGCCGGCGAGCACCACCTGGAGCTCCTGGCGGCGGCGCTGCGCCAGGTCGGTGAAGAGCGCCGGGGCCTGGTCGAACGGCACCACCGACGACACCAGGTGCTTGCGGATCGCGTCGCCGTGGGCCCGCAGCAGGTCGATCGTCTCGGCCGAGAGCCGCTCCCGGTCCCAGGTCGGGGCGAGCCCGCGCGGCACCCGCCCGATCTGCGCGCAGCGCAGCGACAGCCCGTTGTGGTGGAACTCCTCGCCGAGCCGCACGGCGTCCGCGCCGCCCTGGTAGAACGCCAGGTCGATCACGGTGCCCTGGGGGCGCAGCAGGCGCAGCGCGAGCTGCAACGCCCACGCCTGCCCCCGGCACTGGAAGACCACGTCGGCCCCCCGGTCGCCGGCCGCGTGGTTCCACCGGGTCTTGAGCACCACGGCCGGGTCGTCGCCCTCGGGGTCCAGGGTCTCCAGGCCGAGGGCCTCGGCGACCGCCCGGCGCTGCGGGGTCGGATCGAGCACCACCACCGACGCCGCGCCGTGCCGCTTGGCGAACAGGGCGGTCAGCAGGGCCACCACCCCGCTGCCGACCACCGCCACCCGGCGGCCGCGCACCCCGTCGCCGAGGGAGCGTACGTCGGTGCCGCAGAGGTCGGCGGCGGCGTGCAGCAGCCCGTTGGCGCAGATCGGCCCCATGTGCGCGACGTAGATGCCGAGCAGCGGGTCGAGGTCGTCGGGGAGCGGGACGAACCGCTCGGCGACCGGGTCGGCGACGTAGGAGGTGCGGTGGCCGTACGTCATCGCGCCGACGGTGCCCACGGCGATCGCCGGGGTGCGGCTCTCGACCACCCGTCCCACCTGCATGTACCCCAGCCGCCGCACCGGGTACGGGGTGCTCGCCTCGCCCGGCCGGAACAGCCCGAGCGCGGCGTCGAAGGTCACGTTCAGATAGGGGTTGGTGCCCTTGACGAAGCTCAGCTCGGTGCCGGCGGAGACCCCGCTGTAGAGCGTCTCCACCCGGAACATGCCCTCGCGCAGCTCACCGGCGTCGGACTCGACCAGCTCGACCCGGCCGGGGCCGCTGACCACCACCACCCGGTCACGCATCGACGCCCACCCCCCGCTGGGCGGGCACCACGACCTGGGGGGTCGCGGCGGTGCCGGTGGGCAGCGCCACCGGCCGTCCGGTGGCCGCCGAGGAGGCGATGGCCAGGGCCAGCCGCTGGGTCCCCAGCGCCTCGGCGTACGGGACCCGGACGTCGTCGCCGACGCCGCGCACCGCGTCGACGAAGGCCCGGTCCACGGCGATCCGCGCGGCGTCCGGGTCGGCGGGCACGTGCCGCTCGCCGTCGGCGTCGCGGATGGTCAGCCCGTCCTCGGCCAGCGCCAGGGCGAGGCCGTCGGCCAGGATCTCCAGCCCGGCGCGGTGCTTCCAGCCGAGCACGCAGGCGGCGGCGAGGGTGCCCACCGCCCCGTCGGCGAAGCGCAGGGTGGCCGTGGTCACCGAGTCGATGTCGGCGCCCTCGACGGGCGGCGGGGTGCCGTCGCCGTACGCGGTGACCTCGGTCACCTCGCCGACCAGGGCGCGCATCAGGTCCAGCACGTGCGCGGCCTGCTCGACCACCGGGCCGCCGGAGCGGTCGCGGCGGGCCCACCAGTCGACCGGGGGCACCTTGTCCAGCCAGGCCCCGCTGACCATCCGCACCCGGCGGCCGGCGAGCAGCTCGCGGGCCTGCTCCACGACGTGCAGGTACCGCCAGTGGTGGCCCACGCCGGTGAGCAGCCCTCGCCGGGCCACCAGGTCGGCGATCCGCTCGGCGGTGTCCAGGTCGACCGCGACCGGCTTCTCCACGAACATCGGCACGCCGGCGGCGATCACCTTCTCCTCCACCGGGCCGTGCGCGAACGGCGGCACGCAGACGTACACCGCGTCGGGGCCGGCCGCCAGCAGCTCGTCCACGTCGGCGAAGGTGCGGGCCCCGTGCGCGGCGGCCAGCTCCTGCGCCGCGCCCCGCGCGACGTCGGCCACGCCCAGAATCTCAACGTCGGGGAAGCCGCCCAACACGCGGGCATGGCGCTGCGCCACCCCGCCGGCCCCGACAAGTCCTACCCGGCACACTCGCATCGACACACCCTCTCACCACGGCTTCACGTTTCGCCTCTGCACTTTCCTGGACGGTCCGCAACGAAACGTTCACAGGACGGGAACGGCCAGGCGTCGGGCACGTGATCAAGCTGTTAGGGATTATTCGGTTAGCGGCGCGAGCTGGCTGGGCAAACAACAAGCTGCTTAATCCGCCACGATCTAGAGGGGTGTGTCTGTGCCGGATATTGAATCGACCGTCTCGCCAGTGGTCGAGGCGTGGGCGACGTACCGGACCGCCTCGGCGGACCAGTGGACGGCCCGGCGACTGCTGGAGGCCAAGGGAGACAGCCGGGTCAGCGTGGTGCTGCCCGCGCGCAACGAGGAGGCGACGGTCGGCGCGATCGTGGCCACGATCCGGGAACACCTGATGGATCGGGTGGCCCTGGTCGACGAGCTGATCGTGGTCGACTCCCGGTCGACCGACCGGACCGCGCAGGTGGCGCGGGCCGCCGGGGCGGAGGTGGTGGGTCAGGACGAGATGACCCGGGGCCTGCCGCAGCTCGCCGGCAAGGGCGACGCGCTCTGGGCCGGGCTGGCCGCCGCCGAGGGCGACGTGGTCGCGTTCATCGACGCCGACCTGCACGAGTTCCGGCCGCACTTCGTCACCGGCCTGCTCGGTCCGCTGCTGACCGACCCGTCGGTGGACTTCGTCAAGGGCTTCTACCACCGGCCGCTGGTCGGCGCGACCAGCGTGGAGGCCGACGGCGGCGGCCGGGTCACCGAGCTGATGGCCCGCCCGCTGCTGAACCTGTTCTGGCCGGAGCTGGCCGGCTTCGTCCAGCCCCTCGCCGGCGAGTACGCCGGCCGCCGCGCCGTGCTGGAACGGGTGCCGTTCGTCTCCGGGTACGGGGTCGAGACGGCGATGCTGATCGACCTGCTGGACCTGGTCGGGCTGGACGCGCTGGCCCAGGTGGACCTGGGCGAGCGCAAGCACCGCCACCAGAACACGGCGGCGCTGGGCCGGATGTCGGCGCAGATCATGCTGACCGCGTGGTCGCGGTTGCAGCGGCGCGGCTGGGCCAGCCCCGGCACCACGCCGGCGGCCCTGCTGACCCAGTTCCGGCGCGGCGGCACCGACGCGCTGCCGAACCTGGACCGCGAGATCGTGGTCAGCGACGTCTCGATCGAGGAGCGCCCCCCGCTGGCGGAGCTGCGCCACCGGGTGCCGCGCCGACGGGTGGCGGCGGCGTGAGCACGCGCACACCGCAGGGAAGGAACCCCGCATGAGCCTCACCGTCCTGATGAACGCCGGCCCGTGGCTGTCGGTGCCCCCGCCGGGGTACGGCGGCATCGAGAACGTCATCGCCACCCTGGTGCCGGAGCTGCGCGCGCTCGGCGTGCGGGTGGTGCTCGCCTCCGTGGACTCCAGCACCCTGCCGGTGGACGAGAAGGTCTCCGTCTTCCCCGACGGTCAGTTCGCGGCCCTGCAACGGCCGTACAACCAGGTCTGTGGTGTCGCGCAGGCGCACCTGGCGGGGGTGGTGCGGCTGCTGCACCGCCGCGACGACATCGACCTGGTCCACGACCACGTGGAGGCCGTCGGCCTGGCCACCCTCGCCGCGATGGGGCCCGACGCCCCGCCGGCGCTGCACACCCTGCACTGGGACCTGGCCAAGCACCCGGAGCTCTACGGTCAGTTCGACGGCGGCGACCGGGTCCGGGTCAACGGGGTCTCCGCCTCGCAGCTCGCCCGCGCCCCGCAGGCGCTGCGCGAGCACTCGGTGGGCCACGTGCACCTCTCCACCCCGCTCGCGGTCGACGCCGACCGGCGGGCCCGGCCGGAGAAGGGCGACTACCTGCTCGTCCTGGGCCGGGTCAACCCGGGCAAGGGCCAGGACGTCGCCGCCCGGCTCGCCCAGCGCGTCGGCGTGCCGCTGGTGCTCGCCGGGCCGGTCGGGCCGTACCACCGGCCGCAGGACCTGGCGGCGGCCGGCGACGAGGCCCGGCAGAACCCGGACGTGCGCTTCTTCTACGACGAGGTCGCCCCGCACGTCGACGGCGACCTGGTCCGCTGGGTCGGCACGGTCGCCGGACAGGACCGCGACGACCTGCTGGCCGGGGCCCGCGCGTCGCTCTTCCCGCTGCGCTGGGAGGAGCCCGGCGGCACGGCCGTGGTCGAGTCGCTGGCCCTGGGCACCCCGGTGGTGGCGACCACCCGCGGCTGCCTGCCGGAGCTGATCGAGCACGGCCGCACCGGGCTGCTCACCACCGACGAGGAGGAGCTGGCCGACCTGATCCTGGCCGCCGACGCCCTCGACGTCGACGAGTGCCGGCGGGAGGCCGCGACGCGCTTCACCCCGGCGGTCATGGCGCAGCGCTACGTCGAGCTCTACGAGCGGGTACGCGGGGGCGCCACGGCCCGCAGCCTGCAACCCGCCTGACCCCCGCCCCGCGAAGCACGACGGTCCCCCTGCCGGGTCTCCTCCGGCCGGGGGACCGTTCGCGTTTACGGCCGGCGGTGGCGGGAAGGCGCGGCGCACGGCAGCAGCGCGGCCGACCGGGAGGAGAGCATCGTGGTCAACCCGATGGCCCATTCGCGGGCCCGCCGCAACCCGGCCGAGCAGCGCGCCCCGGCGCGTCGGGCGGCGGCCACCGTCGGCGTGGTGTTCGTGCTGGTCGGGGTGCTCGGCTTCGTCCCCGGGATCACGACCGACTTCGGCGACCTGCGCTTCGCCGGGCACGACTCCGGGGCGAAGCTCCTCGGCCTGTTCCAGGTCTCGGTCCTGCACAACCTCGTGCACCTGCTCTTCGGGGTCGTCGGGCTGGCGCTGTCGCGCACCCGGGCCGGGGCGCGGGCGTTCCTCGTCGGCGGCGGGGCGGTCTACCTCGTGCTGTGGCTCTACGGCCTGGTGGTCGACCACTCCAGCGGTGCCAACTTCCTCCCCCTCAACGGCGCCGACAACTGGCTGCACCTCTTCCTCGGGGTCGGGATGATCGCGCTGGGGATGATCACCCAGCGTGATCGGGACCACTCCTAAAGCGGTCACCCCGGGAAGGGGCGCTGTTTCGCCGTCCGGCGGGCCGGGTACTCGCAGGTCACCCCGAGACCGAAGCGAGGACGCCCATGTCGAGCCGGATCAGCTGCCAGGTCTGCGACGAGTCGCCGGTGACCGTCGTACGGCTCAGCGGCGCCCTCGACCTGGCCACGATGCGGCCGGTGCACCAGGTCCTGGACCGCTGCCTCACCGAGCAGCCGGACGCGCTGGTGGTGGACCTCGGCTCGGTGACCGTCCGTGACCGGCTGGCGTTGTCGGTCTTCGCCGCCGCCGCCCGGCAGGCGGCCGACTGGCCGACCGTGCCGTTCGTGCTCTGCGCCCCGCCGCCCGACGCGGCGCGCTGGCTGGCGGAGTCCACGGCGGGGCGGGTGGTGTCGGTGCGGCAGGACTGCGCGGAGGCGACCCGCACGGCCGGTGCCGCCGCGTCGCCCCGGCTGCGCGCCCGGTTCGAGCCGGTCGCCGGGGCCTGCCGGCGGGCTCGGGAGCTGGTCGCCGACGCCTGCGGGCGGTGGAACCTGCCCGAGGTGGCCGGCCCCGCCTCGGTGGTGCTCAGCGAGCTGGTCGGCAACGTGGTCCGGCATGCCGGCACCCCGATGCGGGTGACGCTGACGCTGCGCCGGCCGTACCTTCAGATCGCCGTCGCCGACGGCAGCCGGGGGGCGCTCCGGCCGGCGGCGGGCAACGATCCGCGCGCCGAGGGTGGCCGGGGGCTGCTGCTGGTCCGGGAGCTGGCCCAGCGGTGGGGCAGCTCGCCGGCCGGGGACGGCAAGGTCGTCTGGGCGATACTGCCGGCCACCTGAGACTCCAGGCCACCTGAACGACTCACCCCCAATTTACCAAATTTACCGCTCTCGCCTGGTTACATGGGGAGAGGGGCGGGTAGGCACGCCCGTCCCTTCTGCCGTGACGACGGGTGAGTGAGCTGACATGCCCAGACGGGTAACCACGGAACCCGGGCGCGACCGGGGCCCCGCGATCCTCGCGCCGGCCCGCTTCGGCGGCTATCCCGGCCCGGTGCGCTCGCCCCTGCCGGGATCCAGTTTGATCAAGCTGCTCGGCAGCACCGACGCCAAGCAGATCGGCCTGCTGTACCTGATCACCTCGTTCGCGTACTTCATCTTCGGCGGCGTGCTGGCGATGCTGATCCGCATCGAGCTGGCCCGGCCGGACATGCAGTTGCTCTCCCCCGAGCAGTACAACCAGATGTTCACCATGCACGGCACGATCATGCTGCTGCTCTTCGCGACGCCGATGGTCTTCGGCTTCGGCAACTACCTCGTGCCGCTGCAGATCGGCGCCCCCGACGTGGCGTTCCCCCGGCTCAACGCCTTCGCCTACTGGCTCTACTTCTTCGGCGCGGCGATGACCGTCGGCGGGTTCCTCACCCCGTCCGGGGCGGCCGACTTCGGCTGGACCGCGTACAACCCGCTGAACCTGTCGCAGCACAGCCCCGGCATCGGGGCGAACCTCTGGGTGGTCGGGCTGGTCGTGTCGGGGCTGGGCACCATCCTCGGCGCGGTCAACATGATCACCACGATCCTGACCCTGCGCGCCCCCGGCATGACCATGTTCCGGATGCCGATCTTCACCTGGAACCTGCTGCTCACCTCGGTCCTGGTGATCCTGGTCTTCCCGCTGCTGGCCGCCGCGCTGCTGGCCCTGGCCTCCGACCGGCTGCTGCACTCGCACGTGTTCGACCCGACCACCGGCGGCCCGATGATCTGGCAGCACCTGTTCTGGTTCTTCGGCCATCCCGAGGTCTACATCATCGCGCTGCCGTTCTTCGGCATCATCACCGAGATCATCCCGGTCTTCGCCCGCAAGCCGATCTTCGGCTACACCGGGCTGGTGCTGGCCACCATCGCGATCACCGTGCTGTCGATGGCCGTCTGGGCGCACCACATGTTCGCCACCGGGCAGGTGCTGCTGCCGTTCTTCAGCATCCTGAGCTACCTCATCGCCGTGCCGACGGGGGTGAAGTTCTTCAACTGGATCGGCACCCTGTGGAAGGGGCAGCTCACCTTCGAGACCCCGATGCTCTTCGCCATCGGCTTCCTGGTGACCTTCCTGCTCGGCGGCCTGACCGGCGTGCTGCTGGCCAGCCCGCCCGTGGACTTCCAGGTGACCGACACGTACTTCGTGGTGGCGCACTTCCACTACGTGATGTTCGGCACGATCGTCTTCGCCGCCTTCGGCGGGGTGTACTTCTGGTTCCCGAAGATGACCGGCCGGCTGCTCGACGAGCGGCTCGGCAAGGCCCACTTCTGGACCATGTTCGTCGGCTTCCACGCCACCTTCCTGGTGCAGCACTGGCTGGGTGCCGAGGGGATGCCCCGCCGCTACGCCGACTACCTGCCCGGCGACGGCTTCACCACGCTCAACATGATCTCCACCGTCGGGTCGTTCGTGCTCGGCGCCTCCACCCTCTTCTTCATCTACAACGTCTGGAAGTCCTGGCGGTACGGGGCGATGGTGGCGGTGGACGACCCCTGGGGCTTCGGCAACTCCCTGGAGTGGGCCACCACCTGCCCGCCCCCGCTGCGCAACTTCGACCGGATGCCCCGGATCCGCTCCGAGCGGCCCGCCTTCGACCTGAAGTACGGCCACCTCGTCGCCGACCTCGGCCGGGACCTGCCGCAGCGCACCACGAAACCGCCGCAGAGCCTCGGCGAGGAGTTGCACCACGAGCGGCACGACGCCGAGTCGCCGGCGGCCGAGGGCGCGCACGGCGCCCGGGAGGCCGTGGCGTACCAGCCCGCGCCGCAGTCGGGGGCCCGGCCGGTGGACGTGCCGAACCCGGAGGACATCCGCCGCCCCAGCTTCGAGCAGAGCGACGCGCCCGAGGACGAGCACGACCCCGGCGCGGGGCGGGAGCCGCGACAGAACGAACGGTGGCGGCACCCGCACAGCCGCGACGACGACTGACGTACGCCGAAGGTGGGGGCGGGCCGGTCGACCGGCCCGCCCCCACCGCGTACCCACTGCTCTTCTCGTCGGCGGCCGCACGCCGGCGGTCCGGTGCCGCCCGACGGGTCGCCGGGCCTGCGCCGGTGCGAGTGCGAGCCCCGCCGGTCAGTCGTGGGCCGGGGGCAGGCCGGCGGCGGTCAGCGACCGGCGGACCGCCGGCTGGACGCGGGTCAGCCGCAGCGGCACCCCGGTCCGCTGCGCGGCGTCCCGGCCGGCCAGCAGCGCGGCGATCCCCCCGGCGTCGAAGCCGCCCGCGCCGACCAGGTCGATGATCACCTCGCGGGGCTGCCCGGTCACCGCCTCCAGCATCGCCCGGCGCAGCTCGTCCGCGCCGTCGCGGTCGACCTCGCCGCCGACCTCCACCACGACCCGGTCGCCGGTGTGCCGCACCGCGATCCTCGTCCGGTCCGGTTCGGCCTCCGCCGGGCCGTTCTGCCACGGCGGCGGGGCGTCGGCCAGCATCGCCTGCCGCAGCCAGGTCAGCGCCCGCGACAGCAGGCGGGACACGTGCATCTGGGAGATGCCGAACCGGGCGGCGATCTCGGCCTGGGTCTGGTTGCCGTAGAAGCGCATGGCCAGGATGCGCCGCTCCCGCCAGGGCAGCCGGTGCAGCAGCCCGCTGACGGTCACCCGGTCGTCGACCGACTCCAACGCGTTGTCGCTCTCCCCCACCAGGTCGCCGAACTCCGCCGAGCTCTCCCCGCCCACCGGCGCGTTCAGCGACGCCGGGCTGTATCCGGCGGCGGACTCCAGCGCCGCGAGGATCTCCGCCTGCGGGGTCTCCAGCCGCTCGGACAGCTCCGCCACCGACGGGGCCCGGGACAGCTCACTGGTCAGCGCCGAGGTGGCCTGGCCGACCTCCAGGATCAGGTCACGCAGCCGCCGGGGCACGTGCACCCCCCAGGTGCGGTCCCGGAAGTGCCGCTTGATCTCCCCCACGATGGTGATGGCCGCGTACGCGGTGAACGAGCCGCGCTCCGGGTCGTACCGGTCGACGGCGTTGACCAGCCCGAGCCGGGCGACCTGCTCCAGATCCTCCAACGGCTCACCCCGCCCCCGGTACCGGCGGGCCAGCCGGCCGGCGAACGGCAGCGCGAAGCGGACCAGGTCGTCGCGCGCCTCCTGCCGCCGCTCGGGGGGCAGCCCCTCGATCCGCGCCGCGTACGCCAGCGCCGCCGCGTCGAGGTCCTCCAGACCTCGTTCGGTGGGTGGTGGTGTGGTCGTGGTGGTCTGTCCGAACATCCGCGCCTCCCTCAGGAAGGTCCCCGCCTGATCGGGAAAGCCGGTCGTGGGCGTGGTCGAGCCACGCACCGGGCCGGAAAGTGGGTCACCTGACGTGGGTCACCTGACGTGTTCGTCGAGAAGCGTCGACCGCAGGGCTGCGCGGCGTGGTGGCCGTCGCAGCCAGCGGACTTCCCGCTCCGTAGGTACTCAATCACGGCGACCCGGGTTCGCGAGGATGTTTCGGCCGGCCGGTGCCGCCGGGCCCGGCGCGGCGGGCGGACCGCGCGACGCCGCCGGGGTCAGCAGACCAGCAATCCCTGCCCACCTGCGCCGTCGCGCAGCGCCTGCACGGCGGTGGCGGCGGGCAGGTGCGGCGGCACCGGCAGGTCGTACGGCTGCGCCCGCAGCACCTCGGTGGCCCGGCGGGTGGGCACCGCCGCCATCGGGTAGCCCCGCGCCGCGGTGCGGTCCACCGCCCGCCGGCGGCGGCCGAAGGCGGCCACGGCCAGCCACTGCGGCAGCCCGGCCAGCGCCGGCGAGCGCAACCCCGGCGACTCCGGCAGCACGTCGACCGAGCTGAACGCCTCACTGCCGGCGAGCCACCACTCCACGGCGTCGACGCTGCGCCGGGTGGCGTTCTCGCACCAGTACGGCACCAGCCCCGCCCGCACCACCTGCCACGGGTCGAGCAGCCGGCCGCACTCGACGACCAGTCGGTCGCCGGTCTTGCCGGCCCGCCGCAGCCACGCCCGGTACAGGTCGGCCACCGCGGCGCTGAGCGCCTCCGGCCGGTCGACGAGCACCCGGTGCAGGCGGTGCCCACGCCGGCCGGCCCACTGCCCGACGGCGAGCTCGAAGCCGGCCTCCACCCCGTGCTCGGCGTAGCCCTGCCCCGTGGTGACCTCCGCCGGCTCCCACCGGGCCCCGTCGCCGCCGGCGCACCGCAGCACCTGACGCAACGCGGGCGAGTCCGGGTGGAAGTCCACCGGCTCCAGCCCGCTGCCCGGTGAGCCGGCCTGGAAGCTGTGTCCCCGTCCGACGTCGTGCACCGGCCAGGTCCGGGCGTCGCGCACCAGCAGCACCGGGGCGCCGGCGCTGACCCGCTCCGCCAGGAACCGGGCGTACGCCGCCGGCAGGCACTGCCAACGCACCGCCAGCGACACGGTCGCCCCGGCCTGCGCGCCCCGGCTGGCCGGGCAGTGCACCTGTCGTACGTGCACGTCGGGGTTGCCGGCCAGCAGCCGCGCGGCCAGCACCGCGCCGTGCTCCAGGGCGGCGGCGGGGCGGTCCACCGCGCCCCGGTGCCAGCGCACCGTCGTCTCGAACGCGGCGGGCAGCCAGGGCACGCCGAGGGCGACCGCGAGGTGCGCCGCCGCGCCGTGCGGGGAACCGAGCACCACCCCCGGGTAGCGTCGGCGCGGGTACTGCTCGACGATCCACCGGGCCACCCGGGCCGCGTCGACCTCGGCGGTCTGCTCCGCAGTCAGCGCCGTCCGCCCGGCGGCCCGAGCGGCGGCGGCCCGCCGCACCGGCTCGGGCACCGCGGTGAACCGGGACAGCACCGTCGGCGTGCCGAGGTCGGCGCAGTCCTCCCCGCGCAGGGCCCGCGCCGCGGCGGCGACCAGGACCCGTCCCGGGCTGCCCACCGCCACCACCCGGTCGCCGGCCAGCCCGGCGCCGTCCGCCGTGAGCCCCCCGCGTACCGGCTGCGCCCGTTCCAGCCCGCCTCGTTCGATCGCCACGCGGCCGGCTTCCCGTCCCGATGGGGTCTAAACGGGGCCTCCGCCACCCGCCGGGGGCATTCCCCGCTGGACGGCGGTGTGCCCCGTCCGCCCCCCGCCGCACCACCTGGGCACCCCGTCCGCCCCGCCCCCGCCCTCCTCCCCTGCCCGCCCCTCTCCCCCTGCTGGCTGAATCCGCGTTCACCCAGCAACTTCGGCGAAGTTGCTGGGTGGGCCGGGTGGGTTGGGGTTTCCGGGTCGGGTGGGTGGGCACTGTGCGGGCATGAGTGCCGACGATTGTCCTGCGAGGGCCACGATCACGCCCTATCCGGACGGGCCGCTGCTGGTGCGGGGGGACTTCGCCCTGGTGACCCCCGAGGGGCAGGCGATCGACGCCCGTCGGGGTGTGGTCGCGCTGTGCCGGTGCGGCAGGTCGGCACTCAAGCCGTTCTGCGACGGCTCGCACAAGGCGGTGGGGTTCCGCGCCGGCACCGACCGGGAGGGCTGACCGCCGGCCCGATCACCCCCACACTGCACACGGCGCCGCCCTCCACCCGGGCCTCATCCGCACCCCGCCCGTCCCGAAACCCACCCGCGTCCCGCAGCGGCCGCGCCGGAGATCTTGGCGAGAAACGGCCCCTGGAGGGGCCACTCTGTACCAAGATCTTCACAATTCCCATGAGGTGGAACGAAAGAATCAAAGGGTGGGCTCGCCCCAGCCGCCTTGACGGGGCCGGGTCTTCCAGCGGCGGGCTCGACTCCTCCCGCCCCGACCCGAGGGCCGGGGCCTCTTGATCCACTCAATGTGCGGCATGTCGCGCTCTCGCAAGAGCAGGAGAGCGCGTTGTACCGCACATCGAGTGGATCATGGCACCCGCTGGCCTGGATCCGTCGCCACCTCTCAGCAAAGCCTGGGCGGAAGTTGCCCACCCAGGCGGGTGCCCCGCCCAGGCGGGGTGGCTCGCCCAGGCGGGTGGCTCGCTCAGGCGATCGCGGAAACGACCGCTGCCCCGGAAACGACCGCTGCCCCGGAAACGACTGCGGCCTCGGATGCGACGGGGACCGGCAGGGCCGAGGTCGAGCGGGCAGAGTCGCGCAGCGAGCTCTCCCCCCGCTCCCAGGCGGCCAGCAGGTGACCGGCGAAGAGGCCCTCCACCGCCAGCGCCGCCGCCGCGCCGAAGACCAGGTCGGGGGCGAGCGCCGGCTCCGCGCGGGCCAGCCCGCCACAGAGGTCGTACGCGGCGATCTGCTCGTGCACGGCGTCGGCCTCGACGTGCTCGTCGTAGAAGGCGGTGGCCGTGGCGTCCAGGCCGAGCCGGCGCAGGCCGTTGCCGTAGCGGCGGTTCGGCAGCGAGGAGGTCATCTCGAACGCCGCCAGGTGCCCCAGCAGCGCCCCGCGCAGCCGGCGGTGCAGCCCGAACAGGGAGATCAGGTTGTTGCTGGCCAGGGTGATCGCCGGTGCCCGGTCCAGGTGGGCGGCGTAGTCGGTGTCCAGGTCGAGGCAGCCCATGGTGCGCCGGAACAGCTCGGCGTGCATCCGGTCCAGCTGGCCGTTGCCGTACTCGTCCATCTGGATCTCGACGAGGGCGGCCTTGGCCGGGCCGCCGAGGCGGGGCAGGCCCCAGCTGTGCGCGTCGGCCTCCCGCAGGTGGTAGATCGAGCGGAGGGTGACGAACTCGCGGAACTGCTCCAGGGTGGCGCGGCGCTGCACGGCGGCGGCCAGCGGCGGGCCGTCGTCGGCGGCCACCAGCTCCGCCAGCGCCTGCGGCACGCCGTCGGGGCGCACCGGCGGCAGGGGGTCGACCAGGCGGCGCACCGCCGTCTCGAAGACCCGCTCGGCGCGGGCCCGCAGGGCCAGCAGGCTTGGCTGCCACTCCCAGTCGTCGGCCACCCCCGCCCAGCCCCGGTAGTGCAGTTCGTAGCAGAGGAAGAGGGTGAGCTGGAGATCCTCGTCGGTCAGCGGGTCGGGCCCGGCCGGGTCGAACGGCGCGTCGAGGCCGGCCGGCAGGTCGTGCGGGGGCTGCCGCAGGGCCCGCACGAGCGCGGCCGAGACCGGCCCCCGGGGCGGCGGCAGGGTCGCAGGACCGTATCGACGGTCGACGGGCTCGGACATCGGTCTCTCCTCGCGGTCGGGCAGAGAGGCAAATGCCCTGGCCAGAGCGGGGTTAAACGAGATCGTCCACCGTGCCGGCCGGCACCCGGTCCCGCACCAGCCGGGCGGTGTCGCCGTCGGCGAAGAGGCTGCGCAGGTCCGCCAGCGCCGGCTCCGGCACGCGCAGCGCCACGGTCGGGTCGACCACGGCTTCCAGCACGCTGGGCCGGTCGGCGGCCAGGGCCTCGTCCCAGGCCGCGCCGACCAGCTCCGGGCGGTCCACCCGCACGCCGTGCAACCCGAGCAGCCGGGCCCACCCGGCGTACGGCACGTCGGGGCGGCGACCGGTCCCGCCGGGCGGCAGCCCACCGGCGTCGGTGCCGGAGTGGTCCCGGTTGTTGAGCACCAGCACCACCAGCCGGGGATCGGGCCACTGCGTCCAGCGGTGGGCCACGGTGATCAGCTCGGCCAGCCCGTTGAGCTGCATCGCGGCGTCGCCGACCAGCGCGATCACGGGCCGGTCCGGGCGGGCCAGCTTCGCCGCCACCGCGTACGGCAGGGCGCAGCCGGTCGCGCCCAGGGTGCCGCAGAGCTGGGCGGAGACCCCGGGCGGCAGGGGCAGGTGCCGGGCGTACCAGTAGAGGACAGAGCCGACGTCGACGGCGAGCGCGGCCGGGCGGGGCAGCCGGGCGGCGAGCTCGTGCAGGACGAGCTGCGGGTTGACCGGTTCGGCGGGGGACTGCGCGCGGGCCGCCGCCTCGGCCCGCCAGCGCTCGACGCTGCCCTCCACCGTCTCCCGCCAGTGTCGCCGGGGCCGGTCGGGCACCCGGTCGAGCAGCGCGCGCAGCGTCTCGGCGGCGTCGCCGACCAGCGGCACGTCCACCGGGTGCCGGGCGCCGACGCGGCGGCCGTCGAGGTCGATCTGGATGGTGCGGGCCTGCCCGGCCAGCGGGTAGTACCCGGTCCACGGGTCGTTGGTGCCGACCATCAGCAGGGTGTCGCAGCCCCCCATGAGCTGGGCGGCGGCGTTGCTGCCCACCTCGCCGAGCACGCCGGTGTGGAAGGGCAGCCGCTCGTCGAGGACGGGCTTGCCGAGCAGGCTCGTCGCCACCCCCGCGCCGAGCCGGTCGGCGAGCCGGACGATCTCGTCGGCCGCGCCGGACGCGCCCTGACCGACCAGGATCGCCGTGCGCTCCCCGACGCCGAGCAGGGCCGCGGCGGCGGCCAGGTCGGCGTCGTGCGGGAGCACCCGGGCCGGCGGCTCCCCCGGCGTCGCCGAGGTCACCCCGGCGGCCTGCGGCAGCAGGTCGGCCACCGCTGCCGTCTGCACCTGCTCCGGCAGCACCACGCAGGTGGGGCTGCGGGTGGCGGCGGCGGTGCGCAGCGCCTGGTCGAGCACGGCGGGCACCTGCTCGGGGGTGCGCGCGTAGCGGAGGAACTGGTGGCAGGCGTCGCCGAGGAGCCGGGTCAGCCCGATCTCCTCGTGGGCGCCGCCGAGCGGGCCGGTGACGTCCTCGCCGACGATCGCCACCATCGGCCTGCTCTCCAGCTTGGCGTCGTAGAGCCCGGTGAGCAGGCCGATCGCGCCGGGGCCCTGGGCGGCCAGGCAGACGCCGATCCCGCCGGTGAACTTGGCGTGCCCGCTGGCCATCAGGGCGGCGGTCTCCTCGTGCCGGGCGGGGACGAACTCCGGGTCCCCTCCCGAGCCGTCCAGGGCCGCGACGACCGGGGCGATCGCCGCCGCCGGGCAGCCGAAGACGCGCGGCACCCGCCAGGCCCGCAGCCGCTCCACCACCAGGTCGGCCCCGGTACGCTCAGCCATCGCCCCGCCCGGGGGTGCCGGCGTCGACGTAGCGCAGCACCGCGCCGACCCCGTCGGTCAGCTCGGGGGCCTCGTCGGGGGCCAGCACGGTCAGCTCCGCGTCGGTGCCGACCAGCGCCCGGATCAGGGCCGCGTCGGCCGGTACCCGGTGCGGTTCGGCGACCGCGGCGGCGGTGAGCTGGCCCGGGTCGGTGCCGAGGTCGGTCGCCTCGGGGCCGATCCAGAGCTGCGCGGTCGATGACGGGTCGTCCACGATGAGCATGGTGTCGACCTGGTTGCGTTGCAGCGCCGAGACCACGGCGTCGAGCCCCGCCCCGACGTCCTGCTGCATGCCGAAGCGGTCCAGCGTGGCGGTGATCCGCTGGTCGGCCACCTCGGCGATGGTCTGCACGGTCAGGTCGTCCATCAGCGTCGGGTCCGCCCCGGCGTGCCTGGACCCGGCGTCGGTGCGGACCACCAGGTCCTGCCAGCGGGGCGGCAGTTGGGCGGCGATCATGCCGGTGGCCCGCACGTCGCCGGCCACCACCAGCACCTCGGCGCCGACCTGCTCGGCCAGCTGCACCGTGGCCGCCGCCGCGTCGCCGGCGTTGTGGTGCCACGCCTCCATGGCGGCGCGCTGGTAGCGCGACTGCGACCAGCCGCCGGGGTTGACCCGGCGCAGCTGGAAGTCCTCCCGGCCGGTGACGTGGGCGCGGCGGGGCACACCGCCGGCGCTGACCGCCACGGCGTCGGCGCCGGCCCGGTCGGCCAGCACCCGCACCCAGGCGACCTGTTCGCCCCGCTGGGCGAGCAGCGGCATGGTGTGCGGCAGCTCCGACACCGTCGCCAGGTCCCGCAGCGGCGGCGCGGAGAGGTACTCGGTGAGCACCACCCGGCCCCGGGCGGCGAAGACGGCGATGCCGTAGTCCCCGGGCATCGGGTCGTGACCCCGGACCACCCGTTCGACGGCGTCGACGGTGGCCGCGTCGGCGCCCTGCTCCAGCAGGTGGCCCTTGAGGGCCCGCCAGCGCAGGTCCAGCGCCGGGTGGGCGTCCTCGGTGTCGCGGGAGGCGTCCAGGTAGACCGAGCACCAGGGCCCGGGACGGTCGTAGAGCGGGCGCAGGAAGGACAGCTGCATGCTCGACCCCTTTCCAGCTCGGCCCCCCGCTTACCCGCGCCGGTGGCCTTGTCACCTGAGCCCGCCACGAACATGACTCGCGTTCATTCACGTCATCCGCCCACCCCGGCGGATACGATCGGTGCAGGGAATCCGGACTCCCGGTGATGGACCTCTCGGCGGTGGTGAACATGGACAGTGACCTCGAATACCGGCCACTCGCTCGCCCGACCCAGCGGGTCGTCACCGGCCGGGTCGTCAAGCTGCTCGACGGCTATCCCCGCGAGCTGCGCATCGGCCAGCCGGTGCTGGTCGCCGTGGTGACGGCGGCGAGCCTGGTGGGGCTGCTGCTGCTGGCGTTCCGCTCGCTGCTGTCCAGCGCCGGTGGCGGCGGGTCCCGGCGCAGCTGGAAGGAGCTGCGCAAGGGGCCGGAGTTCCTGGTCACCCCGTTGCAGCTACGCGACTCCGACAACCGGCTCTGCGAGGTGGAGCTGCACGGTCACCTGGCGCAGAGCGCCCTGCACCCCGCCGACTGGGTGCAGATCACCCTCAAGCCGCAGGATCCGGACCTGCCGCCCCGGGTGGAGCGGATCGTCAACCTCACCACCGGGCAACTGCTCCGCCCCCGGCACGCCACCCTCTGGACCCACCTCGGGCCGCCGCTGCTGCTGCAGGCCATCCTGGGGGCGCTGCTGGTCGTGGTGATCGCCGTCGCCGTCGTCTTGCCGCGCTGAGGGCACCCCGGGCGTCGGGCCGACGTTTCCGCCGATCCGGTGCCGGGCACCGGGGGTGCATGTTCGACGGGTTCACGCTGGAAGAGATCGACGTCGGCGAGGTGCGGCTACGGGTACGCCACGGCGGTTCGGGGCCGCCGGTGGTGCTGCTGCACGGTCACCCGCGCACCCACGCGACCTGGCACCGGGTCGCGCCGCTGCTGGCCCGGGAGCACACCGTCATCTGCCCGGACCTGCGCGGCTACGGCGGCTCGTCGAAACCGCCGAGCGACCCCGGGCACACCACGTACGCCAAGCGGGCGATGGCCCGCGACGTGGTCGGCCTGCTCGACGCGCTGGGCCACGACCGGGCGGCGGTGGTCGGGCACGACCGGGGCTGCTACGCGGCGATGCGTACGGCGCTGGACCACCCCCGCCGGGTGAGCCGGCTCGCGGTGCTCGACGGGGTGCCGATCGGCGAGGCCCTGGCCCGCGCCGACGCCCGGTTCGCGGCCCGCTGGTGGCACTGGTTCTTCCTGGGCCAGTCGGCCAAGCCGGCGGAGCGGGTCATCAACGCCGACCCGGACGCCTGGTACGGCGGCTCGCCGGCCGTCATGGGCGAGCAGGCGTACGCCGACTACCGCCGGGCGATCCACGACCCGGCGACGGTGCACGCGATGTGCGAGGACTACCGGGCCGGCCTGGGCCCGGACCGGGCGGCCGACGACGCCGACCGGGCCGCCGGGCGGCGGATCGCCTGCCCCGTGCTGTTCTGCTGGTCCGAGCGGGACGACCTGGTCGACCTGTACGGCGATCCCACGGCGATCTGGCGGGACTGGGCCGACCACGTGCGCGGCGTCGCGATCGACTCGGGGCACCACATGGCCGAGGAGGCCCCGGAACAGCTCGCCGCCGAGCTGTCGGCGTTCCTCGCCCGGTGACGGGCGCTGCGGTGCGGCCCGCAGGTCAGCCCACCGGGGTCAACGGGCGCTCCGGCTCGGGCGCGGTGCGCAGCATCCCCCGGCGGGCGGCCCAGCGCTCGAAGAACAGGGTGGCGAACGGCGGGACGGCGCACGCCAGCGCGACGAGGGTGGGCCACGGCCGCCACCGCTGCAACCGGGCCACGGCCAGGACCAGCAGGCCGTAGGCTACGAAGAGCGCGCCGTGCACGGGCCCGAAGATCTTCACCCCGATCTCGTTGTCCGGCGGCCCGTACTTGACGGCCATGCCGATCAGCAGGGCCAGCCAGGAGCAGGCCTCGGCGACCGCCGCCGCCACGAAGAGCCTGGTGATCTTCTCGCGCATCGTCACTCCCTCACCGGTTGCCCGACATGGTAGTCAGCCCGGCGGGGCGGTCGGGCGCGCACCGCGGCGCGGCGGTGTGCGTCACCCGGGTGCCGGGCGGGTATGTCGAGGGACCTTCGGGTCTTCCCCCGGCCGGCCGCCGCGTGCGAGGTTGGGTGGACCAACGGTGACAGGGCGGTGACATGGGCGAGGACGTCGGCGTACGGACATTCACCCGCGAGGATCGGGCCCGCTACCGCGAGAAGGTGCGGCGGTGCCTGGACGTCTTCGCCGAGATGCTGCGGGAGTCGCGCTTCGACGTCGAGCGGCCGATGACCGGGCTGGAGATCGAGTTCAACCTGGTCGACGACGACTCGATGCCGACGATGCGCAACAGCGACGTGCTGGCGGCCGTCGCCGACCCGAGCTTCCAGACGGAGCTGGGGCAGTTCAACGTCGAGATCAACGTCGCGCCGCGCCGGTTGACCGGCGGCGGCACCTCGGCGTTCGAGGAGAGCATCCGGGCCAGCCTCAACGCCGCCGAGGCGAAGGCCAGGAGCGTCGGGGCGCACATGGTGATGATCGGCATCCTGCCGACGCTGCGCCCGGAGCACCTGACCGCGTCGACCCTGTCGGCCAACCCGCGCTACGAGCTGCTCAACGAGCAGATCTTCGCCGCCCGGGGCGAGGACCTGCTGATCGCGATCAGCGGGGTCGAGCGGCTGGCGGTGACCGCCGACACCATCACCCCGGAGGCCGCCTGCACCAGCACCCAGTTCCACCTTCAGGTCAGCCCGGCCCAGTTCGCCGACCACTGGAACGCCGCCCAGGCGATCGCCGGCATCCAGGTGGCCCTCGGCGCGAACTCGCCGTTGTTCTTCGGCCGGGAGCTGTGGCGCGAGACCCGCATCCCGCTGTTCCAGCAGGCCACGGACACCCGGGCCGAGGAGATCAAGGCCCAGGGGGTACGCCCCCGGGTGTGGTTCGGCGAACGCTGGATCACCACGGTGTTCGACCTGTTCGAGGAGAACGTCCGCTACTTCCCGGCGCTCCTGCCGGTCTGCGACCCGCAGGACCCGGCCGAGGTCCTCGCCCGTGGCGACGTGCCGAGCCTGGCCGAGCTGCGGCTGCACAACGGCACCATCTACCGCTGGAACCGTCCCGTGTACGACGTGTACAAGGGCCGCCCGCACCTGCGGGTGGAGAATAGGGTGCTGCCGGCCGGCCCGACCGTGCTGGACACCGTCGCCAACGGCGCGTTCTACTTCGGGCTGGTCCGGGCGCTGGCCGAGTCGGACCGGCCGGTGTGGTCGCAGATGTCGTTCAGCGCCGCCGAGGAGAACTTCAACACCTGCGCCCGGCACGGCATCGACGCCCAGGTCTTCTGGCCCGGCCTGGGCTACCTGCCCGTCACCGAGCTGGTGCTGCGCCGGCTGCTGCCCCTGGCCCACCACGGGCTGGACCGCTGGGGGGTGGACCCGGATGAGCGGGACCGGCTGCTCGGCATCATCGAGCAGCGCTGCCTCACCGGCCGCAACGGGGCCACCTGGCAGGTGGAGACGCTGCACCGGCTGGAGTCCGCCGACCACCTGGACCGCCCGGCGGCGCTGCGGGAGGTGGTCCGGCACTACGTGACCCTGATGCACAGCAACCGGCCGGTCCACGAGTGGCCGATCCCCTGACCGACCCCGCACCCCCGCGCGGTCACGATCCGCGCGGGGGCGCGGGGGTCAGGCCACGGATCAGGTTGTCGACCAGGGTCAGCGCGAAGCGCTCGGTGAGCGGCTGGTCGGCCACCAGCAGCCGGTGGTAGCAGGCCCCCCAGAGCTGGTCGACGACCGCCTCGGCGTCGGTGTCGGCACGCAGCTGGCCCCGGGCCACCGCCCGGCCGATCGCCTCGACGGCGAGGGCGCGGCGCGGCCCGGAGTACCGCTGCCGGTACGCCTGCGCCAGCTCCGGGTCGGTCTGCGCCTGACCGATCAGCTCGGCGACGACCCGACCGGCGGGCGTGTCGGCCAGCAGCCGGACGAAGGCGAGCAGTTGGCTGGTCAGGTCGGCCCGGATGTCGCCGGTGTCGGGGAACGCGAGGGTCGGTTCCACCACGGCGAAGTAGCCGTCGAGGGCGAGCGCCCCCTTGGAGGGCCACCACTTGTAGATGGTCATGCGGCTGGCCCCGGCGCGTGCGGCCACCCGTTCGATGGTGAACGCCGCCATCCCCTCGGTGATCAGCAGCTCGCCGGCGGCGGCGAGGATCTCCGCGCGCACCTGGGCCGCCGGGCGGCGACCGCGCCGGCCCGGTCGGGCCGCTTCCTCGGTCACACCCACCACCCTCCTTGTAGACACTCTGTCCACATCCTGGTTATATAGACACAGCGTATACAAGGATCGACCCGAAGGAGAGCACCATGAGCGACTCCCAGCGCGTCGCCGTCGTCACCGGCGGCTCCCGGGGCATCGGCCGTCAGGTCGCCCTGCGGCTGGCCGCCGACGGGCTCGCGGTCGCCGTCGGCTACGCCGGCAACCAGGCCGCCGCCGAGGAGACCGTCGCGGCGATCACCGCAGCCGGCGGCCGGGCCCTCGCCGTACGCGCCGACGTCGCCGACGAGCCGGCGGTGGCGGCACTCTTCGACGCCGCCGAGGCGTCCTTCGGCGGCGTCGACGTGGTCGTCCACGCGGCCGGGGTGATGACGCTCGCCCCGGTCGCCGAGTTCGACCTCGACGCGTTCGACCGGATGCACCGCACCAACGTGCGGGGCACCTTCGTGGTCGCCCAGCAGGCCGCCCGCCGTCTGCGCCCCGGCGGGGCGATCGTCACCTTCTCCACCTCGGTCGTCGGCCTGGCCCTGCCCGGTTACGCCGCGTACGCCGCGACCAAGGGAGCCGTCGAGGCGTTGACCCTGATCCTCGCCCGGGAGTTGCGCGGCCGGGACGTCACCGTCAACGCCGTGGCCCCCGGCCCCACCGCCACCGACCTGTTCCTCGACGGCAAGGACGAGCAGACCGTCGCCCGGCTGGCCGCCCAGCCGCCGCTGCAGCGGCTCGGCACCCCGCAGGACATCGCCGAGGTGGTGGCCTTCCTGGCCGGGCCGGGCCGGTGGGTCAACGGTCAGGTGCTGCGCGCCAACGGCGGCATCGTCTGAGCCGCGCCAACGGTGCCGAGGGTCAGTCGCCGAAGCGGGCGACGAGCCGCCCCGTGACCTCGTTGTTGCGCAGCCGCTCCAGGCCGGCCCCGATCTCGTCGAACGCGATCTGCGTGTAGACGGGCTCGATCTCGCCCCGGAGCATCAGGTCGAAGACCTCCTCGATGTCCTGCACCGTGCCACCGAGCGACCCGACGAGGCTCTTGCCGAGGATCGTGTTGCTGCTGATCGTGAAGGTCGGCGCGCCCAAACCGACCTGCACGACCTTGCCGCCGCGCCGGACGGCGTCGATCGCCTTCTGCGTGGTGTCGAACCCGGCGTAGTCCACGACGAGGTCGAAGCCCTGACCGGCCCACTCGGCCGCGTCGCGCACCACCCCCGTGACACCGGCGGCCGTCGCCAGGCCCCAGACCGACTCCTTCGTCTCGGCGACGTGCACCTCGGCACCGGTGAGGACGGCGGCGCGGGCACCGATCTGGCCCAGGCCGCCGTAGCCGATGACGCCGACCTTCATGCCCGCCGACGCGCCGCCGGCCTTGATGATCGCGTGGTAGGACGTCATGCCCGCGTCGGTCGCCAGGGCGGCCAGGGAGAGGTCGAGCCCGGCGGGAACCCGCGCGAGGTCCGCCGCGTCGGCGACCAGCTTGTCGGCGAAGCCGCCGTGCGCGAACATGCCCAGCGGCGGCCGGACCCCGGAGGAGCAGACGCCGACGACGTCGCCGACCTGCCAGCCCTCGACTCCCTCGCCGAGGGCGCTGATCACGCCCGCGTTCTCGTGCCCCTGGGTCATGGGCAGGAACGGCATCACCGACTCGCCGACCTGCATGTACATGATGTCGCTGTGGCACAGCCCGGCGGCCTTCACGTCGATGATCACCTCCTGCGGGCCGGGGGCGGGCTCCGCCACCTCGTTCATCGCGATCGGCTTGCCCGTGCCTTCGAACTGCCATGCCCTCATGTACTGCTCCTACCAGGTAAAAGGTGTTCCGAGCCTAGCTCGGGTCAGGCCGAGGCGAGCTGGGGATCCGCGGGCCGCTCGGGCAGGTCCCGCCGATGCTTGAGGGGCCCGACCAGCAGGATCAGCCCGGTCAGGGCGAGCCCGCCACACATGATCCACATGGTCGGCCGCACGCCGAGCGCGGTGCCGAGGGTGCCGGCGACGAGCGCGCCGACCGGAATCGCACCGAGGTTGACGAACTGCATGCTGGCCAGCACCCGGCCGAGCAGTTCCGGCGGGGTGTACCGCTGCCGGAACGTACCCTTGATCACGTTGCCGGCCACCACGCCGACGCCGATGACCAGCCCTCCGGCGACCAGCAGGGCCAGCCGAGGCCCGGCCCCGGCCAGCGGGATGAGCAGGGCGAACGGCAGGGCGCCCGCCCCGCAGAGCAGCACCCCCCGGGCGGTGCCGAACCGCCGTCCGATCGGGGTGGCGATCACCGCGCCGAGGACCCCGCCGCAACTGATCGCGGCGAGCAGGACGCCGACCACGCCCGCGCCGACGCCGACGTCGCGGACGAGGAAGACGACCAGGATCGACTGGTAGCCGATCAGGCCGAGGTTGCTCACGGCGCCGAAGACGGTGAGCACCCGCAGGTAGGGATCGCGGGCCACGAACCGGATCCCGTCGGTGATCTCCCGCAGCAGGTTGGCCGCCGCCCGCCGTGGCTCACGCGGCGGCTCGCGGAAGCGGATGGCCCGCAGGCAGAGGGCCGAGACGGCGAAGCTCACCGCGTCGAGCAGCACGGCGGTCACCGCGCTGGCGAGCTGTGCCACCAGGCCCGCCACCCCCGGCCCGGCCACCTGCATCGCGGCCTCCGTGCCCTGCAGCTTCGCGTTGCCCTCCGGCAGCGTCCGCCTGTCGAGCAGGGCCGGCAGGTACGCCTGGTAAGCGGTCTGGAAGAAGACCGCGGCGGTGCCGGCGGCGAAGGCGACGGCGAGCAGGTGCCCGATCGTCAGCACGTCGAGCCAGGCGGCCACCGGGACGCTGAGGAACAGCAGCATCGAGGCCGTGTCGCAGGCGATCATCACGGGGCCCCGCCGCAGCCGGTCCACCCAGGCGCCGGCGGGCAGCCCGACGATCAGCCAGGGCAGCCAGGTGGCCGCGTACAGCAGCGCCGTCTGGAACGTGGTCGCCTTCAGCGTGGCGACCGCGACCAGCGGCACGGCCACGCCCGTCACGCTGCTGCCGAGTCGGCTGCTGGCCTGGGCGGCCCAGAGCAGGCGGAAGTCGCGGTGCCGCAGCAGCCCGCCGCCGGGCCGACGGCCGCCGCCGGCCTGCCGCGCGACGGCGGCGCCGGTCACGGCCGCGCCGGTACGGCGTGGGCGAAGAAGAAGACGGAATCGCGGCGCAGCCCGTCGTCGGGCACTTCCCGGCTGCTCCAGCGCCCGACCAGGTCCAGCAGTTCCCCCTCGAACTCGGCCAGCTCGGCCGGCGTCAGCCGCAACCACTTGTCGGTCGAGAAGGACGTGTCCCCCCACACCTCGCGCGCCGTCTCGCGGTTGGCGTACCAGGCCCGCACCAGGCTCACCTGTCGGTCGAGGTTGAGCGAGATCGCGGCGTTCGCCACCGCCTGGCTCGCGGGATCGTCGTCGAAGTCGCTGCTGGACCAGCGCAAGTGGGGCGAGGCGAGCCGCCACCAGCGCTCGCGCCGGTCGCGGGCCAGCTCCGGGGCCTCCACCACCAGGTCGCACCCGGCGAGCACCTTCAGGTGGTGGCTGATGTTGGCCACCGCCTGCTCGGTCCGCTCGGCGAGCGCGCTCGCCGTCAGCGGACCGTCGACCTTGAGCACGTCCATCAGCCGCCGCCGCAACGGGTGGGCCAGCGCGGCCAGCACGGCGGAGTCGGTGATGGTGCGCGGTGCGGATTGGTCCATGCCGCCATCCTGATATGCACAAGAGCTCTTGCGCAACTGCTGCCGCTGAATATCCGCGAGAAGACCCTTCGCGACGACTAGCGGATAGCCGCCCTGAGCATGGCGATGACCTGCGCGAAATCCGCCGACCGGTCGGGATGAGACCGGCAACGGGCGGATCTGCCTTCGGCCAGCGCCACGATCTCCGCCGAAGAGGCGGCGCCTCGGTCCAGCAGCAGGCGGACGACGGCGGGCCAACCACCTGCCGCAGCGGACCGCAACGGCGTGCTTCGTGATCCTTCCAGACCTTCGACGCTGGCTCCGGTCGAGAGCCGTGCGGGGCGAACCTGCGGCACTTTTCGCATCGACCCGGACGCCCTCCCGCAGAAGACGTGCCACCTGCTCCACATCGCCGGACTCCGCCGCCTGCCCCAACCGCTGTATCGAATCCATTCCGAAGCAACCTACCGATCCCACGCACTCCTACGCGCACTCGCCCGTCGCAGTCCACCAGTGTCGCGTCACCTCCCCGCCCGCCCGCCCGCCTGTCGGCGGCGGGCGGCGCCCGTCTCCAGCCCCGTCGTCCCGAGGACGCCGCCGCCCGGCCGCCGGCAGCGCCCCCGCGTCCGGTTCATCCGTTCGGCCATGCCGATTGACATTCGATAGTTTCTGAGTGATAGTCGATGCATGTTGACCGAGCATCGAGCGGTAGGTCCGCTCAGAGTCTTCCTGGTGCTGCTCTTCGGGATCCTGGTCGTCTTCCAGACCCTCTCCCTGCCGGGGACATTCGCGCACATGGCGAAGGAGTCGCCGAACGACGCGTACCTGAGGTGGCCGGCGACGGCCGTGACCGTGTTCTGGGTGCTCTGCATCCAGGTGGTCATCGTCGCCACCTGGCAGCTGCTCACCCTGGTCAAGCGGGACCGCATCTTCAGCGAGCCCGCCCTGCGCTGGGTGGACGCGATCGTCTGGGCGATCGCCGCCGCCTGGGTGGTGCTGCTGGGCGTGTTCCTCTACGTCGGCTTCAACGCCGGTGACCCCGGGCTGCCGATGCTGCTGTTCCTGATGCTGGTGGGCGTCGCCGTGCTGGGGCTGCTGATGGTGGTGATGCGGGCGCTGCTGCGGCAGGCCACGACGCTGCGCACCGACATGGAGGCGGTGATCTGATGCCCATCGTCGTGCGCATCGACGTCGAGTTGGCCAAGCGCAAGATGAGCGTCGGCGAGTTCGCCGAGCGCGTCGGGCTCACCCCGGCCAACGTGGCGGTGCTGAAGAACGGCCGCGCCAAGGCCGTGCGGTTCAGCACCCTGGAGGCCATGTGCCGGGTGCTCGAATGCCAACCCGGCGATCTGCTGGAATGGGTCGAGGAATGAGGAAAAACAGGCGCTATCTCGTCGCCGCCATCGCCCTGGCCGTGGTCGCGCTCGGCGTCGTCGGTGTCGTGCACGGCGAGGCCGACGACTCGCCGGGCCTGCAACTCATCGGCGGCGCGCTCATCGTCGGCGCGCTCTTCTTCGGCGTACGGGCGCTGCGGCGCGGTCGTCAGCATTAGGGGTATGTCGATCTATAAATGACTTGTATGGTGGGCCGGTCGCCACTCACCCCCGGAAAGGAAGTGGCCATGCCCAGAATCAATCGCGTCCTCAGCGCCATCAGCGCGAGCGTGATCGGCGCAGCCCTCGGCGTGCTGGCGATCGGCGCGCCCGCACAGGCGGCTTCCCGCGACGGGGTCTGCAATGACGGGGAATTCTGCTACTACTACAACAGCGGCAACGCGGGGTCGATCTCCGACCACGGTGGGTCCCTGGGCGACTACGGCTCGACCCAGCCGGGTTGCTACGAGTTCAAGGGCGCCGGCGCGGGCAAGGGCGTATGCGTCAAGAACAACGCCGCTTCGGTGTGGAACCGCACCAACAAGACGGTTCGGGTCTACTTCAACAGCAACTACGGCGGTTCCCACCAGGACGTCGCGGCCGGCGCGAAGAAGGACCTGAACGCCACCCTGAAGAACAACAACGCCTCCCACCAGGCGCTCTCCCCCTCCAGCGGGACGACCTACCCGGCCAAGGATGACTACCCCTACAAGGGGGCGACCTCGGGCATCGACCCGTGGAACTTCTACAAGGGCCAGTGCACCAGCTTCGCGGCGTGGGCGGTGCGCAGCCGGGTCGGCGTGCCCTTCCACAACCAGTACAAGGGCCAGGCCCGCTGGGGCAACGCCAAGGACTGGGTCGGGGCCGCCAACCGCGCCGGCGTGCCGGTCTACAACAACCCGAAGGCCGGCGACGTCGCGGTCCGCCTGGGCGGCACCTACGGTCACGTCGCCTTCGTCACCAGGGTGAACACCAACGGCACCTTTGAAATCGACGAGTACAACTACGTGAACGCCGACAGGTACAGCCACCGGACGGTCTCGGTGGGGACCGCGAACAACCAGTTCTCCAAGTTCATCCGCTTCAAGTGACCCTCCGCCCCGGCTGAGGAGAGCGGGCACGCCCACCGATCCGGCGGGCGTGCCCGCAACGCACATCCGCCACCCCCATGAAATCAGCGGAAAATGAGCGGCATCAGTGCAGGAAGTCGGCCTTTGCGACCCCCGGCCAGCACGACGGCGAAAGCATTAGGGGTTTGGCCGATCATCGATCAGTCGTAGGGTCGACCCGTCCGCACAACTCGGAGAGGATGTGCACATGGCAAGAATCGCTCGCGCCGTCGGCACCGGCCTGCTCAGCGCGGCCCTCGGCGTCATGACGCTGACCGTGCCTGCTCAGGCGGCATCGCCAAGCGCAACGATGAGCCCGAACATCACGCTGACCAACGACAATGTCGTTCAGCGGACGATCTCCATCAACGCCGCCAAGAAGTACCCGGCGAAGAACGACTACCCCTACAAGGGGCAGGGCTCGGGAATCGACCCGTGGAATTTCTACAAGGGGCAGTGCACCAGCTTCGCCGCGTGGGCGCTGCGCAGCCGCGTCGGCGTGAAGTTCCACAACCAGTACAAGGGCCAGGCCCGCTGGGGCAACGCCAAGGAATGGGTCGGGGCCGCCAAGCGCGCCGGTGTGCCGGTCCGCAACAAGCCGAAGGCCGGTGACATCGCGGTCCGCCTCGGCGGCACCTACGGCCACGTCGCCTTCGTCACGAAGGTGAACGCCAACGGCACCTTCCAGGTCGACGAGTACAACTACGTCAGCGCGGACAAGTACAGCCACCGGAGGGTCTCGGTGGGCAAGGGCAACAACCAGTTCTCCAAGTTCATCCGCTTCAAGTGACCCTCGACCTGCGCTGAGCAACGGGCACGCCCACCGACCCGGTGGGCGTGCCCGCAGCAGGTGCGGTCCCCCTCGTCGGCCGGGATGCGACCCTGGCGGCCTGCGGGCGAATTCGATCGCGTCCCGCGTACGCCGCGTGCGATCGTGGCGCAATGCCCCAACCGATCCTGCGCTCCGATCGCCTGCTGATGGTCCCGCTCGCGGACCGGCACCTGGAGCTGGAGGTGCGGCTCGACTCCGACCCGGAGGTGCTGCGCTACATCTTCGGCCGGGCGCGCTCCCGCGACGAGGTGCTCACGTCCCACGCGGGGCGGCTGCGCCTGGCCCAGAAGGTGGACGGCCTCGGCTTCTGGATGGCGTTCGGCACCGACGGCGGGGCGCGCGGCTCGGCGCGGCCGGAGCGCGAGACCGACGGCGACTTCGTCGGGCTGATGATGCTTCCTCCCGCGCACGGCCCCGACCAGCCCGACGACCCGACCGTGGCCGAGCTCGGCTACCGCCTCCTGCGGGACTGCTGGGGCCGGGGCCTGGCCAGCGAGGCGTCCCGGGTGCTGCTGCGGCACGCCTTCGACACCGTCGGGCAGCGCCGGGTGATCGCGCAGACCATGACGGTGAACGCCGGCTCGCGGCGGGTGATGGAGGCCGTCGGCCTGCGGTACGTCCGCACGTTCTACCCGTCCTGGGACGACCCGCTGCCGGACACGGAGCAGGGCGAGGTGGAGTACGAGATGACCCGCGAGATGTGGCAGGCGATGACTGCCCCAACGTCAGCGGGTTAGCCCCTGCGCCGGAGGGATCTTCGTCGCCCGGCGCGCCGGTGCCACGCTGGCCAGCACGCCGACCACGACGGCGGCGAGCAGGAGCAGGCCCAGCGCGCCCCAGGGCAGCCGGACCACGGGCTCGGCGGTCCGGCCGACCGCCGCCGTCACGCCGACCAGACCGACCGGCACCCCGATGACGATGCCGGCCACCGTGCCGACGACCGTGATGGTCACCGCCTCCACGCCCAGCATCGCCCGCAACCGGCCGCGACGGGTGCCGAGGGCGCGTAACAGCGCCATCTCCCGCGTCCGTTCGACGACGGAGAGGCCGAGGAGGTTCGCGATGCCCAGCATGGCGATGACCACGGTCACGGCGAGCATCCCGAACGACAGGCCGAGCAGGATGGCCAGCACGGCGGCGATGTCGCTGCCCTCGGTCACGCCGGCCCCGATCTCGATGCCGGGATCACGCGCGGCGACGGCGTCGACCCTCGCGGCGAGCGCGGCCCGGTCGGAGCCCGCCGGCGCGACGCCCCACACCACGGTCGGAACGGTGCGGACCCCCCGGTCGGCCAGCGCCTCGGCGGCGGCGACCCCGAGCAGCTGGCCGGTCGTGTCGGCCAGTCGGCCGGCACGGGCGGTGAACGTGAGGGTCCGGCCGGCGGCGACGACCTCGATCTCTGCGCCGTCAGCCAGGCCACGCCCGGTCAGGTAGGCGCCCGGCACCAGCAGGACCGGCGAGTCGCCGGAGGCGGTGAGCTCGGGCGCCAACCCGGCGGCCGATCCGGCGGGGAGCGCCGCCAGCAGCTCGGGGGTTGCCTTGCCGCCGTCGGGAAAGCGGGCCGCCACGGTGCCGACGGTGACCGTGCTCGACAATCCGGGCACGGCGGCGAGGGCGGTGGCGGTCTCCCCGCCGATCGGCGCCCCGTCGGTGCGGGCGCTGACGGCCACCGGGTAGCGGCGCTCGAGGTCCGCGTCCACCGTGGCCTGCCCGCTGGTGGCGGCGACCCCCAGGCTGGTGATCAGGGCGGCGCCGACGACCACCGCCATGGCCGCCGCGGCCGTCCGGCGCGCGTTCTGGCTCAGGCTGCTGCCGGCCAGCCCCGCCGCGACGCCGAGGTGCTCCAGGACCCGCGCCACCGGCGGCAGCAGCAGGGCGATCGCCCGGGGCAGGGCCACCAGCAGACCGACGGCGAGCACCAGCCCGCCGGCCAGTGCCAGCGGCAGGGAGGCCCCGACCCCGGCCAGGGTGAGCAGCGCCGCGCCGACGACCGTGACACCCAGGCCGACGACGAGGCGCCGCCCCCCGCGTACGGTCTCGGCGGGCGGCGCGGACGCCTCCCGCAACGCCCGGACCGGCGCGACCCGGGTGGCGTGCCGGGCGGGGAACCAGGCGGCGACCAGGGCGGCCAGCACCCCCGCGAGGGCGCAGAGCACCAGGACGACCGGGTCGACCCGCAGGCCGGCGCCGTCGACGTCGAGCAGGCCGGCGCCCAGATAGCCGACGGCCACGCCGACGAACACGCCCGCGACCGCGCCGACCGTCGCGGCGATGGCGGCCTCGCCGAGCACCAACCGCCTGATCTGGGTACGCCGGGCCCCGACCAGCCGCAGCAACGCGATCTGCCGGACCCGCTGGGCGATCACCACCTGGAAGGTGTTGGCGATGACCAGCACGGAGGCGAGCAGCGCCACCGCCGCGAAGGCGAGCATCAGCACGACCAGTTGGGTGTTGCCGCCGGCGAAGCGGGAGGCCGCCTGATCGGCGGCGGCGGAGGCGGCCATGGCGGAGGTCCCGGGTGGGAGTGCGCCCTCCACGGCCTCGACGGTGGCGGCGAGACGGCCGGAGTCGGCGACGGTGAGCAACGCGGCGGGCGGGACGTCCCCGGCGAAGAAGGCCGGGTCGGCGTAGAACCGGAACGAGGAGCCGGTCAGCGGCCGGAAGCCGAGGTCGGTCGAGCCGGTGACGGTGACGGTGACCGGGGCCGCCGCGCCGTGCCGGAAGACGAGGGTGTCGCCGACGCCGACCCCGAGATCGTCGAGCGTGCGCTGGTCCGCGACGACCTCACCCGGGGTGGCGGGCCACGTCCCGTGGTCGAGCGCGAACCACCGGACCTCGGGGGTCGCGGCGATGCTCTGCACGTTGGCGGAGCCGCGCCGCGCACCGCCGAAGACGCTCACCGTGCGCGCGTACTGCGGGTCGACGGTGCGGACGTTCGGTGCCTTCGCCGCCTCGTACCAGCGGGGGTCGCGTACCGAATCCTTTGCGTCGACGACGATGTCGGCGGTGGTGAGCGGCGCGGCGGCGGTGAGCCGCAGGCCCTCGCCGGAGGTCGCGGCGAAGGTGGCCGTGGCCGCGAGGAGACCCGTGGCCAGCAGCACCGCGGCGACGATCGCCAGCAGCCGGGCGGGATACGCACGGGCCTGCGCCCAGGCCAGGGACAAGATCATGGCCGGACCGCCGTCGCCGTCGCCGTCGCCGTCGCCGTCGCCGTCGCCGCGAGGATCGCCTCGCGCGAGGGCGCGTGCAGCTCGTCGCGGATGGCGCCGTCGGCCAGCACGAGGACCCGGTCGGCGTACGTCGCCGCGCCCGGATCGTGGGTGACCATGATGATCGTCTGCCCGTCCCGGCGCGCCGCGTCACGCAGACCCGCCAGCAGGCCCCGACCGGTCGCGATGTCCAGGGCGCCGGTCGGTTCGTCGGCGAAGACGACGGACGGGCGGGCCAGCAGGGCCCGCGCCACGGCGACGCGCTGCTGCTGGCCGCCGGAGAGCTGCGCGGGCCGATGACGCAGCCGGTCGGCGATCCGCAGCTGCTCGGTGACCGCCCTGAGTCGCGCGGTGTCGACGCGGCGGCCGGCGAGCCGTAGCGGCAGGACGATGTTCTGCTCCGCCGTCAGCGTGGGCAGCAGGTTGAAGGCCTGGAAGATGAAGCCGACGTGGTCGCGGCGCAGGTCGGTCAGCGCGCGGTCGTCCAGCCCGGCCAGCGGGATGCCCGCGATGCTGACCGAGCCCTCCGTCGGGGTGTCCAGGCCCGCCAGCAGGTGCAGCAACGTCGTCTTGCCGGACCCGGACGGCCCCATGACGGCGGTGAACTCGCCCGCGGCGAAGTCGGCGGAGACCCGGTCGACCGCGACCACCGTGGCCTCGCCGCTGCCGTAGGTCTTGCGCGCCTGCCGGCAGGCGACCACATCGGCACTTTTCGTTTGCATAGTCACTGACTCACGGTAGGGATTCGGGGCGGTTGCCCACATCCGTCCACGGCATCGACTCCGGCCTCCGGCCGATACCTTGGTATCACCCCGGGCGTACGGCTGTGCCGACGTCGCCCGCGCCGCGTGCCACGACCGCCCGCCGCTGCCTACGCTGAGAGCGTGCGGGTGCAAACGCGGCGGGTGACGCTGGTCGACGCCGGCAGCGCGCTGGTGGCGGTCGCCGGCTGCGTGCTGCTGGGCGTCGCCGGCCTTGCCGGATGGCAGTGGTCGGCGGCAATGGCCGCGCTGCTGGCGATCCGCCGCGCGGCGCCGGTGGCCATGCTCGTCCTGGTGGCCGTCGTCTCCGGGGTGCACGTGCTGCTCTCGCAGAGCTTCATGTTCCCCGGCGACCTCGTCAGTCTCGTCGCCGTCCACGCCGTCGCCGCGCACGCCCCGGGCCGGCTGCGCCACGCCGGGTTGCTCCTCGGCGCGGCCGGTGCCGTCCTGGTCGTCGGCCATGCGCTGCACGAGCACCGGCCGGGCGCGGCGCTGCCCGCTGTCCTGATCGTGGCGACCGCCCTGGCGGCCTGGTCGACCGGGCTCATGCAACGCCAGCAGCGCATCGCCGTCCGGCACGCGGAACACCGGCGTCGGCTCGCCGAGCTGGACAGCGCGACGCGCGCCCAACTGGCGGTCCACGAGGAGCGGACCCGGATCAGCCAGGAGATGCACGACATCATCGCGCACTCGCTCGCCTCGATCATCGCCCAGGCCGAAGGCGGCCGGGTCGCCGCCCGCGCGGACGCGCTCGTCGCCGGCCCGCTGTTCGACCGGATCGCGGGCATCGGCAGGGAGGCCCTCTCCGACGTCAAGCGGCTGCTCACGGTCGTCGACCACGACGCCCACGACCGGCACGCCAAGGGCCTGCGCGAACTGCCCGAGCTGCTGGCCAGCGTCGCCGCCGCCGGCCTCGACGTGACCACGTCGGTCGAGGGCCGGGCACACTCCCTCGCCCCCGGCATGGACCTCGCCGTCTACCGGGTGATCCAGGAATGCCTCACCAACGTGCTCAAACACTCGCCGCGCCCGCAGGCGCAACTGCACATGGGCTGGACGTCCACCCTGCTCACCGTCAGCGTCACCAGCCCGGCTGCGGAGCGCCACCCGATGGTGGAGGGTCGGGGCCTGTCGGGCATCCGGCAGCGCTGCGCGCTCTTCACCGGCGAATGCGCCGTCACCGGCGACGCCGGGCTGTTCACCGTGACCACCACCTGGCCACTGGCCCCGCAGGGAGCGGCATCATGACCGAGGCCCCCGTCACCGTGCTCATCGCCGACGACCAGGACCTGGTCCGTACCGGGTTCGCCCTCGTCGTCGACTCCGCGCCCGACCTGCGGGTGGTCGCCACCGCCGCCACCGGGACGGAGGCGGTCGCCCTCGCCGCCCGGCATCGGCCGGACGTCGTCCTGATGGACATCCGGATGCCGCAGACGGACGGCATCACCGCCACCCGCGCCATCCTCGCCGCCGCACACCGCCCGAAGATCATCGCCCTGACCACGTACGACAGCGACGACTACGCGACCCGCATCCTGAGCGCCGGGGCCCGTGGATACCTGCTCAAGGACACCACCGCGGAGGGCCTCGTCGCCGCGATCCGGACGGTCCATCGCGGCGGCTCGGTCATCGCCCCCTCGACCACCCGACGGCTGGTCAGCGCCCACCACCCGGCCGGCGCCCGCACGGCACCATCGCCGGCGGCACCGACGCTGGCCACCTTCACGGCCCGCGAACGCGACGTGTTCGAGCTGATCGTGGTCGGGGCCAGCAACGCCGAGATCGCCGCGCGGCTGCACCTGGCCGAGGTCACCGTGAAGACCCACGTCGGCCGGGTGCTGGCCAAGCTCGGCGTGCGGGACCGGGTCAACGTGGTGATCTGGGCATACCGCAACGGCGCCGCCCGCTGAGCCCTCCGCCCGCTGGGTCCTCCGCCCGCCCGGCCCTGCCCGCCCGCGCCGTGTGCGGGATGTTGTGCCATCCAGGCGCTGTCAGAGCGCCTTGTGCCGCACATGGAGTCGATCAATCCTCCCCGCAGCGTCCATCCCGTAATGCAGGCTCGTTTTCCTGCGATTCAGGACAGCAAAGGGGCCTTGACGAATTCTGACCCTGGGCGAGCCCCAGCACCTGTGTCACGGGGCGGCCGACAAGCGTCGCCGGCTGCGGCACGCCAGCCGGCACCGGCCGCGGCACCCGACCGCAGCGATCACCGTACGTGCACGCCACGGCCGCCCCCACGCGCCGCCCCGGGACGCGACCCGACCTGCCCAGCGGGCCCTGTCCGGTGCCGGCCAGGCGCGTACGCCGCGCCTGACCGAACGTGTCGTACGCCGGTCGTAGGGTCACCGGCATGACGAAGAGTGAGACGCGCACCCTGGCCGCGCCCGGCGCCGACCTGGTCTACGACGTGCGCGCACCGCACTCCGGGCCCGGCGGGCACCGCACGTTGCTCATGATCGGCCAGCCGATGACCGCCGACGGCTTCGCCACCCTCGCCGGGCACTTCACCGACCGCACAGTGGTCACCTACGACCCCCGGGGCCTGGGGCGCAGCGCGCGCACCGACGGCCGGTCGGCGCACACTCCGCAGCAGCAGGCGGCCGACCTGCACCTGCTGATCGAGGCGCTCGGCACCGGCCCGGTCGACGTCTTCGGCAGCAGCGGCGGCGCGGTGACGGCGCTCGAGCTGGTCGCGGCCCATCCCGGCGACGTCGGCACGCTGGTGGCGCACGAGCCGCCGATCAACGCCGTGCTCCCCGACGCCGCTGCCGCCGAGCGCGCCCAGGCCGCCTGCTACGAGGCGTACCAGGCCGGGGGCTTCGGCGCGGGGATGGCCGCGTTCATCGCGATGACCTCGTGGCAGGGCGAGTACTCCGGCGCCTACTTCGCCCAGCCCGCGCCCGACCCGGCGGCCTTCGGCCTCCCGACCACCGACGACGGCAGCCGCGACGACCCGCTGCTGTCGGCGGCCTCCTCGGCGATCACCGACTACCGGCCCGACGCGCGGACGCTCACCGCCGCCCCGACCCGGGTCGTGATCGCGGTCGGCGAGGAGTCGGCCGGGACATACACCGCGCGCACGGGCGCCGGCATGGCGGTGCTGCTCGACCAGGAGGCCACGGTCTTCCCGAGCCACCACGGGGGCTTCCTCGGCGAGGAGTTCGGCCAAGCCGGCAAGCCCGACGAGTTCGCGGCGCGGCTGCGTCAGGTGCTGGCCGCCGGCCGAGCGCGTCCGGCGGCGGCAGGAGCCGACCGCTCAGCCCGTGGGCAGGCCGGGCTCGCCGCCGCCGTGCGAGGAGTCCCCGTGCGAGGAGCCGCCGTGCGGTGAGTTCCCGTCCGGTGCGCCGTCGTGCTGCGGTGCGCCCAGCCAGGCCCGGACCGTCCTGATCTCGTCCTCCGACAAGGTGATCTCCGCGGCGTCGGTGCGGTCGAGGACGTTGCTCACGAAGGCCGCGCAGATCTCCTCGGCCGTCGGCGGCGGTTGGCGGTGCAGCGGGCAGCCGCCGAACGACGTGCCTCGCACGACGAACGCGACGGCGTTGCGGCTGACGGGCAGCCCCTGATCGCGCAGCTGGTCCCGACACCAGCCGGTGCACTCGGTCAGGTTGAACCGGTGGGAGCGGGCGTAGTCGGCGAGCGCCTGGTAGATCGCCGGCCATTCCGCCTCGGGCAGTCGCGGCAGGTCGAGCTGGCTGGCCACGCGCTCGACGGGCTCGGGGAGCACGATGCGCGACGGCGTGGCACCGGGTGCCTCCCGAGCCGAGTGGCGGCTGTCGTCCCAGAGGTAGTGCTGCGACATCTGCAGGTTCGGCAGCTTCAGGCTGGCGACCGCCCGGGCGAAGGTGCCGAAGCCGAACCAGTTGCTGTCGGCGACCGCCTGACCGAGCTGCGTGCGCAGCCGCAGGGCGAGCGCGGCCATGTTCATCGGCTCGGACGCCGCCTGGTACTCGCGGGTGGTGGCCGACCGGAACGCCTCGTACGCCTCGCTCTGATCCGAGGCGACGTCGACCACACGATCGCCGAATTCGGCGTCGACGGCGTCCGCTTCGATGTCGCTGTCGATGTCGTCGTCGACGTCGACCGGCTCGCCCTGGACCAGCGCCAACAACTGCTGGCTGTCGAGGACCCGATCGGCGATCGCGGTGAAGGCCTCGGCCGCGTCGGCCGGTGACACGATGGTGGTCCGCCGGTCGGAGCGGCGCAGCCGCTGCAGCAGCGGCGTCATGTCGGAGTCACCGGAGGCGACGACGAACTCGTCGTACCGGGTGTCGGCCGACAGGGCGTCGACGGCATCGACGACGATTCGGATGTCGGCCGCGTTCTTCGTCCCGTTGTAGCGGGGGCAGTCGATGACGTCGAACCCGGCGCGGACGAACCACGGCCGGAACTTCGAGAAGTACAACCGGCTCTGCTCCCCCGCCGCATCCGTGTGGTAGACCCACCCGGCGGGGTTGAGGTAGCAGCGCAGGAGCAGCCAGCGGCGCGGCGCATCCGTCGTGGCCGCCGTCGACAACCGGCGCACCCACGCCCCCGGATTGCTCGCGAACTCGACCGCGACCTCGGGGTCCAGCTTGTGCAGCCCGCTGAACACGTTGTCGAAGTCGAGGTAGAGCGCCGTTCGGACGTAGTTCACGAGCGCAACCTACCAACGCCGCGAACATCTCCTCTGGCCCGGTCACCGGGTGAGGCCCATCAGCGTCGCCAGCCGCGCCACGCCGGCCGGCACCGGCCGCGCCCGCGCCGCCTCCACGAGCACCCTGCGCGCCACCGGCCGGCACCGCACCTCCGCCGGCGCGACGCCGTCCGCGTCGACCAGCGCCCGCCCGGCCCGGCCCAGGTCGCCGACCAGCAGGTACGCCCGCGCCACGTCCACCAGGTACGCCGCCCGGTGCTCCGTCGGCAACCGCCGCCACGCGTCGTCGCGTACCACCTGCTCGTGGCGGCCGATCGCCGTCGCGGCCTCCCCCAGCTCGACCGCCGCCACCACCCGGGCCACCTCCACGGCGACCGGCCCGAAGCCGGTCCGGTACGGGTCGTCGCCGGCCCCGAGCCGGTCGGCGAGCCCGGCGGCGCGGTCGGCCAGCTCCGCGCTCCGGCCGGCGTCGCCGCACCCGGCGGCGGCCAGCGCGCCCTGGATCAGCAGCGCCCCGTGCACCGGCACCGGCGCGAGCAGGCGGGCGGCCTCGGCCGTCACCGCCAGCGCCAACCGGCCGCGCCCCAGCCCCCGCAACGCCTGGCCGACCGAGAGCGCCGCCGACGCCGCCGACATCGGGTCCGCGTCGGCCACGGCCACCGCCCGGTCGGCGGCCAGCCACCCGAGGCCGGCCTCACCGAGCTTGACCAGCACCGCCGAGGCGACCCGGTACGCCTGCACCAGCAGCTCCGGCGCGTCGGTGCGCAGGCCCCGGGCGGCGTCGAGGAGCCCCGGCAGCAGCCGCACCACCTGCGCGTAGTGCGCGTGCTGGAAGCTCAGCCAGGCGTGCTCCACCTGCCGGCCCACCTGCTGCGCCGACGCCGTGGGGCGGCGGATGTCGTAGCGGGCCAGCGCCGCGCGGAGCTCGTCCACCCCGTCGGGCACGCCGGCTGCCGGCGACGGCGGTCGGCCGTCGAGCAGCAGCAGCGAGTCCACCCGCAGCACCTCCGCGACCTCCTGGATCACCGGGTACCGGTCCAGCGGGCGCACGCCTCGCTCGACCTTGTCCACCCAGCTCTTCGACCGGCCCAGCCGATCCGCGAGCATCTGCTGCGTCATCCGCCGCCGCATCCGCCAGCGGGCCACCCGCCGCCCGATCGGCTCGTCAGCGCTGCCACGTCGCCACCGCCGATCCGGCACCGCGCGGGTGGCCTCCTCCACCGGTACGCGCTCCGCCTCGGCCAGGTCGAGCAGCCGCTGCACGGCGGCCTCCCGCTCGGCCGCCTCGGCCCGCTCGGCCCGGCTCCGCGCCGCCTCGTCGTTTTGCATCCGCCACCTTCCCTCCAACCGGGCGAGGAACCTCGCCCACCGGATCGGCCAACCGCTCCCGCGACCGTGAACGCGACGGGCCGGCCTGCAAGCGAACGGCCGCTGCGCTGCCGTCTCGGCCGCGATACGGAGCCGCAGGCACCCACATCGAAGGCGGGCACCTGCGGCGGGACGCCCTGCCGCCAAGCTGGGCAACCCACAGGCAACATAAGACGCAATGTGCGCAGAGTCAACACCTGACGCACATAGCGTTGTAGGTAAGGCCCTCGGTGTGATCTGCTTGGACCAGCCGCCAAGCTGGGAGTACCACCGATGTCTGAAGCCGCCTACTTACAGGTCACCCGCGACATCCGGGAGCAAATCAGCTCCGGCACGTTGAAGCCGGGCGAAAAGCTGCCGTCGTTCGCCGCCCTGTGTGAGCACTACAAGGTCAGCAACACCGTCATTCGCGCCGCCATGCTCCTACTCAAGGCCGAAGGGCTCCTTGACGGCCGGCAGGGCAAAGGCGTGTACGTCGCCGACCCGCTTCCCCAGTAGGGCGGGCACCGAAGGCCGATGCCCCACTCGAGTCCCCCGGACGTCCGGGTGTCCGTGCGCCTCCTGGCCCGCGCAAAGGGTTACGCTGGGCTTATGGGTGCCACCCCGATCCACGCAGCCCGGCGGTACCAGAGTCGGCCGGGGCGCTGCGCCGTGGTCGTCAACGACCTGGCCGCCCTATGCGGGCCGACCGAGGGTGTCGTCGAACTGCCGCACCGGCTGCTGTGGCGGCCGGACCGACACGTCGACCTCGGCCAGGAGTGGGCACTCAGCTCGCTGTACGAGATCGTGCTGACCGAAGCGGTACGGACCGACGAGCTGTGTGCCTGGCTCGACGGCCCGACCCTGGTCCGGGTCTGGAGCGATCTTTACCTGCCCCGAGGCGTGCGCCGCGCATGGGAGGAGCGCCACCCGGTGCTGCGACAGGCCGTGGCCGCTGCCTGATGGCCGATCCCGAGCACACCGAGATCGCGCGTGTCGCCCTCTCCGTGGCCAAGCAGCACGGGTTCGCTCTCGGTGGGGGCTTGGCGTTGGTCCTGCACGGTGTCGTCGACCGACCAACCGAGGACGTCGACACCTTCACCGACCGTGACGGTGGCGTCGCTGCTGCAGCCAAGGCCGTCGAGGAGGCGCTCCGCACGGCCGGCTTCCAGGTGACCCAGGTCGATGACGACAGCGAGCTTCCGGCGCTCATCTACGGCCTTGACGAACACATTACGGAGTGGGAGATCCAGCGGGGCGACCGGGTGGTCCGGCTGAGCCTCTCCTCCCAGGCGCGCCTGCACGCTCCGGTGGCGATGGAGGTGGGGCCGGTGATGGACCTGCCCGACCTCCTCGCTTGGAAGGTCACCGCGCTCGTAGGCCGGGCGCGCGAGCGCGACTACATCGACGTGGCCGCCGTGCTGGACAGGTACACGCCAGCGCAACTGCTGGCCATGGCCCGCCGGATGGACCCAGGGCTTGAGGACGAGGACGTGCCGGTCGTGGGGCGACGCCTGGACAGGATGCCCGACGAGGCGTTCGTGCCCTATCAACTCACTCGGGACGACGTGGCGGAGCTGCGCCGACGTTTTGCCACCTGGCCCCGTACGCCCTGAGCCCTGGCAGCCGCACCGGTACCGGACTCACCGCCACAGCGAACAGGCCCGATTGGGTGCGTTCCTTGTCGCTGTAGCGACAAGAAACGCACCCGAAGCTCGTAGGGCTTCGACGCGGTTACAGGGCGACGATCGCCGCCGTCTCCGCCGGCAGGTCGATGCGGTCCCGGGTGACCGTGACGCCCTCCCCCGTGGCCAGCAGCACCCGCCTCGCCACCCCCGGCAGGGTGACCCGCTGCCGCTTGCCGGCCAGGTT
Source organism: Micromonospora sp. DT233 (assembly GCF_049841815.1). NCBI lineage: Bacteria > Bacillati > Actinomycetota > Actinomycetes > Micromonosporales > Micromonosporaceae > Micromonospora > Micromonospora sp. DT233. The sequence goes on along the minus strand of NZ_JBNCLB010000005.1, from coordinate 228,498 downwards.
CGCCACCACCAGCGTCTCCCCCCGCCGCATGACCAGGAACCGGTCCCCGTGCCGCACGTCGACGGCGTCCAGCCGGGGATCGGAGAGGTCGGCGCGGCTCTTGCGCAGGGCGATCAGCCGGCGGTGGAAGTCGTACATCTGGCGGTGTTCGGGGTCGTCGAGCTCGGCCCAGTCGAGCCGCGAGCGGACGAAGGTCTGCTCGTCCTGCGGGTCCGGCACGTCGCCGGGCGGCCAGCCGTGGGCGGCGAACTCGCGGCGGCGGCCGGTGGCCACGGCGGTGGCCAGCTCCGGCTCGGGGTGGCTGGTGAAGAACTGCCAGGGGGTGCTGGCCGCCCACTCCTCCCCCATGAAGAGCATCGGGGTGAACGGGGCGGTGAGCAGCAGCGTCGCCCCCACCCGCAGCAGCGCGGGCGAGAGCGTCGCGGAGATCCGGTCGCCGGTGGCGCGGTTGCCGATCTGGTCGTGGTTCTGCAGGTACGCCACGAAGCGGTGGCCGGGGGTGCGCTGGCGGTCCACCGGGCGGCCGTGGGCGCGCTGGCGGAAGCTGGACCAGGTGCCGGTGTGGAAGAACGCCCCGGTGAGCACGTCGGCGAGGCAGTCCAGCGAGCCGAAGTCGCCGTAGTAGCCCTGCCGTTCCCCGGTGAGCAGGGTGTGCAGGGCGTGGTGGGCGTCGTCGTTCCACTGGGCGTGCAGGCCGTACCCGCCGGCCTCCCGGGCCGTGACCAGCCGGGGGTCGTTGAGGTCGGACTCGGCGATCAGCGACAGCGGCCGGCCCAGGTGGGTGGAGAGGGTCTCCACCTCCGTCGCGATCTGCTCCAGCAGGTGGGTGGCGCGGGAGTCGGGCATGGCGTGCACGGCGTCGAGGCGCAGCCCGTCGACGTGGTAGTCGCGCAGCCACATCAGGATGCTGTCGAGGATGTAGCGACGCACCCCGTCGGAGTGCGGGCCGTCGAGGTTGACGGTGCGGCCCCAGGTGTTGCTCTGCGCGGTGAGGTACGGCGCGAACATCGGCGCGTAGGCCCCGGAGGGCCCGAAGTGGTTGTAGACGACGTCGAGGATCACCCCCAGGCCCCTGGCGTGGGCGGCGTCGACGAAGCGTTTCAGCCCGTCCGGGCCGCCGTAGGGTTCGTGCGGGGCGTACCAGCAGACCCCGTCGTAGCCCCAGTTGTGCTGCCCGTTGAAGGCGTTGACGGGGAGCAGCTCGATCAGGTCGACGCCCAGGTCGACCAGGTGGTCGAGGCGTTCGATGGCGGCGTCGAAGGTGCCCTGCGGGGTGAAGGTGCCGATGTGCAGCTCGTAGAGGACGCTGCCGGGCAGTTGCCGGCCGGTCCAGCCGGCGTCGCTCCACTCGAACGCCGCGTGGTCGTAGCGGCGGCTCGGGCCGTGCACGCCCGCCGGCTGCCAGGGCGAGCGGGGGTCGGGCAGCGCCCGGTCGTCGTCGCCGAGGACGAACGCGTAGTCGGTGCCGGGGCCGGCGGCGGGCACCTCGACCCGCCACCAGCCGTCCGGGCCGACGCGCATCTCGTGGTCGCCGGCGCCACCACCGGCCCCGCCACCACCGGCACCGCCACCGTCGTCGCCGGCGCCGGGCAGGCGCAGCCGGACCCGGGCGGCCTCGGGCGCCCACACCGTGAACTCGGTCATGACGAAGCCTCCACGGGGGCGGTGGTGGGCGCCAGCAGCGCGACGGGGTAGGTGGCCAGCAGGTCGGCCAGCGGGGTCGACCCGCCGCCGTGCACCCGGCCGGTGAACAGGTCGGTCAGCTCGCCGTCGGGCAACGTCACGGTGGTGGCGCCCCAGCCGCCGGCACGGGCCAGGCCCAGCGGCAGCCGGGTGGCGACAGCGACCACGCCGCCCCGGTCGAAGGCGACCGCGTGGGCGGCGGCGGGCCCGTGGGCGGGCAGCGGGCGGTAGCCGGTGAAGAGCTCCGGGCGGTCGCGGCGCAGCCGCAGGGTCCGCGACACCACGAGCAGCTTCGCCGCGCCGTCGGCGGCCACCGCCGGGGGCCCGCCGGCGTCGAGCCGCGCCAGCAGCTCCCGGCGTACGGCGAAGTCGACCGGGCGGCGGTTGTCCGGGTCGACCAGGGAGTTCTCCCACAGCTCGGTGCCCTGGTAGACGTCGGGCACCCCGGGCATGGCGAGCTGGACGAGCTTCTGCCCCAGCGAGTTGGACCAGCCGGCTGCGGTGATCTCGGCGACGAACGCGCTCAGCTCGGCGTGCAGCGCCGGGTCGTCGTAAATCCGGTCGACCAGGGCGTGCATGGCGTGCTCGAAGTCGGGGTCGGGGTCGGCCCAGCTGGTGGCGACCGACGCCTCCCGGGCGGCCTTCTCGGCGTACGCGTGCAGGCGTTCCCGCTCGATCGGCCACGCCCCGACGGCGGTCTGCCAGAGCAGGTGGGCGAAGGCCGGGTCGGGCAGCGGCGCGGCGGCGGTCCACCGGTCGACCAGCTCGGCCCAGCGGCCGGGCAGCTCCGCCAGCACGGCGAGCCGGGCCCGGACGTCCTCGCCACGCTTGGTGTCGTGGGTGGAGAGGGCGGTCATCGTGGCCGGCCAGCGGGCCTGCCGGTCGGCGGCGAAGCGGTGGAACTGCGCCGGTGGGGTGCCGAAGTGGGCGGGGCTGCCGCCGACCTCGTTGAGGGCGACGAAGCGGCTCCACCGGTAGTAGGCGGTGTCCTCGACGCCCTTGGCCATCACCGCGCCGGTGAGCTGCGGGAAGCGCCGGCCCAGCTCGTCGTCGGGGTCGCGCAGCCGGCGGGTGATCGCGTCCAGGGCGGCGGCGAGGTCGGGGCAGCGGCGGCCGGCCTCGGCGCGGGCGGCGGCGAGGTGCCCGGCGCCGTGCGGCGGGTACCCCCGGTAGACGGGGAAGCAGGCGGCCAGCTCGGCGAGGGCGGCGCGGGCGTCGTCGGCGGGCAGGTCGGGGGCGAGCGCGGCGAGGCGGGTCAGCTCGGCGGCCAGCAGCCGGGTGGCCGCCTCCAGCTTGGTGTCGTGGGTCAGATCCTGCCAGGAGGTGTGCCGGCCGGTGAGCCGGGCGTCCAGGGCGGTGAAGTCGCCCTCGGCGGCTGGGTCGACGAAGAGCCCGCTGACGGCGGCGAGGGCGTCGTAGCCGGTGGTGCCGTCGACCGGCCAGTCGGGCAGCTCCTCGCCGTACTCCAGGATCTTCTCCACCAGCAGCCACGCGTCGGGCGCGGCGGCGCGCAGCCGGGCCAGGTAGTCGGCGGGGTCGCGCAGCCCGTCGGGGTGGTCGACGCGGATGCCGTCGACCTCGCCGGCCGCCACCCAGCGCAGGATCTCCGCGTGGGTGGCGGCGAAGACCGCCGGGTCCTCCACCCGCAGCCCGGCCAGGTCGGACACGGCGAAGAACCGGCGGTACGTCAGCTCGCGGTCGCCGCGCCGCCAGGAGACCAGCTCGTAGTGCTGGCGGTCGTGCACCTCGCGGGCGGTCCCGTCGCCGGTGCCGTCGGCGATCGGGAAGCGGTGCTCGTGGTAGCGCAGCTCCCCGTCGACGGCCTTGAGGTCGTCGAGGGCGTCCGGGGTGTCGGCGAGCACCGGCAGCAGCAGCCGGCCCCGCTCCCAGTCGATGTCGAACCAGCTCGCGTACGCGGAGTCGCGGCCCCGGCGCAGCACGTCCCACCAGGCGGGGTTGGCCGCCGGGCGGGCCACCCCGGCGTGGTTGGGCACGATGTCGACGACCAGGCCGAGCCCGGCGGCGCGCAGCGCCGCGAGCAGCCGCAGCCGGCCGGCCTCCCCGCCCAGTTCGGGGTTGACCGCCCGGTGGTCGACCACGTCGTAGCCGTGCGCGGAGCCGGGGGTGGCGGTGAGCAGGGGCGCGCTGTAGAGGTGGGTGACGCCGAGGTCGGCCAGGTAGTCGGCGAGGCCGGCGGTGGTGTCGAGGTCGAAGCCGGGGCGGATCTGCACCCGGTAGGTCGCGCCGAGGCGGGGGCGCGGGGCGTCGGGGGTGTCAGGGGTGTCGGGCATGGGTCAGACCGTCCTCTCCAGGACCACCAGGGAGCGGTCGGGGACGCAGATCGTGCCGCCCGCCTCGACGAGGGTCGGCTTCTCCGGCTCCGGTTCCGCGGTGCTGATCACCAGTTCCCAGCTCCGGCCGAACTCCTCGCCGGGGAGGGTGAAGTCCAGCGCGGCGTCGTGGGCGTTGAAGCAGAGCAGGAACGAGTCGTCGCGGTGGCGCTGGCCGTACTGGCCGCGTTCGGGGATGCCGTCGCCGTTGACGAAGAGCGCCACCGAGCGGCCGAAGTCGTTGCCCCAGTCCTCGCCGGTCATCTCCCGGCCATCGGGGGTGTACCAGGCCAGGTCGGGCAGGGCGGAGCCGGCGGCCCGGCCGCCCACGGGCAGGCCGGTGAAGAAGCGGCGGCGGCGGAACACCTGGTGGCGGCGGCGGAAGTCGACCAGCCGGCGGACGAAGTCCAGCAGCGGGGCGTCGACGGCGTCCCAGTCGACCCAGGCCAGCTCGCTGTCCTGGCAGTAGGCGTTGTTGTTGCCGCGCTGGGTGCGGCCCACCTCGTCGCCGTGGCCGATCATCGGCACGCCCTGGGAGAGGATCAGGGTGGCCAGGAAGTTGCGCCGCTGCCGGGCCCGCAGGGCCAGCACGCCCTCGTCGTCGGTGGGCCCCTCGGCGCCGCAGTTCCAGGACCGGTTGTGGCCCTCGCCGTCGCGGTTGTCCTCCCCGTTGGCATCGTTGTGCTTGTCGTTGTAGGAGACCAGGTCGTTGAGGGTGAACCCATCGTGACAGGTGACGAAGTTGATGCTGTGGAAGGGGCGGCGGCCGTCGTCCTGGTAGAGGTCGGCGGAGCCGGAGATGCGGGAGGCGAACTCGGCGAGGGTGGCCGGCTCGCCGCGCCAGAAGTCGCGCACCGTGTCGCGGTACTTGCCGTTCCACTCGGTCCACACCGGCGGGAAGTTGCCCACCTGGTAGCCGCCGGGGCCGACGTCCCACGGCTCGGCGATCAGCTTGACCTGGCTGACCACCGGGTCCTGCTGGACCACCTCGAAGAAGGTGGAGAGGCGGTCGACCTCGTAGAACTCGCGGGCCAGGGTGGCGGCCAGGTCGAAGCGGAACCCGTCGACGTGCATCTCGGTGACCCAGTAGCGCAGCGAGTCCATGATCAGTTGCAGGGAGTGCGGGCTGCGCACGTTGAGGCTGTTGCCGGTGCCGGTGTAGTCGACGAAGTACCGCCGGTTCTCCTCCGAGAGCCGGTAGTAGCTGGGGTTGTCGACGCCCTTGAAGCTCAGCGTCGGGCCCAGGTGGTTGCCCTCGGCGGTGTGGTTGTAGACCACGTCGAGGATGACCTCGATGCCGGCGGCGTGCAGCGCCTTGACCATGCCCCGGAACTCCTGCACCTGCTGGCCGAGGTGGCCGAGGGCGGAGTAGCCGTGGTGCGGGGCGAAGAAGCCGATCGTGTTGTAGCCCCAGTAGTTGCGCAGCCCCAGGTCGGTCAGGCGGTGGTCGTGCACGAACTGGTGCACCGGCATCAGCTCGACGGCGGTGATCCCGAGCTGCTTGAAGTAGTCGATCATGACCGGGGAGGCGATGGCCGCGTACGTGCCGCGCAGCTCCTCGGGGATGTCGGGGTGGCGCATGGTCAGCCCGCGCACGTGGGCCTCGTAGATCACCGAGTGGTGGTACGGGGTGCGCGGCGGGGCGTCGTTGCCCCAGTCGAAGTAGGGGTTCACCACGACCGACTTGGGCAGGTACGGCGCGGAGTCGGTCTCCGACATCCGGTCCGGGTCGCCGCCCACCTCGTAGTCGTAGACGGCGGCGTCCCACTGCACGTCCCCGTCGACGGCCTTGGCGTACGGGTCGAGCAGGAGCTTGTGCGGGTTGCAGCGCACCCCGTTGGCCGGGTCCCACGGGCCGTGCACCCGGTAGCCGTAGCGCTGCCCCGGCCCGATGCCGGGGATGTAGCAGTGCCAGACGTAGGCGTCGACCTCGCGCAGCTCCACGCGGCGCTCCGCGCCGGTGTCCCACTCGTCGAACAGGCAGAGCTCGACCCGCTCGGCCACCTCCGAGAAGATCGCGAAGTTGGTGCCCATCCCGTCGTAGGTGGCCCCAAGGGGGTACCGCTCGCCCGGCCAGACCTGCATGTCGCTCCTTAGCCCATGATGATGAGCGCTGCCGTCGGGGCGGACCCCCACGACAGCGCACGCCGCTAATGCCCCGGCGCCGGCTCGCCCAATCCACCCGATGGTGCCGTAACCGATTGCGCCCGCCTGATGCCGCCTCACCCGTTCAGGTGGTCTTCGTCACGTTCCCGGCTCTCAAGGTGCGGTTCCCGCCCCGATGCCCTTTCCTTGGTGCGGGGGCGTGGAGCAGTACGCGCCCTCACTCGGCCTCTCGGCCATCCCTCACCACGTCCTCACGTCGACATCGCTGTCGGCGCGTTTCACCATGCACAGACGGAGTTCGATGTGACGACTTTGCGGGCAGGCCAGCAGACCACCATCAACCGGGCCTGCCGGCCCACCTTCTCCTCCCGTCCGGCCGTCCCGTCGGCCGCCGGCACCGGGGTGCCCCCGCAGACCCGCCGCATCCTGATGCTCTCCTGGGAGTACCCGCCGGTGCTCGTCGGCGGCCTCGGCCGCCACGTCCACGCCCTCTCCGTCGCCCTCGCCGCCGCCGGCCACGAGGTCACCGTCGTCACCCGCCACACCGACGGCGCACCCCTCGAGGAATACGCCGACGGCGTACGCATCCTCCGCGCCGCCGAAGACCCCGTCACCTTCCCCCTCGCCACCAGCAGCCTCCTCGCCTGGACCATGGCCTTCAACCACACCCTCACCCGCGCCGCCCTGCGCGCCTGCGAATCCGGCACCTACGACGTCGTCCACGCCCACGACTGGCTCGTCGCCCACACCGCCATCACGCTGCGCGACCACCTCGACGTCCCGCTGGTCACCACCATCCACGCCACCGAGGCGGGCCGGCACCAGGGCTGGCTGCCCGAGGAGATGAACCGCACCATCCACGGCGTCGAACACTGGCTGAGCACCGAGTCCAACCGGGTGATCGTCTGCTCCAGGTACATGCGCGACGAGGTCGGCGCGCTCTTCGACGTCCCCGGCAGCCGGGTCGACGTGGTGCCCAACGGCGTCGAGCCGCACCGCTGGAAGGTGCCGACGGCGGCGGTCGCCGCGGCCCGGTCCCGCTTCGCCGCCGACGGCCCGCTGGTCACCTTCGCCGGCCGGCTGGTCTACGAGAAGGGCGTGCAGCACCTGATCGCCGGGCTGCCCCGGCTGCGCGAGCGGCACCCGGGGCTGCGCGCGGTGATCGTCGGCGACGGGCCGTACAAGCCGGCCCTGGAGGCCGAGGTGCAGCGGCTCGGTCTCGGCGGCGTGGTCAGCATGCCGGGCTTCCTCGGCGGCACCGACCTGCCGGCGGTGATGGCCGCCTCGGACTGCTTCGCGGTGCCGAGCATCTACGAGCCGTTCGGCATGGTCGCCCTGGAGGGGGCGGCGGCCGGCGCGCCGCTGGCCGTCTCGGCGACCGGCGGGCTCGCCGAGATCGTCGACCCGGGGGTCACCGGGATGACCTTCGCCCCGCAGGACCCCGACGACCTGGCCGAGGCGGTGCACGCCCTGCTGTCGGACCGCGAGCGCGCCCGGGTGCTGGCCCGCCGGGCCCGCGTCATGGTCAACGAGCAGTACGGCTGGGCGGCCATCGCGCACCGCACCACCAACGCCTACGCCGCCGCGATCGCCAAGGCCCCGGCGTTCATCGCCGAGCGCGCGGAGCGGCGGATGAGCGGGGGCCGCGCCCCGGCGCGGATCGCCGAGGGCAACCTGCTGGCCGCCGCCGGCCTGCGCTGAGCAGGGCTGGCCGGTTCCGCTGCCTCGTGCGCGTAGCCGGCCAGGTCCCAGAGCAGAACGGCGAACGGGCCGCGCACCCCGCAGGGGGTAGCGGCCCGTTCGCCGTTCGTGGCGCCGGTCGGTCAGCGCTCCGTCAGCGAGGTGTACGCCCGCTCCGGGGAGCCGACGTAGAGCTGCCGGGGACGGCCGATCTTGGTCTCCGGGTCGTTGATCATCTCGCGCCACTGGGCGATCCAGCCGGGGAGCCGGCCCAGGGCGAAGAGCACGGTGAACATCTTCGTCGGGAAGCCCATGGCCTTGTAGATCAGGCCGGTGTAGAAGTCCACGTTCGGGTAGAGCCGGCGGGAGACGAAGAAGTCGTCGGCGAGGGCGATCTCCTCCAGCTGCATCGCGAGGTCCAGCAGCGGGTCCGGCTTGGCCATCCGGCCGAGCACGTCCTGGGCGGCCTTCTTCACGATCGCGGCACGCGGGTCGTAGTTCTTGTAGACCCGGTGGCCGAAGCCCATCAGCTTCACGCCGTCCTGCTTGTCCTTGACCTTGCGGACGAAGGACGCGACGTCGCCGCCGTCGGCGTGGATCTTCTGGAGCATCTCCAGCACGGCCTGGTTCGCCCCGCCGTGCAGCGGGCCGAAGAGCGCGTTCACGCCGGCCGAGACCGAGGCGAAGAGGTTGGCGTTGCTGGAGCCGACCAGCCGCACGGTCGACGTGGAGCAGTTCTGCTCGTGGTCGGCGTGCAGGATGAACAGCATGTCCAGCACCTTGGCCATCACCGGGTCGACCTCGTACGGCTCCGCCGGCACGCCGAACGTCCCGCGCAGGAAGTTCTCCACGTAGCCCAGCGAGTTGTCCGGGTACAGCAGCGGCTGCCCGATGGACTTCTTGTACGCGTACGACGCGATGGTGGGGACCTTGGCCATCAGCCGGACCGTCGACATCTCGACGTGGGCGGGGTCGAACGGCTCCAGGCTGTCCTGGTAGAAGGTCGAGATGGCGCTGACGGCCGAGGAGAGCACGGCCATCGGGTGCGCGTCGCGGGGGAAGCCGTCGAAGAACCGGCGCATCTCCTCGTGCAGCAGCGAGTGCCGCCGGATCCGCTCGCTGAACTCGGTCAGCTCCTGCTGGCCCGGCAGCTCGCCGTAGATCAGCAGGTAGGAGACCTCCAGGAAGGAGGACTTCTCGGCCAGTTGCTCGATCGGGTAACCCCGATACCGCAGGATGCCCGCGTCACCGTCGATGTAGGTGATCGCGGAGGAGCAGGCCGCGGTGTTGACGAAACCGGGATCGTACGTGGTCGTCCCGGTTTCCTTCAGGAGCTTGCTCACACCGATGCCGGCGGGGCCCTCGACCGCCGCATGCACCGGCATCGACAGCTGCCCACCGGGGTGATCGAGCTTGACTTCCGTCATGTGTTCCTCGCTTCGCCGGCAGATCTACGTTGAAATTGCCTTCGCATTCACGGTAAACACGGTTGCGGCGACGCCGCCCGCCGTGGTTCGGCGGTGAGGCATGCGTCACCCGGTTCCCGGCCGGCGGGCGGGGAAACCCGAAGGGCGCGCGGGCCACCCCGAACCGGGGCGAAACGGTTTGTTTCCCCCGATCGGTCGGCCCGGGAAGCGCGGGCCGCAGGGGGCAAAACTCTCAGGAAACACTCAGCTGACGAAGCGTGTCGCCGGGGCCGACCCGGTAGACCTCCAGGCGGTTCGCGCCCGCGCGGAACAGCCGGTCGTCGGGGAGGAAGGCGACGAAACGGCCCTCTCCGGCCTCGCCGGGCAGCACCGGGACGACCGCGCCGACCCGGCCGTCGACGGCGACGGCCAACAACGTGCCCTCGGGCACGGCGGCCGGCACGGCGCCCCGGACCAGCGCCGGCAGCCGCCCGGTGTCGGGGTCGACGGCCTCGAACGCGGCCAGGTCCGCCACCCGGGCGACGACGCCGGTGGTGGGCACCTGCCCCACCGTGGTCCCCACCAGGCGGTGCGGCGTCGGCGGCGGCACCGGGGCGGGCACCCCGCCGGGGAGGGTGACCGGCTCGCCGGGCCGGTCGTAGAAGCGCTTCTCGGCGCGCTCGCGCGGGGCCTGCCGGGCGGAGCGCCCGTCGACGCGCCACGGGATCCGCACGTGCGCGTGGTCGGCGACGGTGGGCAGCAGGTCGACGTGTTCCCAGTTGCGGTCGTCGACCCGGCCGGCGCGCTGGCCGGGTTCCTTGACGAACGTCGGCACCCAGGCCACCTGCCCGGCCGCCGCCCGCAGCGCGGCCAACCCGCGCCCCTGCGCGCCGGCGGCGAAGCTGACCCCGTGGTCGGCGGTGACCGCCACCAGCGCCCGGTCGTAGAGGCCGGTGGCGCGCAGGGTGCGCAGCGTCTCGCCGATCAGCCGGTCGGTGTAGCCCAACTGCGCCAGGTGCCGGGCCCGCGCCAGCTCCACCCAGCCCGGGCCGTCATTGGGCAGGTCGTCGGGGGCGGCGTAGCGGGCTCCCGAGGGCAGGAACTGCCACGGCGCGTGCGGCATCAGCAGGTGCAGGAAGTGCAGGGTCGGCCGGTCGCTGGGGCGCAGCCCGGCCAGGAACGCGGTGAACCGGGCCGGCTGGTTGTCGTCGAGGCTGTCCCAGCGGAACTTCGGGTCGGCCGGCACCGGCTCGGCGGCGTCCAGGCCGGCCTCGGCGGCGGTCGGCTCCCGGTAGGACTCCTCCGGGTCCGCCGCGCTCTGCACCGGGGCGGTGATCCCGCCCAGCAACTTGCCGCTTTCCCGCACCAGCGCGCCCAGCCCGGGGTGGGGGCCGGGCGGGGCCTCGCAGCGGCTGGGCGGGCAGAGCCGGGTGATGCTCTCCTGCGCCCGGATGTCGTACCGGCCGCCGAGGGCGGTGAAGAGGTTCTCCGGGTACTGCGAGTAGTGCGGGGCGACCGGCCGCGCCGGGTACCGGCCGGTGAGCAGGGCCGGCAGCGCGTACGGGGTCCAGCCGCTGACCCCGGTGGCGTTGCGGTACCAGGTGGAGCCGGCGGCCAGCTCGGCGAAGTGCGGGTAGCGGGCGGCGTCGACCCGGCCGTCCGGGCCGAGCAGGGAGACCAGCGGCAGCTCGTCGAGGACCAGCAGCACCACCGGGGGGTGCCCGCCCGGCTCGGCCACCCCGGCCGCCCCGGCGGGGCCGCGCGGCAGCAGCACCGCCGAGGTCGGGGAGAGCACGACGAAGAGGGCGACGAAGACCAGCGGGCCGGCGGCGGCCACCCGCAGCACCCGGCCCGGCGCGCGCCACCGCCGGTGCGCCGCCGCCCCGGCGGCCCCGAGCGCCGCCGCGACCACCAGCAGCGGTACGCCCCGCAGCGCCGTGCCGTGCCGCCCCACCTGCACGGCGAGCGCGGCCAGCAGCAGCCCGACCGTGCCGGTGTGCGCGCCGGCCCGGACCGCCCGCCCGGCCAGCCCGCTCGCCGCGCCGAGCCCGGCCACCACCAGCGTGGGGGCCAGCGCGATCAGGGCCACCAGGGCCACCATCTCGCCCCGGGTGGCCCGGTGGAACAGGAAGAAGTCGGGGGTGCGGCCCAGCACGTCCAGCATCGGCTGGGTGACCACCAGCCCGACCAGGGCCACCAGCTCCAGCAGCCGCCCCGCCTCGGCCCGCCACCCACCCCACCGACCCGCCCACCGCCCCGGGCGCCCCGACGCCGGGCCGGAGGCCGGCGCCGGGTCAGCCACCCACCACCGCCTCGTAGAGCGTGCGGGTGCCCGAGGGCAGCTCGGCGCGGTGCGCGATCCGGCAGCGGGCGGCGAGCAGCCGGGCGAACTGATCGGGCCGGTAGTCGCCGAAGAGGCCGGGCGGCTTGTTGGCCAGCAGCCGTCGGGCCATCGGGTCCTCGGGGTGGACGAACTCCACCAGCAGCCGCCCGCCGGGGACGCAGGCGTCGGCGAGCTGGTCGACGATCTGGGCCAGCGGCACGTTGCGCCCGATCGCCAGGTGGTGCACCACGGCCAGGGCCAGCACCACGTCGGCCCGCGCCCGGGTGCCGAAGGCGGCCCGCTCGACGCCGCGCCAGCCGCCGCCGGGCGACGGGTCGGCCAGGTCCAGCACCAGCGGCAGGACCCGCCGCTGCTCCTCGGCGCGCAGCGCGGCGTACACCTGGTCGACCACGGCCGGGTCCTGCTCGACGGCGACGACGTAGCCGGCGTGGCGGGCGGCGAGGCGGGCGTACCGGCCGTCGTTCGCGCCGAGGTCGAGCACCAGCCCCGGCGGCGGCCCGGCGCTCAGCGCGGCGACCACGAAGCGCTCCTTGGCCGCCCGGTCCCCCGCCGAGTACGTGCAGGTGCGCTGGTAGTCGGCCCAGTGGCTCGGGGCGTGGCGCGGGGCCAGCCGGCGCACCAGCCGCTCGATGCGGCGCACGGCGGCCAGGGCCAGCTCGCGGGAGTACCCGGCGGTGCGCAGCTGCGCCCGCACGTCGCTGGTGGTCGCGGCGGCGTGCCGCTGCTGCATCGCGGAGTGCAGGTGCACGTGGGTGGGCACGCCGGGCAGCAGCCGCCGGGTGCCGGTGAAGAGGCGGCGCATCTGCTCCGCGGAGATGCCGTCGACCTGGGCGCGTAGCCAGGGCTGGAAGTCCACCCCGAGATGGGCGGTGAGCAGCAGCGGGTAGAGCAGCGTCTGGCAGAACTGGCGATAGCCGGCCCAGGGCTCGCCGTCGCGGGCCGGCTCGAACGAGCCCACGTCGATGAAGACCGGGCGGGTCCCGTGCCACTGCAGGTTGTAGGCCGAGCCGTCCTTGGTGGTGAAGCCGGCCGCCAGCGCCGCGCGCAGGATCTCCAGGTGCAGCAGCGCGGCGTCGCGCAGCATCCCGAACGACCACTCGTACGGGTGGGAGACGAACGGGACGCGCTCGTGGCGCAGCACCGCCGCCCAGGGCGCGCCGTCGGGGGCGCGGAACGGGGTCGGGTCGACCGGTTCGGTGCCGCAGACCTTGCCGGCGGCGATCAGCTCCGGGAAGAAGCCGCTGCCGCGCAGGGCCCGCCAGTGCTCGGCCGCCCCCGCGTCGAGCCCGCGCAGCACCGCGCCGTCGGCGTAGAAGACGCGGTTGGCCGGGTCGCGGAAGGAGCCGGGTTCGACCCGGACGCCGGCGTCGGGAATCGTCATCGCCGGTGCGTCCGGTCAGGACGGGTCGGTGGGCCGGCGGCGGAACCGGGTGGTGAGCCGACGCCAGTAGAGCTTCGCGGCCACCGCCACTCCGGCCGCCCCGCCGACCACCGCCTGCACGATCAGGCTGCCGGAACCCGCGTCCAGGTAGGCCAGGTGCATCACGGCCCGCTCCTTCCTCTCGCCGTCTCGGAGCCGGCTGCCACCGACACCCAACTGGGTGGCATTTGCGATGGAAAGCCGGCCTTGTCCCATTGCCACCGTACGCGAAGAACAGCCGCGTCGAGGCCACACCGGCCACTCCGCCGCCGCCCGCTCCCGCCCGGACGCCGCAGACGCGAATTTGTTGCCGGTCCACATTCCCGCAGCTCTTGTGGTGAGCGAACGTTTGTGCAACCGTCTTCGCCAAGTGAGCAATCGTTTGTTCAGGAGGGTGGAACGGGTGCGGATCGCAGTGCTGGCAACCGGCGGGACGATCGCGTCGCGGCGGGATCCCGACGGCGGACTGGCGGTGACCGACTCCGTCGCCGACCTGCTGGGGGAGCTCCCGGTCCCCGCCGGGGTCGAGGTGTGCGGCTTCGACCTGTCCCGCCGCCCGAGCTTCACCCTCACCCTGGACGACATGCTGGCCACCGTCCGCCAGGTGCGCGCGAAGCTGGCCGACGGATTCGCCGGGGTGGTCGTCACGCACGGCACCGACACCCTCGAGGAGGCGGCGTACCTGACCGCCCAGCTCACCGACCGCGACGCCCGGGTCGTGCTCACCGGCGCCCAACGCGGCGCCGACGAGCCCGACTCCGACGCCCGCCGCAACATCACCGACGCGATCCGGGTGGTCGCCGCGCCGCACCCGGTCGGCACGGCGATCGTGCTGGGCGGGGTGGCCTGCGCCGCGGTGGAGAGCCGCAAGGTGCACACCTCCGCGGTGTCGGCGTTCTCCGGGGGCACGGCCGGCGTCCTGGCCCTGGTCGACCCCGACGGGGTCCTGCGGCTCTCCTCGGCCGCCCGGGGCAGCCACTACGCCGCCCACCCCGTGCCCGATCGGCTGCCCCGGGTCGACCTGGTCAAGCTCGTCGCCGGGGTGGACGGCACCCACCTGCGGGCCTCGTTGGACGCGGGCGCCGCCGGAATCGTCGTGGAGGCGTTCGGCGCGGGCAACGCGCCGCCGGCCGTGGCCCAGGCCGTCCGCGAGGCCGACCGGCGCGGCGTGCGAGTCGTCGTCACCAGCCGGATCGGCGCCGGCCGGGTCCGGCCCATCTACTCCGGCGGCGGGGCCGAACTCGCCCGGGCCGGAGCGATCTTCGCCGGTGACCTCACCGGCACCCAGGCGCGGGTGGCCCTCTCCCTCGCCCTGGCCATCGAGGAACCCGGCGCCGTGCCGGGGGCCCTGCACGACATGGTGGAAGGACGTCGACCGTGAAGACCGAAGCCGTGATGTTCGACCAGTACGGCGGCCCGGAGGTGCTGACCCGCACCGACGTCGAGCTGCCGGCGCCCGGGCCCGGCGAGGTGATGCTGCGGGTGCTGGCCGTCGCCGTCAACCACCTGGACGCCGACCTGCGCGGCGGGGTCTCCCGGATGCCGCTGCGCCTGCCGCACGTGCTGGGCCGGGAGGTCGTCGGAGTGGTGGAGCAGGTCGGCCCCGGGGTGGTCGACCGGCGGCCGGGCGACCGCGTGCTGGCGCTGCCCAACACCCCCTGCGGGACCTGCGACCGGTGCCTGTCGGGCCTGGCCAACCTCTGCGCCCGGGCGGACATGCCGGGCGTCACCCGGTGGGGCGGCTACGCCCGGCACGCCGTGGTGTCGGCCCACGGCCTGCTGGAGATCGGGGACCTGGATCCGGTGGTGGCCGCCGCCACGCCCATTTCCTTCGGCACGGCGTGGCGGACCCTGTACTCCATCGGGCGGCTGGCCCCGGGCGACTGGGTGCTCGCGCCGGGCGCCGCCGGCGGACTGGGGCACGCGGTGGTCCAGCTCGCCAAGCTCGGCGGCGCCCGGGTCGTCGGGCTGGTGGGTGACCCGGCGAAGGCCGACTTCGTCTCCTCCCTCGGCGCCGACGCGGTGCTCAGCACCAGGGAGCACGACTGGCCGGCGACGGCCCGCGAGATCACCGGGGGCGCGGGCTTCGACGTGATCGTCGAGCACATCGGCGGCGAGGTCTTCGAGGCCGCGCTGGGCACCCTCGCGCCGACCGGCCGGCTGATCGTCGGCGGTGGGCACGCGGGCGAGCACCCCCGGCTCGACCTCATCCAGACCTTCCGCAACGAGTACGAGCTGCGCGGGTCGCGCAGCCAACGCCCCGACGAGATCGCCCGGGTGCTGGACCTGGTGGCCACCGGACGGCTCGCCCCGCGCGTCGACGTGGTGCTGCCCCTGGCCGACGCGGCGCGGGCGCACCAGGCGATGGCCGACCGGCGGGTGCTCGGCAAGCAGGTGATCACGCCGTGAACCGCGCGGAGCACCACGTCGGCGGGGTGCCACCCACCGCCCGGCCCGGCGACGTGCTGGCCGAGCTGGTGGCGGCCGGCGTGGCCGCGGCCGACGCCCTGCTCGACACCGCCGCCGGGCAGGCCCAGGTGCGGCGGGTCGCCGCCCGGCTGACCGCCAACGCGGCGGCGGCGGCCGGCCACCTTCCCGCCGGGTTGGCCGCCGACGGCACCCCCGACGGGCGCTGCACCGTGCTCCCCGCGTCCGGCGGGACCGACCAGCCGGCCCGGGCGGCGGCCGTGACGGCGGCGGCGATCACCACCAGCCAGTGCGACGAGGGGCTGCGGGAGTCCCGGGGGCACCCGGGGCTGCACGCGTACGCCGCCGGCCTGGCCGCCGCCGAGGACGCCGACGCCAGCCTGTCGGTCTTCCTCCGCGCGCTGGCCGTCGGCTGGGAGGTGGGCGCGCGGCTGGGCCTGCTGCTCGGCGCGCCCCGGGCCGGGGTGCACCCGCACGGCGGCTGGGGCGCCGCCGCCGCGGCCACCGCGGCGGGGGTCGCCGTCGGGCTGGACACCGCCGCACTGACCACCGCGGCCAACCTGGCGCTGACCGTCGCGCTGACCGGCCCGGAGCCGTCGACCCGTCGCGGGCAGCCGGCACACCACCTGCTGCCCGCCCTCGGCACCGCCGGTGGGCTCTCGATGGCGTACCTGGTGCGCGACGGCTTCCCGGCGACCGACCCGGCGGTGGCCCACTTCGGCCGGATCGCCCACCAGGGCCCGCCCGCGCCGGCGGCGGCGAGCGCCGCGCTGACCGCCCGACCGCTGCTGCCCGAGGCCTACTTCAAGCCGGTGGGGGTGTGCGCGCACGCGCTGACCAGTTGGACGGTGGCCCGCGCGGTGGCGCGGGAGGTCCCGGCCGCCGACGTCGCGGCGGTCACGGTGCGCACCTACGCCGGGGCGGCCCTGCTCGCCGAGCGGTCCCCCGCCAACCGGCTGGCCCGGCAGTTCAGCATCCCGTGGGCGGTGGCCTGCGGGCTGCTCGACCTGGACCCGGGCGCCCCGAGCGGTCGCCTCCCCGACGAGCGGCGGGCGCTGGCCGCCCGGCTCGCCGAACGGGTCACCGTGCGCCACGACCCGGGCCTGGACGACGGCTACCCGGCCGGGCGACCGGCCGTGGTCGAGGTGACGACCCGCGCCGGCCGGCGGCTCGACGCGCGGGCCCGGTTCCACCCCGGGGACCGGGAGGAGCCGATGACGGCCGACGAGTCGGCCGCCGTCGACGCCGAGCTGCTCCGGGAACCCGCGGCGCCGGCCGGGGCCGCCGAACTGCTCCGGCGGTTGACCCGGGCGACCGGCGCCACCCCCCTGCGACACCTGACCTCGCTGGCACGCGGCGGGGCAGCAGATCTCACCGGCGGCCCACCCCCCGGCCCCGTCGGATCGCACACCCCCGGCAGAAAGGACATGACCCCATGGTGATCAAAGTCGAACCCGGCACCCAGCGGGACTTCGTCGGCTACGGCCCGGACCTGCCCCGGGTGGAATGGCCCGGTGGGGCACGGGTCGCGGTGAGCCTCTGCCTGAACTACGAGGAGGGCGCCGAGCACAGCCTCCTCGACGGCGACAGCGTCAACGAGTGGGTCGGCGAGATCTCGTACACCCCGACGAGCGCGGAGCACCGCGACCTCTCCCAGGAGTCCGTCTACGAGTACGGCAGCCGGGCCGGCGCGTGGCGGCTGATGCGGCTCTTCGAGCGGATGGGCACCCCGGTCACGGTCTACGGCTGCGCCGAGGCGCTGGCCCGGAACCGGCCCTTGGCCAGGGCCTTCGTCGCCGCCGGCCATGAGATCTGCGCGCACGGGCTGCGCTGGCGGGAGCCGTCGTCGATGACGGAGGCGCAGGAGCGCGAGGAGATCCGGCGGGCGGTGGAGCTGATCGGCGAGGTCTGCGGTGAACGGCCCGTCGGCTGGTACTCCCGGTACGCCCCCTCGGACCGGACCCGGCGGCTGCTCGTGGAGGAGGGCGGCTTCCGGTACGACTCGAACGCCTACAACGACGACCTGCCGTACTGGATGCGGGTGGGCGACGCGCGCCACCTGGTCGTGCCCTACACCCACACGTACAACGACGGCCGGTTCGCCTTCAGCCCCGGCTACGGCAACCCGACCGACTTCTTCGAGAACTGTCGACGCGGCATCGAGTACCTGTGGGAGGAGGGCGAGACCTCCCCCAAGATGATCTCGATCGGCCTGCACGCCCGGCTGATCGGGCAGGCCGGTCGCGCCTCCGCGCTGCGGGACCTCATCGCCTGGGCGCAGGAGCTGCCCGGGGTCTGGTTCGCCCGGCGACGGGACATCGCCGACTGGTGGTACGACCACCACCGCGACCTGCCGACCCACGGAGGTCAGTGAGATGCGTATCGAGATCGACAAGGTGGCCAAGGGCTACCCCAAGGCCGACGGGAGCCGCCTGTCGGTGGTGGAAGACCTCACCGTCGCCATCGAGGCGGAGGAGTTCGTCTGCGTCATCGGGCCCAGCGGCTGCGGCAAGTCGACGCTGCTGGGGCTGCTGGGCGGGCTGCGCCGGCCGGACAGCGGGGAGATCCGCTTCGTCGGCGACCGCACCGCCGGCGGCCCGCTCACCTCGATCGTCTGGCAGGACTACGCGCTGATCCCCTGGCGGTCGATCCTGGACAACGTGGCGTTCGGCCTGGAGCTGCACGGGGTCCCGGCCCGACGACGCCGGGAGATCGCCAGGGAGCACCTGGCCATGATGGGGATCGAGGCGTTCGCCGACGCCAAGCCGCACGAGCTCTCCGGCGGCATGCGCCAGCGGGCCGGGATCGCCCGCGCCCTGGCCAGCGACCCCGAGGTGCTGCTGATGGACGAGCCCTTCGCGGCGGTGGACGCGCAGACCCGGACCCTGCTGCAGGACGAGCTGCTGCAGGTCTGGTCCCAGCACCGCAAGACGGTCCTGTTCATCACGCACAGCATCGAGGAGGCGCTGCTGTTGGCGGACCGGATCATCGTGCTCGGCTCCCGGCCGACCCGGGTGGTCGAGGAGATCCGGGTGCCGTTCGCCCGGCCCCGGGACCGGGACGTCGAGCTCGATCCGCGCTTCACCGAGCTGAAGCGTCATCTCTGGGCGCAGCTTCGGGACGCCACCATGGCGGCCGAGTGGGCGGAAGTGAAGGGGGAACGATGACCGAGAGCAGCGTGCCGACCCGCGACCGGGCGGCCGAGCATTCCCCGCCGGTGGTCCGCTATGCGGTGGACCCCCGGGCCGAACGCCCGCCGGGGCGGACGTTCAAGTTGCTCAGCAGCGGGCTGGGCAGCATGGTCCCGGTGCTTGTGGTGCTGCTGCTCTGGCAGGCGGGCAGCATGGCCGGGCTGATCGACAAGACCTTCTTCCCCGCCCCGTCGGAGTGCGTACGGGCCCTCGTGGCGCTGGTCTCCTCCGGGGAGCTGCTGTCGAACGTGGGCATCACGGCACAGCGGATCCTGCTCGGCTTCCTCCTCGGCGTGCTCCCGGCGACCCTGCTGGGCATCGCGATGGGGCGCTCCCGGTGGGTCCGGGTGGTGATCGATCCGCTGATCGCCATCACGTACCCGATCCCGGTGGTGGCCATCCTGCCGCTGCTGCTGGTCATCTTCGGCACCGGCGGCCGGCCGATCGTCGTGCTCGCCGCCATCATCTCGTTCTTCCCGGCCGTGGTGAACGCGATGTCCGGGGTGCTCCAGGTCGACGAGCGGCTCATCCTGATGGCCCGCAACCTGGGCGCCAACCGGCAGCAGATCCTGTGGAAGATCATCCTGCCGGGTGCCCTGCCGTCCATCTTCGCCGGCATCCGGCTGGCCGCCGGGCTGGCCCTGCTGGGCACGATCGCCGGGGAATTCCTCGCCGCCAGCGACGGCGTCGGCTCGATGACGTGGCGCTACTGGCAGATCTACCAGATCGACAACATGTACGCCACGCTCGCGGTCATCGCGGCGATGGGCTTTGTGCTGACCACGGTGACGCTGCGGGTGCAGCGGCGCTTCTTCGGGTGGACGGAAGGCCAGAAATGACAATCAACAAGACAGGCGTGCTCGCCGCGCTGCTGGGTGTCTCGCTGCTGTTCGGCACCGCCGCCTGCGGTGACGACGCCGAGGACTCGACCGGCGCCGACGGTACGGCCAAGGTGACGGTGAACTCGCTGGAGATCCTGTCGTTGGCCCCGATGATGGTGGCCGACGCGAAGGGGTTCTTCGGCAAGCACCAGATCGAGGTGGAGTTCAGCAACGCCGACATCTACTCCCGGCTGGCGGTGCAGGGCCAGGGCAAGTTGGACGTGAACATCCCCGGCACCGGCGGCGCGCTGTTCAACGCGGTCAACCAGGGGCTGCGGGTGCGGGCGGTGGCCGACCGGCAGCAGTACCGGTGTGCCTCGGACAACCTGCTGCTGGCCCGGACCGAGGCGTTCGACGCCGGGCTGACCAGCGTCGCCGGCCTCAAGGGCAAGAAGGTCGCCATCCTGGCCAAGGGGTCGACCACCGAGTACTGGCTGGACCGGGCGCTGGAGGGGGCCGGGATGACGCAGTCCGACCTGGCGCAGGTGGTGACCCTGAGCTACCCGGACACCGCCAACGCGCTCAAGAGCGGGGCGGTCGACGCCGGGTTCGTCGTCCAGCCGCTGGCGTACCAGCTCATCAGCGGCGGGCAGGCCAAGCGGGTGCTCGCGATGAACGAGGTGGCCCCGGAGCAGCAGCAGGGCCTGATCACCATGTCCCAGGACTTCATCGCCAAGCGGCCGGAGGTCGCCGCCCGGTGGACGGCGGGCTGGCTGGAGGGGGTCCGGTTCTACCAGGATCCCGCCAACAAGGACGAGGTCGTCAAGATCGTTGCCGAGCGGACCAAGGTCCCGGCGGAGACGATCGGCAAGCTCTACGGCACCGACCAGTGGCCGTACATGGACCCCAACGGTCGGGTGGACACCGAGGCGGTGGTGGCCCAGGACGGCAAGTGGCTGCTCGACAACAAGATCATTGAGAAGCTTCCGGAGGTCTCCGGCTGGCACGACGGCTCGGTCGTCGACGCTGCCCTGAAGATCGTCGGCGAGGTGCCGGTCGCCCGCGACTGCGCCTCGGTGCAGAAGCTGGAGTCCTGATGTATCCCCGTCCGAGCCGGCTGGCCGCCACCCTGCGCGAGGGTGGGGTCGCCCTGGGCAGCCTCACCCTGCTCCAGGAGCCGGCGCTCGGCGAGATCCTCGGCTGCCTCGGCTACGACTTCCTGGTCATCGACACCGAGCACGCCGCCGCCGACGAGCAGAGCGTGCTGAGCATGGTGCGGGCGGCCGGCTCGGCGGGGACCACCCCGCTGGTCCGGCTGCGCCGGATCGAGGAGAAGGACCTGCTCTGGTCCCTCGACAGCGGCGCCGGCGGGGTGGTGCTGCCGCTGGTGGAGACCGGGGAGCAGGCCGCCGAGGTGGTCCGCCTCACCCGGTACCCCCCGACCGGGGACCGGACGCTCTGCTCGGCGGCCCGGGTCGCCGGGCACGGCACCGCGCGCGGCGACTTCGACAGCTACCTGGCCTGGGCGGCGGAGAACACCACGACGGTCGCCCTGGTGGAGACCCCCACGGGACTGACCAACCTGGACGACATCCTCGCCGCCGACCTCGACGTGCTGATGCTCGGCCGCGCCGACCTGTCGGTCAAGCTCGGCCTGGGCTACCAGCCGACCCACCCCGAGGTGGACAAGCACGCGGTCGCGTTCGTCGAGCGGGTGGTCGCCGCCGGCCGGGTCGCCGGCATGCTGGCCTACTCGCCGCAGGAGGCCCGCCGCTGGATCGCACTCGGCGTCCGGTTCGTCGTCTACTCGCAACCGGAGATGCTGCTCTCCACCGCGTACCGGCAGGCCCGCGAGGAGATCCTGGGCACCGCCGGCTGAGCCCGCCGGCGTCGGCGGTCCGCTGACCGCTGTCCCGCCCGCCCGGTTCGACCGGGCGGGCGGGCGCCGGTGTCCCGCCGCTCCTGCCCCCGGTCGCCGCGCCACGGTCCTCAGGAACGGCCTTCGATGTGTTCGGCGGCAGTCATCTCGGCTAGGTTGCCGGGTAGGCGACCGACGCGATTCGATGGGAGGCACAGTGAACAAGCGGGTGACCCTGCGCGACGTCGCCGGCGTCACCGGTGTGCACGTCTCCACTGTGTCCCGGGTGCTGCGCGGCGACGACGTGCGGGTCAGCCCCGCCACCGCGACGCGGATCACCGAGGCCGCCAAGGAGCTGGGGTTCCACCGGGACCGCTGGGCGGCGAGCCTGCGCAGCGGCAAGACCGGGGTGATCGGCGTGCTGGTCCCCCGGATCACCGACATCGTGCTGGCCACCGTGTTCGAGGGCATCGACGCCGCCGCCGCCGGCGCCGGCTACCAGGCGGTGGTGAGCAGTTCCTGGGACGACGACGACGGCCGGACCGTGCGGATCCAGCGGTTCATCGGCGAACGGGTCGACGGCCTGATCATCGGCGACGCCCGGCGCAACGATCCGACCCTGGCGCGGCTCGCCGCCGACCGGGTGCCGTTCGTGCTGGTCAGCCGGGCCTCGCGGGGTTTCCCCTCGGTGACCGGCCGGGACCGCTTCGGCGGCCGGCTCGCCGCCGAGCATCTGATCGACGTCGGCTGCCGGCGGCTCGCGGTGGTCGCCGGCCCCGCCCACGCCAGCACCTCCGCCGACCGGGTGGCCGGCTTCGTCGCCGCCGCGACGGCCCGCGGGGTGCCGGTCGACCCGCGGCTGGTGATCCCGTCGAGTTTCGACGTCGCCGGCGGGGCGTCGGCGATGGACCGACTGTTGCAGATCGGTCGGCCGGACGGCGTCTTCGCGGTCAACGACTTCGCCGCCATCGGGGCGATGGGCACCCTGCGCGACCACGGCCTGCGCGTGGGCCGGCAGATCGCCGTGATCGGCTACAACGACATCGACGTGGACGCCAAGCTGCTGGTGCCGCTGACCTCCATCCGCACGCCGCTGCGGGACATGGGCACGCGGGCCCTGCACGCGCTGCTGGCCCTGTTGGATTCGGGGAGCACGCAGTCGGCGCGGCTGGAGCCCGAGCTGGTCGTGCGGGCCACCACAAGCGACTTCGTCCCGGCGGCGGCGCTCGCGCCGTGACCGGCCTACGGGTCGCCTCCGCAGGGGGCGCGACCGCCGGCAGGAAGACGGTGCACACGCTGCGCCGGGGCGGCCGGCGACCGCCACACCGGGGACTCCGCCGGTGTCCGTTCCGTTCAAGACGCCGCGCCGGCGGGGGCCGTACCGTCTGCGGCCATGACACCTCGCTTCGACCTCGTCAGCCTGCCGGTCACCGACATGGCCCGGACCCTCGACTTCTACCGACGCCTGGGGCTGGACATCCCGGCCGGCGCGGAGGCCGCGTCGCACGTGGAGTTCGGCGTGGCCGGCGGCCCCCGGCTGGCCTGGGACACCGTGGAGAGCATCCGCAGCTACGACCCGGACCACACGCCGCCGACCGGCAGCGCGCGGGCCAACCTGGCGTTCCGCTGCGCCGACCCGGCCGAGGTGGACCGGTACTGGGGCGAGCTGACCGCAGCCGGCTTCGAGGGCCACCTGGCGCCGTGGGACGCCGACTGGGGCCAGCGGTACGCGGTCCTGCTCGACCCCGACGGCACCGGCGTCGACCTGTACGCCCCGCTGCCCGTGCCGGCCGCCAGCCCGCCCCCCCTCCTGAGGGCGGCGGGCTTCCTGAGGGCGGCGGGCTTAGCGAGCGGCGGCACGGGGTCGGTCCCGTAACAGCACGCCCGGGGGCACCCCGGCCAGCTCGCGCACGTCGCGGGTCAGGTGCGCCTGGTCGGCGTACCCGGCGCGGGCGGCCACCTCGGCCAGCGGCGTGCCGGCGCGGGCCAGGGCCAGCGCCCGGCGCATCCGCAGGATCCGGGCGAGGGTCTTCGGGCCGTACCCGAACAGGTGCCGGCAGCGGCGGTGCAACGCCCGGTCGCCGAGGCCGACCTCGGCGGCGACCGCGCCGACCGGCCGCCCCACGGCCAGCCGGGCCGCCAGGTGCGCGCCGAGCGGATCCGGGCCACCGGCCGCCCGCAACCGGTCCCGGACGACCTCCGCCAGCACGGCGGTGACGCCCCGCCCGCCGGCCGCCCGGTCCTCGACCCCGACGCCGACCGGCCCCCACAGGTCCACCAGGGGCACCCGCCGGTCCCGCAGCTCGTCGGCGGGGACGCCGAAGACGGCCGGGCCGACGCCGGGCGGCAGCCGCAGCCCCACCCAGCGCTCGCCGGCCGCGCTCGTCGACAGGTGCGCCGTGCGGTCCGGCCCGGCGACCAGCAGTCCTCGCCGCGACGACCACAACAGGTCCAGGCAGCCGTCCGGCAACACCCGCACGGGCCCGGTCCCGCTGCTGATGCTCTCCCAGAGCACCGCTCCCGCCAGGCTGGTGCCGCGTTCCCGGTACACGACCGAGAGTCTGCCAGCCGGGCGGAGCCCCCCGCCGGGCGCCGCGCCGGGCGGCGGCCTCCGGGCGGTCCCGCTGGGGGCCGCCTACGGGTTGCCCGCCGGCAGGGTGACGGTGAAGGCGGTGCGCCCGGGGCGGCTGGTGACCTCGACCCGGCCGTGGTGGGCCTCCACGACCGCCGCCACGATGGCCAGCCCGAGGCCGGTGCTGCCGTGGGCGCGCGACCGGGAGCTGTCGCCGCGGGCGAAGCGCTCGAAGACCTCGCCCTGCTGGTCGGCGGGGATGCCGGGGCCGTCGTCGGTGACGCTGAGCGCCACCGACCCCGGCGCGGGGGCGAGCCGGGTCACGACGGTGGTCCCCGGCGGGGTGTGCACGCGCGCGTTGGCCAGCAGGTTCGCCACCACCTGATGCAGCCGGGCGGCGTCGCCGGGCACCACCTGCTCGGCGTCGGGCAGGTCGAGCTGCCAGCGGTGCTCCGGACCGGCGGCATGGGCGTCGCTGACCGCGTCGACGACCAGCGCCGTCAGGTCCACCGGCTCCACGGCCAGCGGCCGGCCGGAGTCCAGGCGGGCCAGCAGCAGCAGGTCCTCGACCAGGCTGGTCATCCGGGCGCTCTCCGACTCGACCCGGCGCAGCGCGTGCGCCACGTCGGGCGGGACCCGGTCGCGGCCCCGGCGGGCCACCTCGGCGTACCCCCGGATGGCCGCCAGCGGGGTGCGCAGCTCGTGGCTGGCGTCGGCGACGAACTGGCGTACCCGCGTCTCGCTGGCCTGGCGGGCGGCGAGCGCGGCGGCGACGTGCCCGAGCATCCGGTTGAGCGCGCCGCCGACCTGCCCGACCTCGGTGCGGGGGTCGGTGTCGGCGGCCGGGACCCGCACCGACAGGGCGACCTCGCCCCGGTCCAGCGGCAGCTCGGTGACCCGGGTGGCGGTGGCGGCCACCCGGCGCAGCGGTCGCAGGGTGACCCCGACGATGAGCGCGCCGAGGCCGCCGGCGACGCCCAGGCCGGCGGCGGCCACCCCGGCCTGGGCCAGCACCATCCACCAGACGGTTTCGGCGACGCCGGCCAGCGGCAGCGCGAAGACCCGCACCTCGCCGTCGGCGAAGCGCCGGGCCACCGCCCGGTAGTCGCCCCGCTCGCCGAGCTCCACCGTGCGGGGTCGGGCTTCGGCGGCCAGGGCGGCCAGCGGGGCCGCCGCGTCGGTGGCCAGCGGCAGGGTCGTACCGGCGGGGGTGCGGATCTTCGCCTCGACGACCCGGCCGTCGGTGACCCGGGCGACGATCGCGCCGGCCGGGAAGCCCGGCGGCAGCTCGACGGCGCGCGGCGGCGTGGGCGGGTCGGTGAGCCAGGCGGGGCGGCCCTCGCCGCGACGGCGCTCGTCGGGGGTGAGCTGGTCGTCGACCTGCTGGATCAGGAAGTGCCGCAGCGCTACCGTGGTCAGGCCGCCGATGCCCACGCTGACCAGGGCCAGCAGCGCCACCACGGCGACCACCAGCCGGGTACGCAGGGACCGGCCGGCCAGCCACCCGCGCGGCCGGTCAGTCGGCGGGCTTGAGGACATACCCCGCGCCGCGCAGCGTGTGGATCATCGGCGCCCGGCCGGCCTCGATCTTCTTCCGCAGGTACGAGATGTAGAGCTCCACGACGTTGGCCTGCCCGCCGAAGTCGTAGTTCCAGACGTGGTCGAGGATCTGTGCCTTGCTGAGCACCCGACGGGGGTTGCGCATCAGGTACCGCAGCAGCTCGAACTCAGTGGCGGTGAGCGTGATCAACTGGCCGCCCCGGCGCACCTCGTGGCTCTCCTCGTCCAGACTGAGGTCGCCGACGGTGAGCACCGCCTCCTCCCGGGTGGCGACGGCGAACCCGGAGCGGCGCAGCAGGGCGCGCAGCCGGGCGATCACCTCCTCCAGGCTGAACGGCTTGGTGACGTAGTCGTCGCCGCCGACGGTGAGCCCGGCGATGCGCTCCTCCACCGCGTCCCGGGCGGTCAGGAAGAGCACCGGCACGGTCGGGGTGTGTTCGCGCAGCCGCCGCAGCACCTGGAAGCCGTCCAGGTCGGGCAGCATCACGTCGAGCACCACCGCGTCGGGCTGGAACTGCCGGGCGGCGCTCAGCGCCGTCATCCCGTTGCCGGCGGTGCGGACCTGCCAGCCCTCGTAGCGCAGGGCCATCGAGAGCAGGTCGGCCAGCGTGGCCTCGTCGTCGACCACCAGCACCCGGACGGGTTCCCCGTCCGGGCGGCGCAGCTCGATGCGGCCCTGCGCGGCCCGCCCCTCCATGACCATGCCTCCCATCGTGGGACGACCGACTGTGTCCCACCTCGGCACCCCCTGTGTACCAGCTGTGCGGGCCGGCGGGGCCGATACCGCCGGCCCGCCCGTGGCGGGTTCGCCCCGCCGCCGGCCCCGCGTGACCCGGTGGCGCGGCGGCGTCGGGTGTTCCCCCACGGACCTACCCGGTGGTAACTTGCTTCGGGTGAGACATTCGTTGGCCGGCCGGGTCGTCCTGGTGACCGGGGCCGCCCGGGGCATCGGCGCGCACACCGCCCGGCAGGCCGCCGCGCGCGGCGCCCGGCTCGCGCTCGTCGGCCTGGAGCCGGAGCGGCTGGCCGCCCTCGCCGCCGAGCTGGGCCCCGGGCACGCCTGGTTCCGCGCCGACGTCACCGACCAGGCGGCGCTGCGCGCCGCCGTCACCGGCGCGGTCGAGGTCTTCGGCGGCATCGACGCGGTGGTGGCCAACGCGGGCGTGGCCAACCGGGGCACCATCGCCGTGGGCGACGTGGAGGCGATGGTCCGCACCGTCGAGGTCAACCTCATCGGCGTGATGCGCACCGCGTCGGCGACCGTCGACGAGCTGATCCGCAGCCGGGGCTACCTGTTGATCGTCTCCTCGGCGGCGGCGTTCGCCGCGCTGCCCGGGATGGCCGCCTACTGCGCGTCCAAGGCGGGGGTGGAGCACTTCGGCACCGCCGTCCGGCTGGAACTGGCCCACCGGGGCGTCGCGGTCGGCACCGCCCACCCGTCGTGGGTGGACACCGACCTGGTCCGCGACGCCCGCGCCGACCTGCCCGCGTTCGACGCCTCGCTGTCCCGGCTGCCCTGGCCGGTCGGGGGGACCACCACCGTCGAGGCCTGCGCCGCCGCGTTCGTCGACGCCATCGAGCGCCGCCGCCGCCGGGTGTACGTCCCGAGGGCGCTCGGCCTGGTGCAGGCCGCCCGGTCGGTGCTGGTCAGCCCGCTGGCCGACCGGCTGATCGGGCGCAACTCCCGCACCCTCGTGCCGCAGATGGAGGAGCAGGTCCGCAGCCTGGGGCGCGGCTTCGGCGCGCACACCGCCGACGAGCGGCGGTGAGCCGGCCCTCGGTCGCCTTCGAGCGGCGCGGCAGCGGCCCGCCGCTGGTGCTGCTGCACGGCATCGGCCACCACTGGGCGGCCTGGACGCCGGTGCTGGACCTGCTGGCCGCCCACCACGACGTGATCGCGCTGGACCTGCCGGGCTTCGGCCGGTCCCCCGTGCCGGCGGGCGGGCTGCCCAGGGACATGGCCGGCGTGGTCGACGCCGTGACGGAGGTCTTCGCCGCGTTGGGGCTGGACCGCCCGCACGTGGCCGGCAACAGCCTCGGCGGCGCGATCGCCCTGGAACTCGCCGCCGCCGGCCGGGTCGCGTCGGCCACGGCGCTCTCCCCGGCCGGCTTCTGCACCCCCCGGGAGCTGCGCTGGGCGCTCGGCGTGCTGACCACCCACCGGGCGGCGGCCCGGATTCCCGCCCCGGCGCTGCGGGCCGTCCTGGCCCGGCCGGCGCTGCGCGCCCTCGCCTTCGGCATGATCTTCGCCCGCCCCGCCGCACTCGCCGTGGACGTGGCCCTGGCCGACGCCCGCGCGCTGCGCGACGCCCGCGCCTTCCGGGCGGTGGCCCGCGCCGGCCGGGACTACGCCTTCACCGGTGCCCCGACCGTGCCGGTCACCGTGGCCTGGGGCACCCGGGACCGGGTCCTGCCGTACCGGCAGGCGGCGGTGGCCCGCCAGCGGTTGCCGCTCGCCCGGCACGTCGACCTGGCCGGCTGCGGCCACGTGCCGATGCACGACGAGCCGGCGCTGGTCGCCTCGGTCATCCTGGCCACCACCGGCGCGACCCCGGCCTGAGACGCCCCGCGCGAGGGCCCGGCCTGAGACGCCCCGCGCGGGGCCCGGCCTGAGACGCCCCGCGCGGGGCCCGGCCGCCCTCCGGCGTGCCCCGCCGAGCGCCCGGTCGCCCCCGGAGCACCGCCGCCGCCAGGCCGACGCGGCACACCCGGTCGACTCCGGGGTGCGGCTCACTGGGTCATGCCCAAGGGGTAGGTGCGGATGAAGCGCATCGTCCAGGTGCCGGTGTCGTCGGGGCGGTCGCGCGCGTAGAGGTGGTCGGCGGCCGCGCCGACCGGCTGCGCGGAACCGCCCGGATGACGCAGCACCCAGCGCTGCGGGGGTGCCCCGTCGGGGCCGGCCGGCACGTCCCGCACCTGATCGTCGGCAGGCCCGCCGACGAACCGCACCACCACCCCGGCCATCGCCCCTCCGTCACCTGCTCGGCACTCGCACCGCCCGATCGTGAAGCGGTCCTCGGCGGCCAGCCGGTCGGCTGGCAACAGCTTCAGGCCGGCGGGGGCAGCGCCCCGATGGAAGCTACCGCGCCCGCCCGCAGCCGCGTGGCGAGATCGGGCGCGAGGGCCGCTCGGGTTTGCCCGCTCCGGCCGCCGGGTACCGGGCGGGGGCGACGGGATTGACCCGCCGGTACGGCGGGCGGGACGAGGAGCGGTCGATGAGGACGCTGGACGGGCGGTACCAGCTCGAACAGCGCATCGGCATCGGTGGGATGTCGGAGGTGTGGCAGGCCCACGACATGGTGCTCGACCGGCCGGTCGCGGTGAAGCTGATCTCCCCCAGTCACGACGAGCCGACCGCCCTGGAACGGATCCGCACCGAGGCCCGCTCCGCCGCCCGGCTGGTGCATCCGAACGTGGCCAGCGTGCACGACTTCGGCACCTCCTCCACGCTGCCCGGCAGGACACTGCCGTACATCGTGATGGAGCTGGCGGAGGGCGAGACCCTCGCCGCGCACCTGCGCGCCGGGCCGCTGGACTGGCGCATCGCGGTCCGGGTCTGCGCGGAGGTCGCCGCGGCGCTGGCCGCCGCGCACGCGCACGACATCGTGCACCGCGACGTGAAGCCCGCCAACGTCATCCTCACGCCCAGCGGGGCGAAGGTGCTGGACTTCGGCATCGCCACGTCGGCCGGCGCGGCCGACGAGATCCCGGACGGGATGGTGGTGGGCACCCCGGCATACCTGGCCCCGGAGCAGCTCGACGGGTGTCCCGCCACCCCCGCCGCCGACATGTACGCCCTCGGCGTGCTGCTGCACTACTGCCTGACCGGCCGGCTGCCGTACCCGGCGCACAGCACCACGCAACTGCTCGGCGCCCGCCGCCAGCAGCCGCCGGAGCGCCTGCCGCAGATCGAGGGCCTGCCGCCGGAGGTCGCCGTGCTCTGCCGGCAACTGATGGACGACGACCCGGAGCACCGCCCCACCAGCCTGGTCACGGCGCTGCTGCTGGCCGAGGCGGTCGACGCCCGGGTGTACGTGCCGATGCTCGCCGCAGGCCGCCCACCCCGGCAGCGCGAGGGGCAGTTGTCCCCGTGGACCGAGCAGGCGGCCGCCGAGGCGACCCAGGCGGCGGTCCCCTGCGACGGCCCGGCCGACTGACCGCAGGCCAGGCGGTTTCACCAGGTCGGGGCCGGGTAGCCGGGCGGGTGACTGAGGGGGGAACGCGATGCCGGATCCGAGTTCCTGGCTGCACGAGGCCGCCGCGACCGCCGAGGGGGGGCACGTCCGCACCGACGACGGGGGGCTGTCGAGCGCCCTGGCCTCCCCGTTGGCGCCGCACTGCACCGGGCTGACCCCGGAGCAGTTGTTGGCCGCCGCCTTCGCGTCCTGCCTGCACCACGCGGCGGTCGAGGCGGCCGGGGAGATCACCGACGAGGCGCACACCGTGCAGGTCCGCGCGGAGGCGCGGCTGGGCCGCGACGACGACGGGCGGTACCGGGCCGACGTGCACGCGTCGATCTCCTCGGCGGGGTTGACCCGCGAGCAGCTCGCCCGACTGGTCGAACACGCCGACCGGCTCTGGCCGTTCTCCAGCGGCGACAACACCCGCCACCGCCTCACGGTCACCGCCGCCGAGAACGGCCGACACTGACGCCGTGCGGTGGGCGCGGTCAGCCGCGCTTGGGCAGCACCACGACGCGGCCGAAGAACTCGTCGATCCGGCGCACCACGTCGTTGAAGTCGTCCAGGTCGATCGGCTTGGTCACGTACGCGTTGGCCTGGAGGGTGTAGCTGCCCACGATGTCGGTGTCGGCGTTGGAGGTGGTGAGCACCACGATCGGGATGGTACGCAGGTCGTCGTCCTGCTTGACCTCGCCGAGCACCTGCCGGCCGTCCATCCGGGGCATGTTCAGGTCGAGCAGGATCATGTCGGGGCGGCGGGCCTCGGTGTGCCGGCCCTCCTGGCGCAGGAACTCCATCGCCTCCTGGCCGTCGCTGACGACGTCGATGACCTTGTCGACGTCGGAGTCGGCGAGGGCCTCCTCGATCATCAGGACGTCACCGGGGTCGTCGTCCACCACGAGGATACGAACGGGGCCGGGGGTGTTTCCAGCCATGGGAGACCTGCCTCGGGTTGACGCGGACGGCGACCTCACGGCCACCTGCTGGCGGGGAAATCTAGCCCATTACAGGGCGGACTGCGACCTCGGGTGCGCCGTGTCGGGGCGGTGGGCCAGGACCTCGGCCAGCCCGGTCAACCGCAGCAGCCGCTCGACCCGCCCGGTGGCCCCGGTGAGCCGGAGCCAGCCGCCCTGGGCCGCGGCCCGGTTGTCGCCCCGGACGAACGCGGCGAGGCCGGTGGAGTCGCAGAAGGTGAGCTCGGTCAGGTCGACCAGGAGGTGCCGTTCCCCCTGTTCGGCGAGGCCGTCGAGGGCGGCGGTCAGCTCGGGCGCGGTGCTCACGTCGAGCTCACCGGCAAGCCGCAGGCAGGCCGCAGCGCCGTCCCGCCGGGCGTACGTGACGGTGAACGTCACCGTGGTCCCCCTCGCTCCCCGCAGGCCGATGCTTGCAGTGGGGCAAGTATAAGCAGTCCCTCGGCGGGATCCGGGAGCACCGCGTGTCACCTCGCCCCGGTGCCCACCCCGGCCGACGCCGACGGGTCCGCCCCGCCTGCGGCCGACGGGTCCGCCCCGCGGAGGAAGCGCGCCGCCCGGGGGAAGTCCCGCAGCTCGTGGCCGAGGTGTCGGAGGGTACGGCCCACCGCCGCGGCCGGCACCCCCCGACTGGCGAGGATCCCGACCAACCACCGTACGAAGTCGGTGAAGAGCGAGCCGTCGTCGACGTAGACCGCGGCGGCGAGGAAGTCGACGATGTGGCCGAGGTCGCTGACCGTGGCGTCGACCTGGGCCGGGCTGTACTCCCGCACCCCGGGGACCCCGGCGCGCAGGTCGGTCAGCGCGCCGTCGACCAACTCCCCGCGCCGCTTGACCAGGCTGGCGTACTCGTGGTCGGCGAGCCGGGACAGTTGCGCCGGCCGGACCCGCCGCAGCGCCCGCTCGTCGGCCACCAGGTCGGCGGCGGCGGGCGCGTCGGGGGCCCAGGCGACCCCGAGCCGGTGGGCCCAGCGCCCGTCGGGGCCGAAACCGCGACCCCCGACCACCACCGGCACGTCGGAGCGGCGGCAGGCCTCGATCATCCGATGGGCGTACGGCAGCCGCATCGACAGCGCGCAGGCCAACGCGACGGCGTGCGCGTCGTGCCGGTGCAGGTAGGACACCAGGTGCGCGGCCGGCACGCTGGCCCCCAGGAAGGTGACCTGCCAGCCGCGCAGCCGAAGCACCTCCGCGACCAGTCGGGGCGGCAGCGCGTGCCACTCACCGTCCATGCAGGCCACGACGACCCGGCCCCGGGTGGGGCGGGGGGCCGCCCGGTTGGCGACGGCCGCCACCACCCGCTCGCTGATGTGGGTGGCGGCGTGCTCCTGGGCGACGCTCCACTCGTTGCGCGCCCAACGCTCCCCCACCTCGACCTGGGCGGGGGCCACCAGGTCGAGCAGCACCCGCTCGGCCGGCACCCCGGCGTCGACCAGCCCGAGGGCCGTGTCGATCGCGGCGTACTCGTCCGCCTCCTGCAGCGAGGCCAGAAAGCCGTGGTAGGCGTCGACCGGGGACAACTCGGCGGCGGCGGTCACGTGCGGTGCTCCTCGGGGGTGGTCGGTCGGTCAGGACGACGGGGGCACCGCGTGCAGGTGCCGGGCCGGTCGGCCGTGCGGCCCGGTGGCCCGCAGCGCGAGCACCGCGATGTCGTCATGGTCGCCGTGGGCGAGCCAGTCGCAGGTGACCTGCTCGATCCGCTCGGCCAGCGCCGGGGCGGGCATCCGGTGGCACCCGGTCAGGGCGTGGACCAGCCGCTCGGTGCCGAACTGCTCGTCGCCGCGCCGACCCCCGCGCGCCTCGGTCACCCCGTCGCTGTAGAGCAGGCAGGTCTCACCCGGCTCCAGGTCGACGGTCACCTCGCCGATGCGCGGCTCGGGCACCACGCCGATCAGCATTCCGGTGAGGTCGACCGACTCGACCTCGCCGGAGGCGCGCAGCACCAACGGCGGCAGGTGACCCCCGCCGGACATGGTCAGGGTCAGCCCGCCCTCGCGGCGCGGCCGGACCACGCCGAGGACCATGGTGGCGAAGCGACCCTGCCCCTGCATCATGGTGGTCTCCAGCAGGGCGTCGTTGAGCAGCCGCAACAGCCGGCCGGGGTGCGGCTGCACCCGGTGCAGCGCCTGGAGGCACTGGCGGAGCTGCCCGGTGAAGACCGCCGCCTCGACGCCCTTGCCGGAGACGTCGCCGAGGAAGAACACCGAGCCGCCGTCGGGCAGCCGGTGCGAGCCGTAGAAGTCCCCGCCGATGCGCAGGCCGGCCTGCGCCGGCCGGTAGGCGGTCCCCCACTGCACGCCGGCGGTCTGCGCCGGCTCGACCGGCACCAGGCTCGCCTGGAGGGTGTCGGCGACCTCGGCCTGGTCGCGGTAGAGCACGGCGGTGGTCATGGCGGCGCCGGCCCGGGCCGCGAAGGCGCGGGCCAGGTCGAGATCGTCGTCGTCGTAGCGGCGGGCGGCCCCCCGGGCGACGAGCAGCACCCCGGCCGGCAGGTCGCGCCCCGGCAGCGGCACCACCCGGACGGTGGTGTCGGTGGTGTCGAGGCCGGGCAGCCAGCCCGCCTCGACGGCCTGCTCCACGAGCCAGTCCAGGGCGTGCGGCTCGGAGCCGGCGAGCGCCTCGTCGATGGCGGCCGGCAGGTCGACGGCGCTGAGCACACCGCCGTCCACGGTCGGGGTCTCGTCGTCGGTGCGGGCGGCCCGCCACCAGCGGGCCCGGCCGGCGCGGGGCGCCGACACCAGCACGGCCACGTCGCCGAGGGTGGGCACGGCGAGCCGGACGACCGCGGCGGCGGCCCGGTCGGGGTGCAGCGGGTTGCCGAGCTTCTCGCCCACCCTGGCCAGGAACGCCGAGCGGGCCCGCGCGGCGAGCAACGCGTCGGCCCGGGTGACGCTGTCGGTGACGTCCTCGACGTACCAGCAGCACCGCGCGGCGGCAAGCGGCGCCGGGCGGACCCGCAGCCGGCGGCCGCGATGAGTGAGCTCGCCGACGCCCGCGTCGGCGGCCAGGCTCACGATGCCGGACGCGGCCAGCAACTCGCCGACGGCCACCTCGGGCAGCAGCCGCGCGGCGACCGGGCTGACGTGACGCACCACGCCGTTGCCGTCGCAGACGATCAGGCCCTCGCGGAAGTGCTCGATGATCTCGGCCCAGTCGGCGGCGAGGAAGCCGCTCTCGGCGGGCGACGAAGCGGGGCCGGGGGCCGGCGACGACGCGGGGCGCTGCGGTAGCGGCGAGGCGGGGCGCTGCGGAACGTCGACGGGGCAGGCAGCAGTTCGTCCGTCGCCCGGGTCGGAGCCCCTGACGTCGGCGGCAGTCACCAGCTCAGCCCCACTCCCTCTCGACATCCCGCGGCACCGGGGGGCCGGACACCGCGTACTGGCCTGATCTCGTCCACCCACCCTACGCCGATACGCCCGTAACGCCATCCGAAGCCCACCCGGGCCGTCGCACCGGGGACGTCGCGCCACGTCGACGGCCGCCCTCACCACGGCGGCGGGCCCGTCCTCGCCGGCAGCGGCACGGCGTTCGCTCCTTGCCTGGCACCCCCCGGTGCGCCGGGGCGGATCGGCT
The DNA here is from genome assembly GCF_049841815.1 of Micromonospora sp. DT233. NCBI lineage: Bacteria > Bacillati > Actinomycetota > Actinomycetes > Micromonosporales > Micromonosporaceae > Micromonospora > Micromonospora sp. DT233. Next base: position 194,375 of record NZ_JBNCLB010000005.1, on the reverse strand, counting down.
GGAAAACTGGACCCGTGCCCGCCCAGCTGTTGACGATCGAGGTGACCCGGCTCGGAGCCGGGGGTGCCCGGCTGCGGCTCACCGGCGAGCTCGACTTCGACACCTCCCCGGACCTGGTGCACACGGCCGACGAGCTGCGCCGGGAGGGCCGTCACCACCTGGAGATCGACCTCGGCGGGGTCGGGCTCTGCGACTCCTCCGGGCTGAGCGCGCTGCTGGTGATCCACCACCGGGGATCCGCCCCGGTCCGACTGGTCGGGATGAGCGGTCAGGTCCGGCAGTTGCTCGACCGCACCGGCCTGACCGAGGTGCTGACCGTCGCCGAGGCGGCCACCAGCACCGACACCGCCACCGGCTGACAAGACGGGCAGCCCGTCGCGGAACGGACAGGTCACGGGCAGCCCGTCGCGGAACGGACAGGTCACGGGCAGCCCGTCGCGGAACGGGGCGGCGGGCGTACACCGCGCCGCCGGGCCCACTTCGGGACCTTGGACGGCTTCCGTCGCCGGTGCGCGAGAACCGCATGATTCGCAAGCGGACGGGCTCGTGAGCCCAGCGGACGACGGTCGTGAGCCCAGTGGACGACGGTCGTGGACGCTATGGAGCTGATGTCGTCAACGACTCATCGGCCACCGGCAGAGCCGGCCTGGGCGCGGTGGGTGGTGTGGGGTGCGGTGGAAGCGGTGGGGTGCCGGAAATTTGGAAGAGGCCGGTCCCTGCCCGCAGACCGGCCCGCCGTTGGCTGATTCGCTGACGACATCAGCTCCATAGCGGCCGGAAGAGGCATGACCCGTGCCGGACTCGGCAGGCGGCGCGACGCCCCGCCACTCCCGCCGCCGCCACCCACCGCCGCCCACGCCCCACGCCGCCCACGCCCCACGCCGCCCGCGCCCCACGCCGCCCACGCCCCACGCCGCCCGCGCCCCACGCCGCCCACGCCCCACGCCGCCCCGCGCCCCACGCCGCGCACAGGGCGCCGCGCCGCGCACAGGGTGCCGCGCCGCCGATTCTCTGCGTCAACCGGGTGAGTCGCCGTCACCCGGACCGGGTGAGTCGCACCGCCGGCCGGCTCGACGCCGACCACTGGGCGCGCTCCCCCGCACGCTCGCCGGAACCGCTCGTCGCGGCCCGGTGGCCGGACCGTTTCGCCCCGCCGACGCCGGGAACGCGACGGTGGAACAGGCACTCGGAGAAGGAACGAGGTGTGCGATGCGCAAGCAGATGGAGGGCGACAACCCACGCCGCCGGGCGCTGGCCCGCCAGGCCCGCGAACGCGGCCGGCTACCCAGCGAGACCGGGGCCAGCCTCAGCGCGTCCAAGCAGCTCACGCACCTGGACCGGGGCAAGCGGGCCGGGCCGCCGCCGGCCGGGCGGCACAAGCCGGACCCGACCCGGGGCGGGCCGGCCCCGCCGCCGGCCGCCGCCGCGCCGACCGCGCGGGCGCAGCCGCGACCCGCCCGGGACGCCGGTGGGGCCCCGGGGGCGACCACCCTGGGCTACCGGGAGCTGGTCGACGACGTCGGCCGGCGGGCCGGCGTCGACTTCCGCACCGCGAAGGTCGCCGCCGAGGCGACGGTGCTGACCCTGGCCTGGGCGTTGGAGCGGGCCGAACGGGAGCGGCTGCTGGCGGCGGTGCCGGTGTCGCTGCACGACGTGGTGCCGGTGGACGGCATCGAGCGGCACCGCGAGCTGCCCGGCTTCCTCGCCGAGGTGGCCCGGCTCAGCGGACGTACCAGCGAGGAGGCCCGCTACGGGGCGCGGGCGACGCTCACCGCGCTGGCCGACCGGGACGGCGACCTGGTGGCCTCGCTGCACGTGCCGGACGGGTTGCGCGGCTTGCTCGACCGATGAGCGCGCGGGCCGGCGGGCGCGGGTCCGCCGGCCCGCCCGCCGGCCGCCGGGTGGATCGCCCGCCGGGTGGTGGCTACGGTGCCGGGATGTCCTCCGCCGCCGACGGCCCGCAGCTGGTGGCCGACCCGGCCCGCCGCACCGGGCGCACCCTGCTCGCCGGCGGGGTCGCCCAGTCGTACGTCGACGTGGCCGACCCCCGACACCTGCACTTCGAGTACGTCCGCCGGATGGCCGCCGTGGTCGACCTGGCCGCGCCGCCGGGCGTGCCGGTCGACGCGCTGCACCTGGGCGGAGGCGCGCTGACCCTGCCCCGCTACGTCGGGGCGACCCGGCCGGGCTCCGCCCAGCTGGTGGTGGAGCGCGACCCCGCCGTGGTCGAGCTGGTCCGCCGCGAGCTGCCCGCGCCGCCGGCCGGGGTACGGGTGGTGCTCGCCGACGCCCGCGACGCGGTGAGCGCCGCCCCGCCGGCCGGGTACGACCTGGTGCTGGCCGACGTCTACCGGGCGGCCCGGATGCCGGGACACGTGGCCACCGTGGAGTTCGCCGAGCAGGCGGCCCGGGTGCTGCGCCCGGAGGGCATCCTGCTGGTCAACGTCACCGATCTGCCGCCGCTGGCGTTCACCCGCGCCCGGGTGGCCACGCTGCGCGTCGCCTTCGCCGAGGTCTGCCTGGTGGCGGACCGCCGGATGCTGCGGGGGCGGCGCTACGGCAACGTGGTGCTCGCCGCCGCGCGCCGGCCGGGGCGGCTACCGGTCGGCCGGCTGGCGGCGCGGGTGGCCCGCGACCCGGTCCCCGGCCAGGTCCTGCACGGGCCGGCCCTGGACGACTTCGTCGGCGGTGCCGCGCCCACCACCGACGCCGCCGACGCGGGGGTGTGCCGCCGGCCGCCGGGATGACGCCGCGTCGCCCTGCTCAGCGGCGGTGGGCCGGGACCTCGGGCGACGAGCTCTCCAAGGGCACGGCGTTGGCGGGCACCAGGCCGAGCTGCACGACCGGGCGGGGCAGCGTGGCGTCGAGCAGCCAGTCCGCGCCGATGCGGGCCCGGTTTCCGGGCATCGCCAGCAGGTGGTAGCCGCGGGTGACGGCCTTGGCCGGCAGGCCGGCCAGCGAGACCTTCAGCGGGTTCGCGGCGGCGTCCTTCCCGCCGAGGTCGACCACCCAACCGAGGTCGTGGTGCTCGTACGGCCGCCGCCGGCCCTGCCCGTACGAGGCGGCGATGTTCTGGGCGACCAGTTTGCCCTGGCGCTGGGCGTGCTGCGCGGTCATCGCGCAGACCTTCCCGGGGTGGGTCAGGTCGGGCACGGCGGCGGCGTCGCCGACGGCGTAGACCTCGGGGAAGCCGGGGACGTTCAGGTACTCGTCGACCACCAGGCGGCCCTTCTCGGTGCGCAGGCCCAATTCGGCGACGAACGGATCGGGACGCACCCCCACGCACCAGATCAGGCTGCACGTGGGCACGCGCTCCCCGTCGGTGAGGGTCACCCCGTCGGCGGTGGCCTCCGACACCGAGGTGCCCATCCGCACGTCGATGCCCCGCCGGCGCAGCACCCGGTCGGCGGTGACGGACATCCGCCGGTCCAGCTCGGGCAGGACCCGGGGTGCGACGTCGAGCAGCATCCAGCGCGGCCGAATGGTCAGGTGCGGCCGCTGGGCGACCAGCCGGTCGGTGAAGAGCTGCCCGTGCGCGGCGACCTCGGTGCCGGTGTAGCCCGCACCGACCACCACGAAGGTGGTCCGGGCGCGCTGCTCCGCCGGGTCGTCGGTCAGCTCGGCCAACTCGATCTGGCGTACGACGTGGTCGTGCAGGTAGAGCGCCTCGGGCAGCCCTCGGAACCCGTGGGCGTACCGGGTGATGCCGGGGATGGGGAGCAGCTTGTTGACGCTGCCCACGGCGAGCACGAGCCGGTCGTACGCGAGCCGGCAGCGATCGCCCTCGGGCATCGCGTACCCGACCCAGCGGTTCTGCAGGTCCACCCGGTCGGCCTCGCCGACGACCACCCGCACCCCGTCGAGGGTGCCGCTGAGCGGGACGGCGATCCGGCCGGGCTCGACCACGCCGGCGGCAACCTCGGGCAGCAGCGGCAGGTAGAGGAAGTAGTCGGTGGAGTTCAGCAGCACGATCTCGGCCCGGTCGCGGGCCAGCCGGCTCAACGTCTTCGCCGCGTGGTAACCGGCGAATCCGGCCCCCACGATCACCACCCGAGGTTTCGTCATGTCGGGTGCTTCCCGCCGCGGGCCAGGGCAAACGTGAGCGGATCGGCGGCGACTCACCCGATCGGGGGGCCCGAGGTCGAGTGCTGCCATCCGGCACCAGCAAGGGTTAGCGTTTTGCAACCTTTGTCTGATTGGCGGATCTATGACCCTTTTGCACGCGCGCCGGGTCCGGCTGGCGCTGCTACCGTTGGCCGGCCTCGCGGCGCTGCTCGCCATGGCCCTGGTCGTGACCCGTCCCGGCGTGGCCCAGCCACGCCAGGCGATCAACCCGGTGGCACCGGCGCAGGGCTTCCTGGTGGTGACCGAGGGGGATGCCCGGCTGCTGGCCAGCGAGAACGAGGGCACCGTCGCCGTCGGCGGCGACCTCAGCTTCGGCAACTACCAGGTCGCGGTGCTCACCGCCGGCTCGTTCGTGGTCGACGGTGACGCCAATCCCACCGCCCTGGTGGTCGGCGGGCGGGTCGACTTCGCCACCAGTGTGCCCGGCAGCCAACTCCAGGTGCTTCAGAACGGCTACCTCAAGATCGTCGACCTGACCGGCACGATCGGCCGGGACACCGACGACAACGGGGCGGCCGTGAACACCCGGGCGGTGCCGATCGACGACTACGACGCGACCCCGCGCATCGAGTTGGTCACCCGGCAGTTGGTGGGCAGCGTCGGCCCCACCTCCCCGATCGACTTCGGGGGCGCGTTCGCCGGTTTCCGGGCCACCTCCGGCACGCTCGCCGACTGTTCCCAGAACGTGGTGCTGCGTACCCCGGAGGGGAACGTGCTGCCCCGGCCGATCCCGGCCGGCAGCAACGCGGTCGTCACGCTGACCCCGGGGGTGACCAACGTGCTGAACCTGAGCGCGAGTGACCTCGCGGCCATCTCGGTCCTCACGTTCGCCACCGCGCCGACCGCCGACACTCCCCTGCTGATCAACACGGACACCACCGACGTGGCCGACCAGTTCGTCTGGCAGGTGCCTGACTTCGCCGGGATCGGCAGCGAGCCGGCCCGCTACATCCTGTTTAACTTCCGCACCGCCACCTCGCTCACGCTCACCGACCCGAGCGCGACCCTGGAGGGGACGATCTACGCGCCGAACGCGGACCTGTTCGCCCTCACCAACAGCAACATCGAGGGCAGCGTCATCAGCCGCAGCCTCGTCCACGACGGCGGCGAGATCCACAATCTGCCGTTCTCGACGACGCTCGAGTGCCAGCAGCCGACCGGCAGCCCGACGGCCACCCCGACCGGCAGCCCCACGGCCACACCTACGGCCACTCCCACGGTCACACCCACGCAGACACCCACGGCCAGCCCAACGCCCACACCCACGGTCAGTCCGACACCCACGGCCAGCCCGACACCCACGGCCACGCCCACGCCGACCCAGCCGACGCCCACTGCCTCACAGCCGACGCCGACGCCGAGCCCGCAGCCGCTGCCGGTGACCGGCTCGGCGAGCCTGCCGCTGTTCGGCGCGGGAGCCACGGCCGTGGGCGTGGGCCTCGCCCTGCTGTTGCTGGCCGCCGACCGACGCCGCGCCCGCCGCTGACGCCGATCGGCAGACCGGCCCGGGGCGCACGTCGTCCCGGGCCGGTTCCTTGCCGCGCGGCCGCCCGCTCCGGGCAGGCCGGGAGCGCGTCGACTCGGGTGACCCTCCGGTCACCCACGGGTGTGCCCGGTCGCGTTGGCTCGACTGCTGCTGCGGCTGAGCCAGCGGCGGCTCCACCTACGGATACGGGTGCCACCCGGGTCAGCCCCTTCGGGCACACGACAGCGCTCTTGCTCAGTCGAGGAACGGGGCGGGCGAGGAACGCGATCGGGGGTACAGCGCGGAACGGGTCGGGCAAGGAAGGGTTCGGACGTACAGCCCGTAAGGCGGTCGGGCGTACCGCGGGAGCGGACGCGGCGGCCCCGCGCGCCGGGTGGGCGCGCGGGGCCGGCGCGGAGGAGTCAGTGCCCGGTGCCGATCCGGTGGTCGCCCGGGGTGACGTCGCGGGTCGCGCGGAGGCTGGTGAGCGTGACGACGACCAGCACGCCGACGATCACACCGAGGGACGCCAGGGTGGGGATCTCCGGCACGGCCGGCCAGATCCCGTGCGCCCAGTGCAGGCCGAGCTTGACGCCGATGAAGGCGAGAATGACCGCCAGGCCGTAGCTGAGGTGCACGAGGCGGCTCAGCGCGGCCTGCAGCACGAAGTACAGCGCCCGCAGGCCGAGCAGGGCGAAGGCGTTGGTGGCGAAGACCAGGTACGGGTCCTCGGTGATGCCGAAGACCGCGGGCACCGAGTCGACGGCGAAGACGATGTCGGTGGCCAGCAGCGCGACCACCACGAGGGCGAGCGGGGTCAGCGCCCGGCGGCCGTCGAGCCGCACGATCATCTTGGTGCCGTGGTACTCGTCGACGACCGGCATGAACTTGCGCAGCAGCCGCACCGACCGCATCTTGCTGATGTCCACCTGCTGCTCGTGGCCGGAGATGGCGTCGCGGAGCAGCTTGGCGGCGGTGACGATCAGGATGATCGCGAAGATCAGGAAAGCGAAGTCGAGGGTCTGGAGGGCCGCCGCGCCGACGGCGATGAAGACCGCCCGCAGCACCAGCGCGCCGGTGATGCCGAAGAGCAGCGCCCGCTGGGCGAGCGCGGCGGGCACCGCGAACGCGGCGAGCAGGAGCATGAAGACGAAGAGGTTGTCGATGGAGAGGGACTTCTCGACCAGGTAACCGGTCAGATACTCCACGCCCTGCTGTGAGCCGTAGCGCCACCAGACCCAGCCGCCGAAGGCCAGCGGGAGGGCGATGTAGAAGGCCGACCAGCCGAGTGCTTCCTTCATCGACACCTCGTGCGGGCGTCGGGTGACGAGGAAGTCCAGCACCAGCAGGGCGAGCACGCCGACGATGGTGACCGCCCAGAGCATGGGCGTGCCGATCGACGACAACTCGCCGGCGGACAAATATGACAATTCGGTCATGGGGCCTCCTCGAACATCGTGGCATGTTCGAGGTCTCCTTCACCCACGGTCACGTGGGCAACCACCCGAGGCGTGCGCCGGGCACGCCGTACTGACCGGAATGGTTCGTGGGAAGTACTCCCCTCGTGCCGCAAGGTTAGGCCACCCTCGGCCGCTCGCCAACTCCGCACCCGCCTGCCACCAGCGATGATGGATCCCCCGACCCGGCCGGGCGGCGTTCAGGGGCGGCGCGGCGCGGCCGCGCCCGGGGCGAGGGCCGGTTCCACCATCTCCCGGTAGTCGCGCGGGAACCGGACCACGATGTCATCGAATTCTCCCCCGGTCATCGCCTCGCGCAGGGTGACGAAGACCGCCCGGACCGCCTCCCGGGCGGCCCGCTCGTCGAGGGCGGCCCGCTGGCCGACCCGGGCGGCGAACTCGGCCGCGCCGAAGCGCTCGGCGGCCTCGGTGTCCGGGCCGGGACGCAGCATCAGCCGCAGCGGCTTGGGCAGCTGTGCCGCGAGATCCAGCACCTCACCGCCGGTCAGCCGCTGCTCAAGGGTCTCCAGCGTGGCCCGGGTCAGCTCGACGGCCCGCCCGGCGGGCACCCCGGCCCGTCGGGCAACCTGGTCGACGAAGGTGTCGTAGTCCATCGGTTGCTCCTTCCGCCCTGTCTCGGGCGGGTCGCGTACCCGGCGGGCGGGTCCGGAAACGCCCGCCGACGCCGGCCGGTCGACCGGCCCGCACCGAGCGGCGAATCCCCCGCGACGCCGGGGCGTGAGGGGCCGGCGGGTGGGTAACCGCGGCCGGTCGTGAACCGGATCGACAGCGGCGAGGAGCAGCGAAAATGGCGAGTTACGACGACGTCCTGCGCTACCTGTCCCGCCTCGACTACCCGGCCGGGAAGGCCGACGTGGTGCGGGAGGCCGAACGGGCGGGCGCGCCGCCGGACGTGCTACGAGCGCTGCGGGCCCTGCCACCGGTGCGGTACGCCAACGGCAACGAGGTGGCCCGCTCGGCGAAGATCGAGGCCGCCCCCGAGATCGGTGCGGCGCAGCGCGCCGCGCAGGCCCGCGAGCCGCACACCCGGGTCGCGCAGCACCTGCGCGGTCGCTGAGCCGGTGGCGACGGGATCGGGCGACGGGCGGGCGCCCCGGGCCACGAACCGCGGCCTGGGGCGCCACACAGATCCCGTCCCCCACGGTGACCGCGACCCGAACCGGGTCGCACCGTCGGCGGCATCGAACTGCCCACCCGAACCGGGCGGGTGCGATGCTCGATCATCATAGCCGCCGCCATCGTACTAACGGCCAATTCTTGCCCAACTGTGGGCCGGCCCACGCTCGGCCACCCGACCGCCGTGCCCCGGGATGCCCCCCCCCCCGGAACGCCGGGTCGGCGCCGGGTCGGTTCAGCGCAGGACGTCACCGTGGCGGGTGCGGGCCTTGAGCCGGGTGGTCGGCAGCGCGGGCGCCGGCAGCGGCGCCGCCGCGTCGTCGACCACCGTGCCGAAGCGCGCGGTGCCGGCCGTCCACTCCTCCCGGGCGGCGACGATCTCCTCGTGCGATCGGCCGACGAAGTTCCACCACATCACCAACGGCTCCTCGAAGGGCGTGCCGCCCAGCAACAGCAGGCGGCTGCCGGGGGTCGCGGTGAGGGTCAGGCTCTCCCGTCCGACGCCGAGGTGCAGCAGCGCGCCGGGTTCCAGCGGCACGTCGCCCACCTCGGCGGAGCCGGACATGGCCAGCAGGCCGTACTCGAAGTCGCGGCGCAGCGGCAGCCGGGCCGGCGTCGCGCCCCGGGCCGTGAGCTGCGCGCCCACCAGCGGGGTGTGCGTCACCGCCGGGGACCGCTCCCCGCCGAACTCGCCCGCCAGCAGCGTGACGTCCAGGTCGCCGTCGCGCCACGCCGGCAGCTCGGCGTGGTGGGCGAAGCCGGCCGCCGCCGCCCGCGCCGGGTCCGGCAGGGCCACCCAGAGCTGTACGCCGTGCATCAGCGGCGGACGCGTCGCGGGCGACCGCTCCGAGTGGGCGATCCCGTGTCCGGAGGTCATCACGTTGAGCTGCCCCGGGCGGATCGGCTGGACGTTGCCGAGGCTGTCGCGGTGCACGATCTCACCGTCGAGCAGCCAGGTGACCGTCTGCAGGCCGGTGTGCGGGTGCGGGGGCACCTCCATGCCGGGCCGTTCGGCGACGTCGTCCGGGCCGAAGTGGTCGACGAAGCACCAGGCGCCGATCATCCGGCGGCGGCGGTGCGGCAGCAGCCGACGCACCGTCGTGAAGCGGCCGAGCGGCACGTCGTGGCCGGGCAGCAGCACGCTGCCCGGATCGACGGTCGCCTCGCCCGGGGCGCGCGTGTGTGCCGGCAGGGACTCGGTCCGTTCCACCGGCCCGACTGTACGCGCGCACCGGCGCGGTCGGCACCGGCGCGGCAATGCCCGCCGGGGGCGGTGAAGCGGTCACCGAGGGTGGTCGGGGACGCCGTCACGCTGGGCTGAGGGCGGCCGACCCGCGCCGTGGTCTGGGCGCGGGTCGGTGGTCGCGGGCGGGCTGTGCGGCCGGTCAGGGCTTGCGGGCCACCGCGCCGTACATGCTGACGTCGGCCACGGAGGGCCGGGGCTCCGCCTCCTGCTCGGCACGCCACTGCGCGACCGAGACGATGCCCGGCTCGACGACCTCGAGGCCGTCGAAGAAGCGGGTGATCTCGGCCCGGCTGCGCATCCGCAGCAGCTCCTCCGGCCCGCCGTTGCGCGTGGTCGCCTTGGCCTTCTCGGCCACCGGCGGCGGAAGGTACTCGTGGGTGGCGTGCGAGGCGGCCAGGTAGCTGCCGGACGGCAACGCGTCCACCAGGTGACGGACCAGGGCATAGGGGTCGTCCGGGTCCGGCAGGAAGTGCAGGATCGCCACCAGCATCAGCGCCACCGGCTGCCCGAGGTCGATGGTGCGACGCAGCTCGGGGTGGGCGAGGATCTTCTCCGGGTCCCGCAGGTCGGCGTCGATGTAGGCGGTGGCGCCCTCGGGCGAGCTGGTCAGCAGCGCCCGGGCGTGGGCGAGCACGATGGGGTCGTTGTCCACGTAGACCACCCGGGTCTGCGGGGCGATGCGCTGGGCGACCTCGTGGGTGTTGTCGGCGGTGGGGATGCCCGTGCCGATGTCGAGGAACTGCCGCAGGCCGGCCTCGCGGGTGAGGTAGCCGACCGCCCGTTGCAGGAACCGCCGGTTCTCCAGGGCGGTGGTGCGGATGGTCGGGAACGCCGCGGCCATCTCGTCGGCGGAGTCCCGGTCGGCCTGGAAGTTGTCCTTGCCGCCGAGCAGGTAGTTGTACCGGCGGGCGGGGTGCGCCACCGTGGTGTCGATCCGATCGCTCGGGTGGGTGCCGGCCGTGGGGTGGGGGGCTTCGGTGGCCAATGCTCCTCCATGACTCTGCGCTGATCCGAGCGACGACGAGACTCCACAGTCGCCGGTTGCGACCATGGTAGAGCCCCGTCGGGCCGGGGCTGGCACCGGGAAAGCCGTTACCGCGAGTAGAGCTCGTCGCGCAGCTTCGTCAGCAGCCCCGCCGTCCGCTCCGGAGGCTCGGCCTCGACGCAGAGCCGTTCCATGGCCACCGCGTAATAGTCGAGGTCCTCGCGCTTGTCGAGGTAGATGGCGCTGGTGAGCTGCTCGATGTAGACGATGTCGGGCAGGTCCTGGTCGTCGAAGCGCAGGATGGTGAAGGCGCCACCCGCCGCGGCATGCCCGCCGGCGTCGAAGGGGATGATCTGCAACCGCACGTGCGGCGACCGGGTCACCTCGATGAGGGCGTCGAGCTGCTCGCGCATGACCTCGGCCCCGCCGATCGGCCGGCGCAGCGCGGCCTCGTCGACCACCGCCCAGAGCTGCGGCGGCCGTGGTCGGCGCAGCAGCTCCTGGCGCTGCATGCGCAGGCCGACCCGCCGGTCGATCTCCTCCGCCTCGGCGCGACGGTGGCCCAGCAGGACCACCGCTCGGGCGTACGCCGGGGTCTGCAACAGGCCGGGCACGAACTGGACCTCGTAGCTGCGGATCATCGCGGCGGCCGACTCCAGGCCCAGGTACGCCTGGAACCAGGCCGGCAGCACGTCGCCGTAGCGATGCCACCAGCCGGGGCTGTTGGCGTCGCGGGCGAGCTTGAGCAGGGACTCCCGCTCCTCGGTGTCGGTGACGCCGTAGAGGCTGAGCAGGTCGGCGACGTCGCGTTCCTTGAAGCCGACCCGGCCCAGCTCCATCCGGCTGATCTTCGACTCGGAGGCCCGGATCTCGTAACCGGCACCCTCCCGGGTCACGCCCCGGGACTCCCGCAGGCGGCGCAGCTGCGCGCCCAGGAGCATCCGCAGCACGGTCGGCCCGGTGGCCGGACCGCCCTCGGTGGGAACCATCGTCACGTCCGACCTCCGCTAGCCAGCTTTCGTCGACCGGGCCCCACCCCAGCCGACGAGTAAGCATGCCATGGACCTTCGGTGAGATGCAGCGGCCCGCAGGCGTGTCTCGACCCCTTGACGGGACGCTGCCGAACGGTGACGCTGGGTCAGTTGAAAAGGTGGTCGAAGTCGCCGTCGCGGGCCCCGAGCACGAAGGCGGCGATCTCGTCCACTGTGTAGATCAGCGCCGGCCCCTCGGGGTGCCGGGAGTTGCGCAGAGCGATTCCCGCGCCGCCGGGGAGCTCGGCCAGCTCGACGCAGTTTCCACTCGGGTTGCTCCGTCTGCTCTTCTGCCACTTCAGCGGGGGAAGCTGCGCGGCGGGAACGCTGTTGTCGGGCTGCTGCATGGGGGGCGTCTTTCTCTTCAAGAGCCTGCCGATGCCGCGGGGAGGAGCGGTGGTGGCGTGAGGCGGGATCGAAAACGGGTCCTGCTGCACGTGCATCTGCTATTGCATCTGCACCGGACAACGAGCATGATAGCCGAAGTGTGCGGTGTCTATCCGTTCACTTTGGGTTACCCGAAGTGGGGTCGCACCAGGGAAAACGAGGGCCCGCAGGGGCTTCGGCCGGCCCCGGCCGCAGCCGCCGGGGCGGGGGCGCTGAGGGAGGTGTTCGTGCCGGATCCGCTGACCATCGCGTCCGGCATCTCGGCCGCCGGCGCCTTCGTCTCCGCGTGGCAGCTACGCCGTCGCGCGTTGCAGGCCGAGGCGGAGATCGAGCACCTGCAGGCGGAGCTGGCCGCCGAGCGGCACGCCGCCAGCCACGACCCGCTCACCGGGCTGCCCAACCGGCGGGCCTTCTTCCGGCTCGCCGCCACGCTGCTGACCGACGCCGGCGGCGAGCCACTGATCGCCGTGGTGCTCGACCTCGACGACTTCAAGCAGGTCAACGACCGCTACGGGCACTCCGCCGGCGACCAGGTGCTGATCAGCGTGGCCGAGCGGCTGGCCGCGTTCGCCGGCGACAACCTGGTGGCCCGGCTCGGCGGCGACGAGTTCGCCGGCCTGCTGACCACCTCGACGGTCGACCGACGCTGGATCGAGCACTCCACCCGGCGGCTCTGCGAATCGCTCTCCGCGCCCATCCCGCTGGGCAACTCCAGCCTCCGGGTGACCGCCTCGGTCGGCCTCGCCCCGGTCACCGGCCCCGCGCAGCTCACCGAGGCGCTCGACCGCGCCGACGCGGCGATGTACCGGGCGAAGAGCGTCGGCGCGTCCCGCCCCACCCGGCAGCTCGTCGACAGCGCGCACCTCGCCGACCGCTGACCGGCGCGGGCCGGGCCAGCATCGACGCCAGCCGGAGCCGACGTGGGTCCGGGCGGCGCCAGCCGCAGCCCACGGGGGTCCGGTCAGCGCCAGCCGTAGCCGGCGCGCAGGGCCTGACCGACCCGATCGAAGCGGCCCCGGTCCAGCACCGCGCCCTCGCGGCGGATGCTGTCCTCGCGCATGGTGAGCACCCGGTCCAGGCGCACCCAGCTCGGCCGGTTGTCGCGGTCCCACTCGCCGGGGCCGAGCGAGAGCCAGTGCCGCTGGCCGTCGCGCTCGCTCTGGCTGGAGAGCATCAGGCCGAAGAGGGTACGGCTGGAGCGCCCCACGACCAGCACCGGCCGATCCTTTCCCTGCCGCGGGTCGTCCTCGTAGGGCACCCAGGTCCAGACGATCTCCCCCGGGTCGGCCTGCCCGTCGGGCTCCGGGGCGTAGCTGAGCTCCCGCCGTTGCAACGCCGAGACCTGCCGCCGCCGGGCGACCTGGGCCGGGATCTGGCCGGGGTGGGGCGTCGGCGCGGCCCCGCCACGGGTCACCCGCCCCAGCCGGGACACCACATTCCTCAACAGACCAGCCACGGCGGGCAGCCTAGCCCCTCCCCCGGCCCACCGCCGACCCGAGCCCCGACCGGTCGACGGCGGGCCGGGGAGCCGTTCGAGCTGTTGTCGTGAGGACCGCCCCGGGCGGGCACAGTGAAGGCATGACGACGAACCTGCCCGCGCCGCTGGCCCGCTACGCCGCCCGGCTGCACGACTCGATCGGCGACCGACACCACCTGGCGTCCCCGCTGGGCGCCTGGCTGCTGCTGGCCCTCGGCGCGTCGGCGGATGACCCCGACGGCGGCCCCGACCACCTCGCCGACGCCCTGGGCACCGACCGCGCGACGGCGGCGCGGGCCGCCGCCGCGCTGCTCGACGCGCCGCATCCGCTGGTGTCGTCGGCCACCGCCGGCTGGCACCGGCCCGACGCGGCGAGCCCGGCGCTGGCCGCCTGGCTGGCCAGCCTGCCCCGCGCGACGGCGACCGGCCCGCTGCCGGACCAGGCCGGCCTGGACGCGTGGGCCCGGGAACACAGCGCCGGGCTGATCGAGCGCTTCCCGCTGACCGTGTCGCCCCGGGTCGTGCTGGCGCTGGCCTCGGCCCTGGCCACCCGGATCTCCTGGGCCGTGCCGTTCGACGTGGCCCCGGCGGCGGCGCTGGGCCCGCAGAGCCCCTGGGCGGGCCGGCTGACCCGGGTGCTGCGCACCCCGTCGGGCGGGCACCGGGCGTGGATCGCGGCGACGCCGGAGGCCGGGGACGTGGCCGTGCACGTGGCGGAGGCCCGCCCCGCGCCGACGGCCGCCGCCCCGGACGGCAGGGGCACCGCCGCCGGGCGGGGCGACACCGACGTCTCCCGTGGGCGGGTCGGCCAGGATGCCGACGCCGCCGGGGCGGCGGGCGCGGGGCTGTCGGTGGTCTCGGTGGCCGCCGCGCCCGAGGTGGCCCCGCAGCGGGTGCTCGCCGCCGCGTACCGGATCGCCGCCGACGCGGACGCGAGCGCGCCCGCCGGCCGACGGTCCCTGTTCGACCTGCCGCTCGGCGCGACGCCGCTGTGGACGCTGCGCGAGGAGTCGATCCGCACGCACGCCCGCGACGGCCGGGAGGAGCGGCACGCGGCGACGCTGCCCTGCTGGTCGGCCCGCGACGAGCACGACCTCGGCGGGCCGGGGCTCGGGTTCGCCGCCCTCGCCGGGGTCCTCGCCCCGCTGATCGGCGACGCCGAGATGCAGGCCCGGCAGGTGGTGGCCGCCCGGTACACCCGGTACGGCTTCGAGGCCGCCGCCGTGACCGGGGCGTTCGCGCTGACCAGCCTGCCGCCGCAGGGGGTGGCCCGCGTCGCCGAGCTGCGCTTCGGGCACCCGTACGCGGTGGTGGCCGTCGCCACCGACCGGCGCGGCGGCCCGTGGCATCGGGTGCCGGTCTTCTCCGGCTGGGTCGCCGAGCCCGACGACCTGCCCGAGGCCGACCTGGCCGACCCGCCCGAGGGCTGACCGCAGGGTGCCTGCGGCGGTCGATCTTCGCCGCCTCAGATAGCCGCACGACAATGTGTTCTGCCGGCAAAACGTCATAGCTCCGCAATCCGGACGAGAGCTTGCCTCTCCGGCGGCTGGCTCCCTATCCTCACGGTGGAAAGCGCTTTCCAGGGCACCCGGATCGTCCCCGACGGGCGGGGGACGGCCATCGCGGCACCCGCGTCGACTCTGCCGAGCCGTCGCCGCGCGGTTGCCGCCGTCGATGCCACCACCAGCGCGACATCGAAGCACCGCACCGCGACGGCGAGGCCGCTCGTCGGGTTCCCCCTTCCACCGGAGCGGACCTGGCGGCGACAACCAGCGTTCACAGCAGAAGGTGAGGCAGCAATGAGACGACCAGGCGCACTGCGAATCCAGGCGGTGCTGGCCACGGCGGTCGTCGGGGCCGCGATCGGCGTGGCCCTGTCGACCCCCCAGGCGTCGGCGGCCGCCGGCAGCGCCACCGGGTACGCCACCCAGAACGGCGGGACCACGGGCGGCGCCGGCGGGCAGACGGTACGGGCGAGCACGGGAACCGCGATCCACACCGCCCTGTGCACCCGGCCCAGCAGCAGCACCCCGATCATCATCGAGGTCACCGGGACCATCAACCACGGCAACACCGCCAAGGTGTCGGGCGACAGCTGCAACACCGCCGCCGGCGTGATCGAACTCAAGCAGATCAGCAACGTCACGCTCATCGGGGTGGGCTCGGGGGCGGTCTTCGACCAGCTCGGCATCCACATCCGCGACTCCAGCAACATCATCATCCGGAACGTGACCGTGCGGAACGTCAAGAAGTCGGGCTCGCCCACGTCCAACGGCGGCGACGCCATCGGCATGGAGAGCACCGTGCGCAACGTCTGGGTCGACCACGTCGACCTGGCGGCCTCCGGCGGGGAGTCCGAGGGCTTCGACGGGCTGTTCGACATGAAGGACAACGTTCAGTACGTGACGCTCTCCTACAGCACCCTGCGCAACTCGGGCCGAGGCGGACTGATCGGCTCCAGCGAGAGCGACCGGTCGAACGGCTTCGTCACGTTCCACCACAACCTGTACGAGAACATCGACTCCCGCACGCCGCTGCTGCGCGGCGGAATCGCCCACATCTACAACAACTCCTACGTGAGCCTGCACGAGTCCGGAATCAACTCGCGGGCCGGGGCGAAGGCCAAGGTGGAGAACAACTACTTCAAGGACTCCAAGGACGTCCTCGGCACCTTCTACACCAGCGAACGCGGCACCTGGCAGGTCGCCGGGAACATCCTGGACAACGTGACCTGGTCCAGCCCCGGCACCGACAACTACCCCGCCGGCCCCAACCTGGCATCCACCACCACCGTCAGCATCCCGTACTCCTACGCCCTCGACGGGGCCGGCTGCGTGCCGGAGATCGTCCGCCAGACGGCGGGCGCCAACACGGGCCTGAAGGAGTCAGGCGGCAACTGCTCGCCGCAGACGCCGTCGCCGACGCCGACCACCCCCAGCCCGACCACTCCCACGCCCGGTCCGACCACGCCGACACCGGGCCCGACCAGCCCCGGCGGGGTCAACCTCAGCATCGGCGCCGGCGCCGACGGGTCGAGCAAGGCCAGCGGCACCAGCTACGGCAACGTGCGCGACGGCAACATGAGCACCTACTGGTCGCCGGCCGGCTCGACCGGCTCGATCTCGATCAAGTGGGGCTCGGCCACCTCGATCTCCAGGGTCGTCATCCGGGAGGCGGCGGGCTCGGTGGGCGGCATCGGGTCGTGGCGGGTCACCAACGGCGGGACCGGCGCCGTGCTGGCCACGGGCAGCGGGGCGGGCACCATCACCTTCGCTGCGACCTCGCTGACCAAGGTCACCTTCGAGATCACCAGCTCGACCGGCACGCCGAAGGTCGCCGAGTTCGAGACGTACGCCGGCTAGTCGCCGCTCCCGGCGCCCGGTGGGTCCACCCTCGGCGGACCCACCGGGCACTTCGGACCCGAGGTGGTTCGGGGTGGGCTGGACAGTGGGATCGCCGCGGGGTAAGACAGCACAGCGAGGCTCGTCGGGACATCGAAAGAGGACTCGATGTCGAACGCGTCAGCCGACACGCTGGAGGGCCGATGGCAACAGGCCGAGCGATCACCCGGCCGTGGGTGCCGTACACCGCCGCCGTCGCGGCCGGGGTCGCGGTCATCGCGGCGGCCTACCTGGTCGTCTGGCCGGCGGCCGACGTCGACTGCACGCCGCTGCAGGTCAGCGCGTCGGTGGAGAAGGACGTGCTGCTCGGCGAGTTGGCCGAGCGCTACCGGGATGCGGGCCAGCGCTCCGGCCTTCAGGCCGGGGGTGAAGGCCCGCGCGGTGAGGGCCGCCAAGGCCCGAGCAGTGCCTTAGACCGGGCGATTTTGCTGCTCGATGTACTGACGCACGATACTCAGCGGTGCCCCGCCCGCGGAGCCCGCGAAGTACGAGCCTGACCACAGCTTGTTGGCCCGGTAGTAGTGGCGCGTGAGGTCGGGGAACTCCTGCCGCAGGCGGCGCGAGGAGACGCCCTTGAGGCTGTTGACCAGCTTGGCGGGGGCGACTTTCGGCGGGAAGTTGACGAGCAGGTGGACGTGGTTGCTCTCGCCGTTGAACTCGACCAGCTCGGTGTCGAAGTCGGCGCACACCGCCCGCATGATTTCCTCCATCCGGGCGAGGTGCCGGTCACCGAACACCTGGTGTCGAAATTTCGTCACGAAGACCAAGTGAGCGTGCAGAGCGAAAAGGCAGTGCCTGCCGGTGCGAACATGTTCAGGTTCGGCCATAGACCAATGGTATTGTGTGGGGGTGCAGCTGCGGTACAACTACCGGCTCTACCCGGACACCGGCCAGCGTGAAGCGTTGGCGAGGGCGTTCGGGTGCGCGCGGGTGGTGTTCAACGACGGGTTGCGCGCACGGCAGGAAGCCCGCGAGCAGGGGCTGGCGTACATCTCCGACGGGGAGTTGTCCCGCCGCCTGATCACCGAGGCCAAGCAGACCCCGCAACGGGCGTGGCTCGGCGAGGTGTCGGCGGTGGTGCTGCAACAGGCCCTCGCCGACCTGAACACGGCCTACCGCAACTTCTTCAACTCCCTGTCCGGCAAGCGCAAGGGACGGAAGGTGGCCCCGCCCCGGTTCCGGTCGCGCAAGGACAACCGGCAGGCAGTCCGGTTCACCGCGAACTCCCGGTTCAAGGTCCTCGACAACGGGCGGCTGCGGCTGCCGAAAGTCGGGGAGGTTCCGGTCCGGTGGTCCCGGTCCCTGCCATCCGACCCGTCCAGCGTGACGGTGATCAAGGATGCGGCAGGCCGATACTTCGCCTCGTTCGTCGTGCAGACCAGCACGGACGAGACACTGCCGGAGACGGACTCCGAGGTCGGCATCGACCTGGGCTTGACCCATTTCGCGGTGCTCTCGGACGGCACGAAGGTGGCGGCACCGAAGTTCCTGCGCCGTGCGGCCCGCAAGCTGCGCCGGTTGCAGCAGGACCTGTCCCGCAAGCAGCGCGGGTCGAACAACCGCAAGAAGGCCATCGTGAAGGTCGCCCGCGCCCACACGCGGGTGGCGGACACTCGGCGGGACTGGCAGCACAAACTGTCCACGACGATCATCCGTGACAACCAAGCGGTGTACGTCGAGGACCTGTGCGTGACCGGTCTCGGCCGGACCCGGCTGGCCAGGTCGGTGCACGACGCCGGCTGGTCGCAGTTCGTGGCGATGTTGGAGTACAAGGCGACCCGGTATGGGCGCAGGTTCGGACGTGTGGACCGCTGGTTCCCGTCGACCCGGATGTGCTCCGAGTGCGGCCGGATCGGCGACAAGCTGGCGCTGAACGTCCGGTCGTGGGACTGCCCGTGCGGCAGCCACCACGACCGGGACGTCAACGCCGCCAGGAACATCAGGGCCGCCGGACGGGCGGACCTCAACGACCGTGGAGCGCAGGTAAGACCGGCATCCGTGCCGGCACCGCGCCGTGAAGCGGTAACCCACCCGGACGTTGCGTGTTCCACGCGCAGCGTGGAGGGAATCTCAACCCTTTAGGGCGGAGAGGATGTCAAAACGACAGCGATCGGCGATACGGGGGCCGCTGCGCCGTCGTGACCGTCCGTGGCCTGACCTCCGGTGCGTCGACGGACGCGCTGGCCGGTGACTGGGCCGCCAAGCAGCCCGGCGTCCCGCGACCGCAGGTGTGGTTGCCGTCGTCGACCCTCTGGACCGGGCAGCTGAAGCTGCTGGACAAGGCCGCCGGGCGCCCGGCGCAGACCTCCGGGCGATACCCGTCGATCGCGAACAGCCCGCTGGTCATCGCCATGCCGCGCCCCAAGGGAGCGCTCCTACAACGACAGGGGCCGCTCGGCTGGGGCGAGATCCTGGGCCTCTCCGGGCGGACGGGCTGGGCGACCTACGGCCGCCCCGAATGGGGGCGGTTCACCTTCGGCAAGGTCAACCCGAACCTCTCCACCTCCGGGTTGGCGGCCATCATCGCGACGTACTACGCGGCCGTCAACCGGGCCAGCGACCTCACCACGAGCGACCTGGCGGAGCCGAGGGTGACCCAGTTCGTGCGGCGCATCGAGGCCAACGTGTCCCACTACAGCGACGACGTGGTGGACCTGCTCAAGGACCTCGCCGAGGCGGACCTCTCCGGCGACGGCACGCCGGCCTCGACCGACGTGAGCGCGATCGTGACCCAGGAAGAGCTGGTCTACCAGTACAACGAGGGGGAGTTGAGCCCGACCAGGGGCGAGAGACCCCGGGTCCCGCTGGTCGCCCTCTATCCCAAGGAGGGCACGTTCAACCTCGACCACCCGTACGTGGTGCTGCCCTCGGCCAGCCCCGAGCAGCGCGCCGCCGCCGACGACTTCCTGGCCTACCTGAAGGAGCCGCCGCAACAGCGCAGCTTCAGCCGGCTGGGGTTCCGCGACCCCGAACGCCACGCGTCCGGGCCGCTGGTCTCCTCCGTCGGCGGGCAAGGTTCCGGCCCTGAGCTGACCTACTTCGAGCCGCCGGACCCCGCCGTGGTGAAGGCGATCCTCACCGGCTGGGGCACGCTGCGCAAGAAGGCGAACATCCTCGTCGCCGTCGACACGTCCGGCTCCATGAACGCCGAGATCGGTGACCGGAGCAGATTCCAGGTGGCGACCACGGCCGCCACCAAGGGCTTCGGCCTGTTGAACTCCGAGGACCGGGTCGCGCTCTGGTCGTTCTCGTCCGAGACGGCGCAGCGGCCGAAATCGGCCTACAGCGAGGAGGTTCGGCTGTCGCCGTTCGACCAGAAGAGCCTGGCCAAGAAGATCGGCAGCCTGCACGTCGAGGGCAACACCGCGTTGTACGCCACCGTACGGGCGGCGCGCCGCTACATGATCGACCACTACGACGAGTCCCGCATCAACGCGGTGGTCGTGCTGACCGACGGCAAGAACGAGTACGGCAAGGACGGCGATCTGGCCCGGCTGCTCAAGGACGTCGAGCTGGACCCGGACCGCCCCGTCAAGATCTTCTGCATCGCGTTCGACGAGCAGTCGGACTTCGTGACCCTGGACCGGATCGCCAAGGCGTCCGCGGGCAAGGCGTTCGACGCCCGTGACCCGGCCAAAATCGACGAGGCGTTCGTCAAGCTGGTCAGCAGCTTCTGAGCGGCACGCTCGAGCAAGTCGACATCATGCTGGGTAAGTCATTCACGACATCAGCTCCATAGGACGCGCGGAGCAACACCCACCGCGCGACAACACCCCCAGCACGGGCAACACCCACCCGCACGCGAGGCGAGAACACCGGCAACGGTCGCCCGCCCGGTCCCGGGGACCGGCTGCGGGTGCGGCCGGCTGCGTACTCGCCTGAGTTCCTCCACAGCAGGCCGCGACCCCGCAGCCGACCGGCGGACAGACCCGCGACCTGGTTGGCCCCGGCCCTGCTCGCCGACGGCGTCCGGCTCGGCCTGCCGAAACGCCCCTGGCCCATCCCGTTCGAGGTGAGCCTGGCTGGAGGCTAACGGCGACAAGATCGGTGGTCAACGGCCGGTCCGGCGCCCCAGCGGCGGGGCGTTCAGCAGGTCACACCCGGTGACGGTTGTAACGTGTCTGAAACACCGCCGTTCGCATCTGTTGCCAACTTCCCTGGTAGCGGATATGTTCTGGCACACAACAAAGTCTTCTCTCGACCTCGGCCGGTCGAAGGAGACGTCAGCGTCGCGCTGTTCCAAGCCGGCTTCTCGTCCGGCACTCGCCTGAGCCGACGGCTGACTTCCACCGGCCGGTGCCCAGCACCGGCCCGGCACACCTCCCGTTCAGCGCGGGCTTCCGCGCACACGAACCGACTGCGGCACCCGACCCGGTGCGAGCCGGGGGACTCCCCGTGCCGCAAAAAAATGGAAGGTACGACCACCGATGAGGATCCGACCGAGCGCGCCCTGGGTGGCGGGGACGTCAGTGGCAGCGGTCGCCGCGCTGGCCCTCACCCCGGGCCTGCCCGCCTGACCCTCCTCCATCCCCCCTGCGAAAAGGACACTTCTGTGAGAGCACTCTCCAAGCGTCGCCTGGCGACCTGGGTGGCGGCCGTGGCCGCTCCCGTACTCCTGCTCGGTGCCGGTGCCGGCGCCGTCGCCCAGGCCGACGGCAAGGGCGGCGGGCGCGGCGGTGACCCCGTCGTGCAGAGCACCAGCGGCTCCGTGCGCGGCGTCGCGACCGGCCAGTTCGACCAGTTCCTCGGGCTGCCGTACGCGGCGCCCCCCGTCCGCGACCTGCGGTTCGCCCCGCCGGCCGCGCCGCAGTCCTGGCGCGGCGTCCGGGCGGCCGACGAGCAGTCCCCGGCCTGCATCCAGTTCGAGCCGACCGGCATCCGCGAGGAGCAGGCGGTCAGCGAGGACTGCCTCTACCTGGACGTCTACCGGCCCAGCAAGGTCAGCAAGAAGGCCAAGCTGCCCGTCATGCTCTGGTTCCACGGCGGCGGCCACACCCAGGGCACCGGCGTCATCTACGGCGGCGGCACGATGGCGGCCAAGACCGACACCATCGTCGTCTCCATCAACTACCGCCTCGGCGCGCTCGGCTTCCTGGCCCACCCGGAGCTGAGCAAGGTCACCCCCGGCGGCTCCGGCAACTACGGCCGGATGGACCAGCTCGCCTCGATGAAGTGGGTCCGCGACAACATCGCCAACTTCGGCGGTGACCGCAACAACGTGACCATCTACGGCCAGTCCGCCGGTGGGCAGGGCGTCTGCGACATGCTCGCCATGCCGGCCGCTAAGGGCCTGTTCCACAAGGCGATCGTGCAGAGCCAGCAGTGCCTGGCCACCCGCAACACCCTCGCCGCCGGCGAGGAGCGGGGCGTCGGCTTCGCCGAGTCGGTGGGCTGCACCGACGCCGCCACCGCCGTGACCTGCCTGCGCAAGGCGTTCCCGGGCACGCTGGTCGCCAACCAGAAGAACTACCTCGGCAACTCGAAGGTGGGCGGCGAGTTTCTGCCCAAGTCGTTCGCCCAGGCGTTCGCCGACGGCACCTGGAACAAGGTTCCGCTGCTGACCGGCACCACCCGTTCCGAGAACCGGCTCACCGAGACCGCGCTGGCCGGGATCACCGCGCAGGGCTACGTCGACACCATCAAGCGGGAGTACGGCGACAAGGCCGAGCAGGTCCTCGCGGCGTACCCGCTGAGCAAGTTCAACAGCCCGTGGGACGCCATCACCCAGGTCCACACCGACGCCGGCCGGGCGTGCCAGACCGAGCAGGCCGTGCGGACGATCTCGACCAAGGCCCCGGTCTACCGCTACGAGTTCAACGACCCGACCTCGCCGACCCTCTACGGGTTCCGCGTTCCGGGTGAGGACGTCTCCAACGGCCACAGCGGCGAGCTGGCGTACCTGTTCGACTTCACCCTCGGCGAGCGTCCGCTGACCGCGCAGCAGGAGAAGCTGTCGGACCAGATGATGCGGTACTGGGGCGCGTTCGCCCACAAGGGCAACCCGAACTTCCGGGGCGCCCCGACGTGGCCGGTCTACGGCGACGCCGAGAACGTGATGCAGCTGCGCACCGCCGGCGCCAGCAAGGTGATCAACACCTTCGCGGCGGAGCACAACTGCGGCCTCTGGCTGAGCTGATCCACCGCGCACGCGAACGAAAGAGCACAACGGCACGTACGGGCCCGTCTCCGACCCTCGGGGGCGGGCCCGCGCCGACGCCGGGGCCGGTCGTCCGACGGACCCCGCCGCCACCGGCGTTGCCCCACCAGCAGTGCGAGAGGGAGCAGACATGACCCGTTCCGACCTGACCACCTGCGCCGACGCCGACGGCGCGCCCTGCGGCACGCACACCCCGCCGGCGTTGAGCCGGCGCAGCATCCTGGCGGCGGCGACCGCG
The DNA here is from genome assembly GCF_049841815.1 of Micromonospora sp. DT233. Classification (NCBI taxonomy): domain Bacteria; kingdom Bacillati; phylum Actinomycetota; class Actinomycetes; order Micromonosporales; family Micromonosporaceae; genus Micromonospora; species Micromonospora sp. DT233. Next base: position 171,269 of record NZ_JBNCLB010000005.1, on the reverse strand, counting down.
CTGGCCGGGGCCGCCGCCGTGGGCGGCCTGCCGGGCGTCGCCGCCGCCGGGCCCCGCCCCCGCCCGCGCCTGACCTGGTACGGCCTGGTCCCCGGCTTCGTCGAGGTGGCCGCCGACGAGTACGGCAGACCCGAGGGCGACGGGTTCGCCGCCGCCAACCCGTGGGGCGCGTACACCGCGTATTTGATCTCGGTGAGCAAGCGCGGGCACCGCACCTGGCGGGTGGAGAACATGCAGGCCCTCGCGCCCCGACCGGACGGCAGCCGGTACGCGCAGGGCTCCACGATGTGGCTCTTCGAGGGCGACCGGCGGGCGCTGCTCGTCGACACCGCCATCGACACCCCGGAGACCGCGGGCGTCGACGACCTGGCCACGGTGGTGCGGCACCTGCTCGGCCACGACGACGACGGGACCGTGCGCGCCAACCCGGTCGACTTCGACGTGGCCATCACCCACCGCCACGGCGACCACACCGGCAAGGTCCCGAAGATGACCGACCGGACCGTCTACTACCCCGACCTGGACTGGCAGCCCACGGCCACGCCGAACTGGGTGCCGGTGCGCCACGACGGCGGCAGCACCGCAAACGGCAGCACCGGCCGGACGGTCAGCGCGATCGACCTCGGTGGCCGGCGCATCGACGTGGTGGCGCTCTACGGCCACACCCCCGGCTCGACGGGGTACCTCGACGCGGAGAACCTGATGCTCGCCACCGGCGACGCCATCGGCTCGGCGTACGTCTGGGCACACTTCGCCAGCGCCACCACCAGCACGTACGCCGCGATGCTGCGCAACCTGCGCCGGGACCTGCGGCCGTTGCGCGGGCTGGCCCTGCTGCCCGCCCACTTCTACCAGATCAAGCAGTTCGGCCGGGCCGACCCGCCGATCAACGGGCGACCGCTGGACCTGACGTACCTCGACGACATGATCCGCGCCGCCGAGGGGGCGCTGGACGGCAGCATCCTCGCCGACCCGTACCACGAGATCGGCCGGGAGGCGGTCTGGATCAGCGGCGGCAGCGCCCGGATGGTCTACAGCCTGACCAACCTGTATCCGGGCGGCCCGACCGGCGGCAACGGCGACCTGCGAAAGTTCCACGGGGTACGCATCCCGTCGCGCTACCGCACCGACCCGTTCCTCGACGGCCCGTACGCGTTCCTGGACAACATCCGCACCGACCTGGTGCTGATCCGGGACTCGGCCGACGAGACGTCGCTGCTGTTGACCGGGACGACCCGCGCGCTGCTGGTCACCTCCGGCCGCAGCGCCCCCGGCCTGCTGCGGTACGCCAAGCGCCTCGCCCGGCACCCGCGCATCGAGGTGGTGCTCACCGACGGCGACCCGGCGAGCCTGGCCGGGATCGGGCAGTTCGCCGGCCACCGGCTGATCGTGCCCGACGGCGTGACCGTGCCCCGGCGGCTCGGCCCGGTGACGCGGGTGGGCGACGGCGACCGCATCGACATCGGCCGCGACCGGGCGGGCCGCCGGGTCCGGCTGGAGGTGTACGCCCTGCCCGGCCGCTGCGCCGACTCGGTCACCCTGCTCGACCCGGTGTCGCGGGTGCTCTTCGCCGGTGACGCCCTCGGCGTCCAGGGCACCCGGGGGCTGACCCTGGGCACCTCCCCCGCCGCGTTCCGCACCGGCCTGCGCGCCTGGCGGGCGCGCACCGACGGCCGCTACGACACCATCTACACCGCGCACAACCACCAGTGGCTGACCCGCCCCGGGTACGTCGACGCGGTGCAGGCCGCCGTCGACGGCCCGCCGGTGGCCTCGCCGCAGCCCGGCCACCAGGCGTTCACGTCCGGTGCCGGGGAGTTCCTGGCCTGGGTCTTCGTGCCGCAGTAGTTACCCCGCCGCCCGGTCGACGCCGGGTGAAATCGTGACGGCCCCCGGCGCAACAGCCGGGGGCCATCGCGCGCTCAGTCCTGCCCGTGCAGCAACTCGTCTCGGTCCGCTTCACTCATCAGCGTCAGGTTGTACAGGTGCTCGATCAGGGCCCGCCTGCTGACCCGTAGCCTCGCGGCAAGGGCAGATATCACGGCCCGATCACCAATGGGATCCGGCGCGTCGGCTATGGCCCGCTTTACCAGATCCGGCGGCATGAGGAACATGGCCGCAAAAGCATTCGCCCGCTGCTCCAGCCCGCGCGGCGCCCAGGGGCCGCTCGCGATGGCCAACTTCTTGGCACTGGAGCGATCGAACAGGAGATGGCAGAACTCGTGCGCCAGATTGAAGCGCCGCGCACTGCTGGAATCATAGAAAGATGAGCCCGCATTCTGGATGATCGTGGGTCGGTGATGCTCGCCGAAGATGCCGCAGGCCCTGATCTTCGGGTCATCCAGTTTGCGGTCGATGATCGAAATACCCAGGCGGCGAACCAGATCGGCGATGTCGACCCAGCCGGACGAGAGGTCCAAGTCGAGTTCCGCGTGGACAGCCTCCGCGAGGTCGTACCCCTGCTCCCAGGGCGGCGTGGCCGGGTCCAGCGGGACTGACTCACCAAGGGTGTCCAACTCGGACACGATCGGCACCGGAGAATACTGGCTTACCAGCGCCGAACCTATCGTTCTTATGTCCTTGTCAGTTACGGTGGGTGACATCGAGCTGAACATGAGTTGGAGGGGAGAGGATGCCCTAATAACTAGCGGTCCGCTTATCGTCGCCAGGGTTTCGTGGACGCCTGCCGTGTCGGCCAAGCCCTTCATCCAGGCCACGCTCCGTGACCAGCGTGAGTGAATCTCCTCTTCGAGAGCGCCATGGAGTCGCCCGGTGAGAGCCGACGTCTCACGTAGACCGGCACGCCACTCCTGCCTCCTGTCCTGCTCAACCGGATCCTTCAGGCCCTGCAGGAGGGCCTGCAACCGGACGATCCGCTGGCTGTCGGGCACCTCTTGGGTCAGGTAGTCGGTGGCAGCCAGGAGCACGTCGTAGAGGGGTTGCGCTACCTGCTCAGGAGCCAGCAGGGCGGCGCCGGCAGCGCAACTGAAGTGAAAGCCGTCCAACGCCCCGGCCAACGGCTCGTCATTCCAACTGATTTCAATGGAATCTCGAAGCCTGCGGAAAACGATATTCGGTAGCAGGCCCCCCGAGCGAGCCGTCCGAAGCGCATGCCGCGCTTTCCACTCGTATCGCTCCTGTTCCCAGGAGAACGCCTCCGTCTCCTCCACCAAAAAAGGCGCATTACGAGTGAGTTCAAGTGCCTCTACCGCCGTCTCGGCGATGTTGCGGTTCGGCAGCTTCTCCTCGTGCAACAGGGGGTTCCAGCTCTCGGCGAACCACTCAAGCAGTGGCAGCAGATACCAGTGTGCGTTTTGCAGCACCTCGCCTTGGTCCACGTGAGCACACAGGTTCTGGCCGTCCACCCAGAATTGAATGGCTCCCCAGGAGGCGGCCTCCGCCGGGTCGGCACCTACCCCCTGGTCGGGGTCCGGCATGAAGGCGAGCCGCAGGGCAAAGGAGTCAGTGCTTCCCGCGAACTTCTCCCAGCGCACCGTCATCTGTCTCGCCGCCTCTTAGCCCGCCGAATTTCTTTACGCTCGACCTTATCCTCGGCAACCCAGCGTTGCACCAGGGTGGGCGGCACCTCATCCCAATCGACCGGATAGCCATGCCACCTGCCTGCCCCATGCTGCTGCGCGCAGTATGCGCTTTCGCCGTCTGTTGCGTAGCGCTTCTTCCCGACCAGGTCGCTCTGGGCAAGCAGCCGAGGCCCATCGGCGTGTGGCGGACAGATCGACCCGTGCCGCCCAGGCGTAGGAATCGGCTTGTGTTTCGGATTTGGCTCGTAGGTCAGCTCTCGCGAACCGGTCGCCTCCTGAGCCTGCTCCGCGTCGTCCACTCAGACCTCCGCCCTGACCTTCGCGGACAGGATGACAGACGCCCGCGCGTGGCCACCCAGGGCCCGCCGCATCCGTCGCCCATCCGCTGCACACTGCGCGTATCCGAACTAATCCGATCCGTCACTGTCGACAACTCGATGATGGTAGCGAATTCTTGGCAACCGGTGTTCCCTGGAAGTGGGTGGAGGTGCTACGCGCAGGCGTTGGACGGCGTCCCGGTGGCTGGCGAAGGCGATCTTGAGCCGATATGCACCCGACGAAGGCATCCCCGACGCCACGCCAAGGGCGGCGGCACCTTCTGTTCCGGACGCTTTGGAGCTGATGTCGTCTGCGTCATCACTCGGATGATTCGTTGACGACATCAGCTCCAAAGGACGCGCGGTGTTGGTTCCCGCCGCGCGGGCGGTCACCATCGGTGGCATGCACGAGCAGATAATCCGACCCGAACGGGCTCGACGCCGATGACCGGCCGCTGGTCTGCGGCGGAGCTGCGACTCATCGCCGCCGCCCGGGAGCTGCGGATCGCCGTCCGGCGCGCCGACGGCGGCCTGCGGCCGTGGCTGCCGATCTGGGTCGTACGCGCCGGCGACCGGGTGTACGTGCGGAGCTGGCATCGGCGGGACACCGGCTGGTTCGGCCAGGCCCTGCGGTCACAGCGGGCCCGGATCCGGGTGCCGGGCCTGGACACCGACGTCACCATCGAGGACGTCGGCGGCGCGTCCCCCGACGTGAACGCCGACGTCAACGACGCCTACCGCGCCAAGTACGGCCCAGGCGGCGCAGCTTCCATGGTCACCGACGCGGCCGTGGCAACCACCCTGCGGCTCGACCCCGAGTGACGTGGGGTGTCGGGGCGCCGCTCGGAAAATCGGTTACGAGATCACGGCTGGCCGGAAGCCGATCACGGTTACGCCGTCAGGCGACAGGGCCGAGCCTCTTCGCCAGGTCCACGAACCCCGCCCACGCGGCGGGCGCGAAGGCCAACGTCCCGCCGTCACGGTCCTTGGTGTCCCGCACGAGGACGATGCCGGGCAGATTGTCAGCGACCTCGACGCACGCCCCACCGTTGTTGCCGCTCTTCGTGCTCTTACGCCACTGCGCCTGGCTCATGTCCATGATGCCGCCGCTTTCCTGATGAGTTCTAGAGACTGCGACCGGGGCAGAGCATCGCCGGTGATGCGAGCCCACCGCCGATCCAGGGTAGCAAGGTCAGCAGCTTGATCGATGATCTCAGCGCGGACCTGCCCGTCCACGTGGGCAAGGCGCACCCCATCGCTCAATTCGGCGAGGATGAATGGCCCGCCGAGCCCGGAGTACATGCCGGCGCTCTCCGGAACGACGTGGACCTGCACTGTTGACAAGGCCGCGCAGCTTGCCAGGTGCACGCACTGGGCGCGCATCATGTCCCGGTCCCCGGCGGCGGTACGCCGTAGAACTGCTTCGTCGATGACTGCGACCAGCAGTGGAGGCCTGGCGCGGTGAAGGACCGCTTGTCGTGCGATGCGGGCGGTGACCAGTTCCTCGGCCTCCTCAGCGGTCAGCCCTTCATCCGCGAGGGTGGCTCGCGCATAGGCCTCGGTTTGCAGCAGGCCCGGTATCCACGCCAGCTCGAACCACCGCAGGGAGGAGGCTTCACGCTCGACGTCAGCCCAGCGCCGAAACCATGCTGGCTCACGACGCTTCAGGGCGTCCGGCCACAGGTCGGCGACTTCCCGTCTCAAGACGGCGGCGACCTTCGCCCGGTGGCGAGACTGCGGGATATGTCCGGGGTTTGCCCAGCGGGCGGCGGTTTTGGGGTCCACATCCACCTGAGCTGCAAGTGCCTCGGCAGTCAACCCCAGGACCGCCATGGCATCAATAACTGCATGGTTCATCCGGATTTCCCTCTGCTTTGTCCGGTGCACTCCGAATCGTCGCCACTACGCGGTGTGTTTGTATCACAACTGTCGGAAGCCTGGTAAAGGGCGGCGCGGGGCGGCTGACATGGGTCCCGGCTCGCGTTCGTCGAGGGGGCCGTTCCGGTCCTTCCACACCGTTTAGACCGGGCGGCCCCCTCTCCACTTTCGACGGGCAGGAGGGCGCGCAATGGCGCATCGACAAGGACATCACCGGGCCTATCGTGGCCGGCACTGCGCGTGCCGGGTGTGCATCGAGGGCAGGGCGAGCAGGGAGCGGCGCGGGCCGGAAACCACACAGAACCCCAGTCGGTACGACCCGCCGCCGGTGGTGAGTCCGGTCCCCGCCCCGCAGGCGTTGCAGTTGCACCGCGCGGCAGGCCCCGCCTGGCGGTGCGAGGTCGACGGCGAGCCGTTCCCCTGCTCCGCGTGGCGGGACCTGCCGGTGGACGAGCACTTCGCCCGCGTACTGCTGGCGGTTTTCACGGTGTTTCTCGGGCCGGCGATCCGCGACCTGCGGGGCCGACCCGAGGGGCCGACCCCGCCGGAGATCGTCAAGCGGTTCCTGTGGTTCCTGCCGCTGACCGACGAGGAGGCGCGGGCGACCGCGCTGCGGTGCCGCTGATGCCCGGCCGGCCGCACCGGCCGATGCGTCCCCTCTGGCTGTGCCGGCGGTGCGGGGCCCCGTGGCCGTGCGGGCCGGCGCGGCTGGCGCTGTTGGTCGAGTACCAGGGCAACCGCGCGGCCCTGCTGCTCCACCTGGCCGACCTCAGGCGGGAGGCGGTCGAGCAGCTGACCGTGCTGAACCCGTCGAGCCCGCCGGGCGACCTGCGCAACCGCTTCCTGTCCTGGGTCCGCGCGCCGCGATAACCCCCTTCCTCCTGCTGATGGGCCCGCTCAGTTGGCCGGCTGCCGCTGATGGTCGGCAGGGTCACCTGGTGAGCGGCAGGGTGGGCCAGGCGGCGAGGTCGTCGAGCAACTGCCGGTCGTGGGTGGCGACGACGACCGCCGCGCTGGTCCGGAGCAGGGCGGCGGTCAGCTCGTCGACCAGGGCCGCCGAGAGGTGGTTGGTGGGTTCGTCGAGGATCAGCAGGTCGGGGCGTTCCGCCAGCCGCAGTGCGAGGTTCAGCCGGCGCTGCTGGCCCTGGGACATCCGCCCGACGGGGGTGCGCAGGGCCTCGCCGTCGAGGAGGTTCATCGCGGTCAGGGGCAGCAGGCCGGTGTCGTCGAGGCGTCCGGCGCAGCGGAGCCGGCCGACGTGCTGGTCGTACAGCTCGTCGGCGCGCGCGGTCGGCGGCCAGTCGGGCACCTCCTGCCCGAGGTACGCGACGCGGGCCCCCGCCAGGTGGCGGACGTGCCCGGTCGACGGGGTGAGGTCGTCGGCCAGCACCGCGAGCAGCGTCGACTTGCCCGCCCCGTTGGGGCCGGTGACCAGCAGGCGGTCTCCGCCGTCGAGGCCGAGCGTGACGGGTCGGTGCAGCCGCCCGGCCACGGTGACGTCGTGGCAGCGCAGGATCGGCGCTGCGGGGCGTACGTCGATGTCGGGCCAGCGCAGCGGCAGCGGCGGCTCGGGCACGGTGATCCGGTGGGCGTCGAGGGCTTCCTGCCGTCGCCGCAGCGCCTGCACCAGGCCGGGGGCGTGGGACTGGCGCTGGTGTCTGCCGTGGCCCTTCTCCGGGCGCCAGCCGGTGCTGAGCCGACCCTGCGCCTCGTTCACCGCAGCGGCCAGCCGCTGGTGTTCGGCCTGTTGTGCCTCGTACTCCCGCGTCCAACGTTCGCGTTCCCGCCGCCGGCCGTCCTGCCAGCCGGTGTAGCCGCCGGCGTGCAGGCGCGGTCGGCCGTCCGCGCTGGGGTCGAGGTCCAGGAACTCCTCGGCCACGTCGTCGAGCAGGGCGCGGTCGTGGGTCACGAGCACCACCCCGCCCCGATGCTCACGCAGCCGCGCGGTGAGGAACGCCAGGCTGTCGGCGTCGAGATGGTTGGTCGGCTCGTCGAGCATCAGCAGGTCGTACTGCGCGCCCAGCAGGCACGCCAGGCGGACCCGGTAGCCCTGGCCGACCGACAACGTCGCCAGCGGGCGCTTGCGATCGGTGCAGGCGTCGAGGCCGGCCAGCGCCACGTCGACGCGGCGCTGCGCGTCCCAGGCGTCGAGCCGGACGGCCGCGTCGAGTGCGGCGGCGTACGCGGCCTCCGCGTCGCTGCGGCCCTCGGCCAGCGCGGTTCCGGCGTCGTCGAGGGCCCGCAGGGCGTCTTCGGCCCCTCGCACGGCACCCGCGACGAGGGTGCCCACGGTCTCGCCGCTGCGCGTCGGCAGCGTCTGCCGGGCGACGCCGATCGTGCCGAGCCGCTCCACCGTGCCCTGGTCGGGCGTGCGCAGGCCCGCCAGGACGTGCAGCAACGTGGTCTTGCCCCGGCCGTTCTCGCCGACGATGGCCAGGCGTGCGCCGGCGGAGACGGTCACGCTGACGTCGGCGAGGACCACCCGCCCGCCCAGCACGACGCGTACGCCCTCGGCGCGGACCTGCGCCCGGCCTCCGACCGGCAGCGGGCCGCCCCAGGCCAGGTCGGACCCCGTGGTCGATTCTTGGGTTTCCAGAGAATTGTTCACTCGGTGCTCTCAGCTCGTCATGGAGCCGGGCAGCACAAACACGCCGCCCGGCGGGAACGCCAGGACGGCGGAACAGAGCTACACGAGAAAGCTGGTCAACCCTGCCGCCGTCAGCGGAGGGACCAGGGCTTCCTCATGCCGATGCCTTGATACATGCCGCCGACCATACCTGAGCGGGCACGGATCGACGCCAGATATATCGACGTCGCCAGTTGCGGCGAGAGCGAGAATGGAGGCGGCCAGGTCGGCCCGCCCTTCGGGAAGGACACCATGACTCCAGCACCGGAGCGCATCGCCAAGGCTCAGCGCGTCTGGGACGAGATGGCATCGGACTACGACCGGCAGATCGGCTTCTTCGAGCGCTTCCAGTTCGGTGGCGGCCGGGAATGGCTCGGCGCGCGGGCCCGAGGCCGCGTCCTGGAGGTCGCGATCGGGACCGGCCGCAACCTGCCGCACTACCCGGCCGACGCCACGGTGACGGGGCTCGAGTTGAGTCCGGCGATGCTGGCCATCGCGAGGCAGCGCGCTGCCACCCTCGCCCGTGACGTCGAGCTGCGCCTGGGTGACGCCGAGCATCTGCCGTTCGACGACGCCGCGTTCGACACCGTGGTCTGCGCCCTGTCGCTGTGCGCGATACCCGACCCGGCTGCGGCGATCGACGAGATGCGACGGGTGCTGGTGCCCGGTGGGAGGCTCCTGCTCCTCGACCACGTCGCCAGCACCTGGCCACCGATCTACGCCTTCCAGTGGTTGCTGGAACGGCAGACGATCCGCTACGCGGGCGAGCATTTCACCCGCCGTCAGCTTCCCCTGGTGTTGGCCGCCCGGTTCGAGGTCGTCGAGGTCGAACGGCTCAAGGCCGGCACGGTCGAACGGATCTTCGCGCGCAAGCCCGAAACCACCTGACGCGGGAGACGCCGGAATCAGCCGGCGCAGCAGCCGCCCGCGCCGGAGCCCGCCCCGACCAGCGGCAGGAGCCCGCCGGGCAGCCCCGTGCTCAGCCCTCGGCCGACCGGCTCGGGGGCGGCACCGCAGCAGCCCTCGCCGTCGACCGGCTCGGCCGGGACGCCGCAGCAGCCCTCACCGTCGACCGGGTCGGCGGGCGAGCTGCTGCACACCCCCGTCTCGGGCAGGTCCAGCCGCACGTCGCGCGCCGCCGTCCAGTCCCCGGCCAGCGCCGCGACCACCGAGCGGACCTGCTCGTACCCGGTCGCCATCAGAAAGGTCGGCGCGCGGCCGTAGCTCTTCGCGCCCACCGCGTAGTACCCGGGCTCGGGGTGGGTCAGCTCGTCCACGCCGTGCGGCGGGACGGTGCCGCAGGAGTGCTCGTTGGGGTCGATCAGCGGGGCGAGGGCCCGGGTGGCCCCGAGCACCGGGTCCAGGTCCAGCCGCAGCTCGGCGGCGATGCGGTGGTCGGGCCGGAAACCGGTGGCGGCCACGACCCGGTCCACGGTCAACGACTCCCGCGCATCGGCAGCCCCGCCGGGGCCGTCCAGCGTCACGGTCACCCGGTCGCCGGCCGGGGTGAGGGCGCGCACCGAGCGGCCGGCGAACAGCCGGATCCAATTGGCGTTGACGTGGGCGCGCAGCCGGGACCCGAGGGCGCCCCGGGCGGGCAGCGCGTCGGCGGCCCCGCCGCCGTACGCGCGGGTGGGGGTGGTCGCGCGGATCGCCCAGCTGACCCGGGTGCCGGGCGCGGCGACGGCCAGCTCGGCGAGGGAGAGCAGGGTATTGGCGGCGGAGTGGCCGGCGCCGACGACGAGGGTGTGCCGGCCGGCGAAGCGGTCGCGGTCCGCGCCGAGCACGTCGGGCAGGGCATGTTCGAGGTACGCCCCGGCGTGCTCCTCGCCCCGGGCCGGCAGGCCGGAGCCGCCGAGCACGTTCGGGGTGGCCCAGGTGCCGGTGGCGTCGATGACGGCGCGGGCCAGCAGCTCCTCGCCGTCGGCGAGGCGGACCAGGAAGGGGGTCTGCTCGCGGCCGGCGGTGCGCAGCCGGTCCAGACCGAGGCGGCCGACCGCCGTCACCCGCGCGCCGTGGCGCAGGTGCGGCGCGAGCTGCGGCAGCTCCGCGAGGGGCCGCAGGTACGCGTCGACCAGCTCCGCCCCCGTGGGCAGCGCGTCGGGGTCGGGAGCGGTCCAGCCGGCGGCCTCGAGCAGCCGGCGGGCGGCGTCGTCGACGTCGTACCGCCAGGGTGAGAAGAGCCCGACGTGGCCCCACTGGCGGACGGCCGCCCCGGCGTGCGGCCCGGCCTCCAGGATGACGAAGGGCAGGCCGCGCTCGTACAGGTGTGCGGCGGCGGCGAGGCCGACGGGGCCGGCGCCGATGACCACGACGGGCAGGTCGGTCAGGGCGGTCATGGAGGGCTCCTTCGGTGGGGAAGCGGCGGGCGGGAACAGCCGAGGCCGCGACCGTGGCGCTTGATCAGCAGCACGTCGCCCGCTGTCTCGACATCCGTCGAAGCAGAGACTTGCACGTTGATTAGACGCCTGTCAAGGTAGACCCATGTCTAAGCAAGCAGCTCCCGGGCCCGACCTCGCCACGGTGCCGTGCTGTGCGCCGCTGACGTCTCGGCGGGTGCCCACCGAGACCGCGCGGGCGCTCGCCCCGGCGTTCAAGGCGCTGGGCGACCCGGTGCGCCTGCAACTGTTGTCGATGATCGCCTCGGCCGAGGGCGGCGAGATCTGCGTCTGCGACCTGACCCCCGCCTTCGACCTGACCGGGCCGACGATCTCGCACCACCTCAAGGTGCTGCGCGACGCCGGGCTGGTCGACGCCGAGCGGCGCGGCACCTGGGTCTGGTACCGGGCGCGCCCGGCCGTGCTGGGTCGGCTCGCCGCCCTGCTCGCCGTCGCGCCGACGGCGCACTCCCCCGCCCCGGCCGACGCCCCGTGACCGCCACCGGCGTGGAGCCGGCCGAGACGGCGGCGGTGGTCGGGCGGCTGTCCCGGCTCGACCGGTTCCTGCCCGTCTGGATCGGCCTGGCGATGGCCGCCGGGCTGCTGCTCGGCCGGCTCGTGCCCGGCCTGGGCCGCGCGCTCGACGCGGTGCGGCTCGGCGGGATCTCCCTGCCCATCGCCCTCGGCCTGCTGGTGATGATGTACCCGGTGCTGGCGAAGGTCCGCTACGACCGGCTCGACACCGTGACCTCCGACCGCCGGCTGCTGGTGTCGTCGCTGGTGCTCAACTGGGTCGTCGGCCCGGCGCTGATGTTCGCCCTGGCCTGGGTCTTCCTGGCCGACCAGCCGGAGTACCGCACCGGGCTGATCATCGTCGGGCTGGCCCGCTGCATCGCCATGGTGATCATCTGGAACGACCTCGCCTGCGGCGACCGGGAGGCCGCCGCCGTCCTGGTGGCGCTGAACTCGGTGTTCCAGGTATTCGCGTTCGGGCTGCTCGGCTGGTTCTACCTCGCCGTGCTCCCCGGCTGGCTGGGCCTGCCCGACGCCGGGCTGGCCGTCTCCGGCTGGGACATCGCCCGCAACGTGCTCGTCTTCCTCGGCGTCCCGCTGCTCGCCGGCTGGCTCACCCGCCGGCTCGGCGAGCGCGCCCGAGGGCGCGAGTGGTACGAGGCCCGCTTCCTGCCGAGGATCGGCCCGGTCGCCCTCTACGGGCTGCTCTTCACCATCGTCGTCCTCTTCGCTCTCCAGGGCGACGCGATCACCGGCCGGCCGCTGGACGTGGCCCGGATCGCGTGGCCGCTGCTGGTGTACTTCGCCGTGATGTGGGCCGGGTCGTACCTGCTGGGCCGCGCCGTCGGTCTCGGCTACGCCCGCACCACCACCCTGGCGTTCACCGCCGCCGGCAACAACTTCGAACTCGCCATCGCCGTGGCCATCGGCACCTTCGGGGTCGCCTCCGGCCAGGCGCTCGCCGGGGTCGTCGGCCCGCTGATCGAGGTCCCCGTCCTCGTCGGCCTGGTCTACGTCTCGCTCTGGGCCCGGCGGCACTTCACCCACTGATCCCACGGTACGACAACCCCGAAGGCCACGTTCACGCCTCGCGCCTCAGTCGTCGGCGAGCACGTCGAGCAGCAGCGCCGCCGTCCAGGCGAACGCGGGCGAGCCGAGCCCCGCGCCGGTGTCGGGGTGGAAGTACTCGTGGCAGCCGGCGGTCGCCACCAACCCGACCATCGACTCGCGCAGCCCGGCGGCGAGGTCGGGCCGGCCGTGGGCGCGCAGCCCCCGCCACAGCAGCCAGTCGAGGTTCATCCAGCTCGGGCCGCGCCAGTAGCGCAGCGGCTCGAAGTCCGCGGCGGTGCGGTCGTGGCTGGGCAGCGGCCGGTCCATCCGCGCGGCCAGCCCGAACCGGGGCGAGCAGGCCTGCGCCAGCACCGAGGAGACCTGCACCGCCGGCAGGTCGGGCAGCGCCAGCGGGATCAGCCCGAGCGCGGTACGGGCCGGCACGAGCCGCCCGGTGCGCAGGTCCCGAGCGTGAAACAGGCCGGTGGCCGGGTCGTACAGCCGGTCGACGATGGTGGCGGTGATCCGGGCGGCGCGCTCGCGGTGCGGCCCGGGGTCGGCGCCCACCTCGCGGGCGATCTCGGCGAGGGCGTGTTCGGCGAGCCCCAGCGCGGTGTTGAACAGCGGGCACTCCACCAGGAACGGGTGCCGCCCGGCGAGCCCGTCGTCGGCGTACCCGCCGTCGCGGTAGGCGTCGACCAGCGCGACGTACCGCGCGTAGTCGAGGTCCGTGGGGCGGTGCGCGGCGTCGGCGTGCGCGGTGTCGTGCCGCCGGTACGCCTGCATCAGCGCCGCGTCGGCGGCGACGGCGGCCAGCGACGGGTCCCAGGCGGGGCTGTTGTCCAGGCCGGACTCCCAGGGGTGCACGAGGCAGGCCAGCCCGGCCCCGCCCACGTCGCGCGGGCCGGTCAGGTAGCGCTGCTGGGCGACCAGCCGGGGGTAGAGCCGGGCCAGCTCCGCCCGGCTGCGCGGCGACGGCGCGCGGCGGTGGACCAGCCAGGCGGCCAGGGCGTGCACGGGCGGCTGGACGATGCCGGAGGTCGCCACGGCGGGGGTGCCCGCGCCCAGCGACGAGCGCCAGAACTGCGGTCCCGGGAAGTACGACCCGGCGGGCAGCGCGCGGTTGAACACGATGTGCGGCACCCGCCCGTCGGCCCACTGGGCGGCGAAGAGGGTGCGCAGCTCCCGCCAGGCGCGGGCGGGTCGGACGGTGGCCAGCCCGATGGCGATGAACGCCGAGTCCCAGCTCCACTGGTGCGGGTAGAGGGTGCGCGAGGGCACGGTATGGTCGTGCTCCCAGTTGGCGTCGAGGGTCGCCACCGCCAGCCGCCGCAGCGCGGCGAGGCTCTCCGCGCCGAGCGGGGCGGCGGCGGCCTGGGCGACGGTGGGGGTGGCGGCGGGCGAGAGGGCGCCGGGCGGGGCCGCGGCGCGGGCCGCCGGGGGCGGGGCGTCGGCGGTGCCGGTGCTCATGCCGCCACCTGCTTCGGCTGGGCGTGGCGCAGCACGGTGGCGGCCTGGTGCAGCGCCCGCACCGGGTCGCCGCGCAGCCGGCACTCCAGGGCCAGCCAGCCCCGGTAGTCGATCTCCAGCAGGGTGCGCAGCAGGGCCGGCCAGTCCAGGTGGCCGGCGCCGGGCTGGCAGCGGTTGGAGTCGCTGACCTGCACGTGCCCGAGGTAGGGGGCGGCGGCCCGCAGGGCGGCGGGCACGTCGTCCTCCTCGATGTTCATGTGGAAGGTGTCGGCGACCACCCGCACGGAGGGCAGCCCGACGCCGGCGCAGAGCGCCACCGCCTCGTCGAGCCGGTTGACCATGTGGTCCTCGTACCGGTTGAGGGGTTCGAGGAAGAGGGTGACCCCCTCGGCGCGGGCGTGCTCGCCCAGCTCGCCGAGGGTGTCGAGCAGTAGCCGCCGGTCGCCGGCCGGCGGGCGGGGCGGCTCGAACGGCGGCAGCCGGCGGGAGAACATCCCCCACGCGGCCGGGGTCAGCACCCCGACGCCGCCCAGCTCGGCGACGACCGAGAGCTGCGAGCGCAGGTTGGCCACGGCGTCGCGGGAGCGGTCCTGGTCGAAGTCGCCGATGAAGTGGTCCATCTCGACGCAGACCGTGGGCAGCACCACCCCGGCGGCGCGGGCCCGCCGCAGCTCCGGCAGGCGGCGGGCCAGGGCGAGGTCGCCCCGGCCGCGCAGTTCGAGCCCGTCGAAGCCGAGCGCGACGGCCTGGGCGTGTTTGGCGATCAGATCGGTGCCCGGGAGCAGTTGCTCCTGACAGGCCAGTGGAATGCTCATCTAGAACCTCAGCACGACTTGGAGGGCGTCCGCGTCACCTCGGTCGAGCAACGCCAGCGCGTCGGCCACCGCGCTCGCGTCGACGACGTGGCTCACGAGCGGCAGCGGTTCGACGCTGCCCTCGGCCACCAGGTCCATGAAGGTGTGGGCGATCCGGGCCCCGCTCCACCGGCCGGCCAGGCCGGGCACCGGGTCGGCCCCGGAGACCTGGGCCGGCACGAGTTGGATGCGGTTGTGGTGGAACTCCTCACCGAGCCCCAGGCCGTCGGCGTTGCCCTGGTAGAAGCCGGCCGCCACGACGCGGCCGGCGTGGGTGGTGGCGCGGATCGCCTCGTGCAGCGCCGGGTACGCCCCCGAGAGCTCCAGGCAGACGTCCGCGCCCCGGCCGCCGGTGGCCCGGCGCAGCGCGACGGCGGCGGACTCGACGCCCGCGTCGACGACGAGCCGGGCCCCGCAGCGGGCCGCGTGCGCCAGCCGGCCGGGCAGCCGGTCCACGGCCACCACGCGCGCCCCGGAGAGGGTGGCCAGCCGGGTGGCCAGCAGCCCGATGACGCCCTGGCCGAAGACCCCGACCCAGTCGCCGAGGTGCAGGTCGGCGGCGATGACGGCGGTCAGCGCGATGGCGCCGGGCCGGGCGAAGACGGCGGCGAGCGGGTCGAGGCCGAGCGGGAGCGGGTGGACGGCGTCGGCGCGGACGACCGCGTCGGCGCGGTGGCCCCAGATGCCCCAGACGAGCTGGCCGGGTTGCCGGTCGGCGACGTCGGGGGCGGCCTCGACGACCTGGCCGACCTCCTCGTAGCCGAAGCCGACCAGCGGGTACGGCGTGGGGGCCCGGCGGGGCACGAACATCCGGGTGGCGTCGTCCCAGTCCTTGTTCAGCCGGGGGTTGCTGCCCCGGTAAAGGGTGAGCTCGGTGCCGGCCGAGATGCCGGAGTAACAGGTGCGGATGCGGACCTGGCCGGGGCCGAGCGGATCCGGGGCGCAGGGCTCGAGGCTGATCCGTCGGGGCCCGGCGAGTGAGACAACCCAATTGCCCATGAGTCACATCCCAGTTGCACTGGGATCCAGTGTAGAACAAAAAATCGGTATATGTCTTGTAATTGATCAATGCAACGTATTGAATCCGTCATGTACCCTTCGAGAGGAGTGCCACCGATGCCATCACCCTCGATGCGGATCTTCGCCTCGGCCCTGATCATGGCAGTAACCGGCGTGTCCCTGCTGGCCTGTGACGCCGACGAGTCCGGCGACGACTCGACCCTGACAGTGTGGAGCCTGGAGGACGTGGCCGACCGGGTCACCGCCACCAAGGCGATCGTCGCCGACTTCACCGCCCGCACCGGGACCAAGGTGGAGCTGGTCACCGTCAACGAGGACCAGTTCCCCGCCCTGATCGCCACCAGTGCCGCCTCCGGCGACCTGCCCGACGTGGTCGGGGCCGTCCCCCTGGCCGGCGTGCGCACCCTCGCCAGCAACGAGCTGCTGCACGCCTCCGCCAACGGCGAGATCGTCGACACGCTCGGGCGGCAGACCTTCTCCGCCCGCGCCCTGCAGCTCACCGCCGACGGCGGCCGGCAGCTCGCCGTGCCCAGCGACGGCTGGGGGCAGCTCCTGGTCTACCGCAAGGACCTCTTCGCCGCCGCCGGGCTGCCCGTCCCCGACACGTACGAGAAGATCGCCGCCGCCGCGGCGAAGCTGCACGTCGGCGGGGTGGCCGGGATCGCCGCGTCCACCGCCCCCGGCGACGTCTTCACCCAACAGACCTTCGAGCACCTGGCGCTGGCCAACAACTGTCAGCTCACCGACGATTCCGGGGCGGTGCGGCTGGACTCCCCCGAGTGCGTCGAGGCGTTCCGCTTCTACGGCGACCTGATCCGCACCTCCTCAGTCAAGGGCGCGCAGGACGTGGACACGACCCGGGCCACCTACTTCGCCGGCAAGGCGGCGATGCTGGTCTGGTCGCCGTTCATCCTCGACGAGCTGGCCGGGCTGCGCGACGACGCCCGGCCGACCTGCCCGCAGTGCCAGGCCGACCCGAGCTTCCTCGCCGAGAACAGCGGCTTCGTCACCGCGATCAAGGGCCCCAACGGCGCCGCCCCCGCCCAGTACGGCGAGATCAGCTCCTGGACGGTGCTCGACGGGGCCGCCGACCCGGCCAAGGACCTCGTGCAGTTCATGCTCGGCGAGGCGTACCCGCGCTGGTTCGGCATGTCCCCCGAGGGGCGCTTCCCGGTGCGCAAGGGCACCGCCGACGACCCGGAGAAGTTCCTCACCGCCTGGAACACCAGCCCGGCCGGCGTCGACCGCAAGCAACCCCTGACCGAGGTGTACGACGACGACGTGCTCGCCGCGCTGCGCCGCAGCCCGGACACCTTCCAACGCTGGGGCATCACCCAGGGGCAGGGCAAACTCGTCGGCACGATCCTCGGGGAGCTGCCCGTGCCCCGGGCCCTCGCGGACGTGATCTCCGGCAAGTCCGACGCCGCGACGGCCGCCCGGCGGGCCAAGAAGGACGTCGACGCGATCAAGGCGGGCGTCAATTGACCACCACCGCACCCGGCCCGGGGCGCTCCCGAGAGCAGGATCGCCCCGCCCGCACCGGCCGCCGCCCGCAGACGCAGCGCCGCCGCGAGTCCCGCGACGGGCTCGCCCTGGTCGCCCCCACCCTGCTGGTCGTGCTGGCGGTGGTCGGCCTGCCGATCATCTGGACCATCGCGCTGGCCTTCCAACGGGTCCGCCTGGCCACCCTGCGCAAGCACGGCCTCTTCGGCGAGTTCACCCTCGACAACCTCGACCGGGTGGTGCACACCCCCGGCTTCGTCGACACCCTCTGGACCACCCTGCTCTACAGCCTGGGCGGCACCGGCGGGTCGATCCTGATCGGCCTGGTCGCCGCGCTGGTCGTCCGCCGGCCGTTCCGGGGGCGCACCCTCGTGCGGGCGTCGATGCTGCTGCCGTACGTGGCGCCGGTGGTCGCCGTCGCCTTCGTCTGGCAGGTGATGCTCGACCCGCAGCTCGGCATCGTCAACGACTGGGGCCGGCGCTTCCTCGGCTGGGACAACCCGATCCCGTTCCTGTCCCAGGACTCCACCGCCCTGGCGACGGTGATCGCGTTCGAGGCGTGGCGGTACTTCCCGTTCGCGTTCCTGTTCCTGCTGGCCCGGCTCCAGGCCGTGCCCGGCGAGCTGGAGGAGGCGTCCCGCGTCGACGGGGCCACCCCCACCCAGCGCTTCCGGCACATCCTGCTGCCCCAGCTCATGCCGGTGATCGCCCTGCTCGGGGTGCTGCGCTTCATCATGACGTTCAACAAGTTCGACGACGTGTACCTGCTCACCGGCGGGGCCGCCGGCACCGAGGTGGTCAGCGTCCGGGTCTACCAGTTCCTCACCGCGCGCACCGACGTCGGCGCGGCGGCGGCCCAGGCCGTCGTGCTGGCCGTGGTGCTGCTCGTCTTCGTCGCGCTGTACCTGCGCTTCTTCGCCGGCCGGAAGGAATCGTGATGGACCGGGACCGGATCGAGACGGTGTCCCTGCGCTGGCTGCGCCGGGCGGTGATCGCCGGGTTCCTGGTGATCACCGTGCTGCCGTTCTGGTACATGCTGGTGCTCTCGGTGCGCCCCATCGAGCAGTTGCTGCTGCACCCCGGCTCGCTGCTGGTGCCGCTGGGCGAGCTCACCGTCGCCACGTACGCCGAGGTGCTCAAGGCCACCGACGACGGCGGCCAGGGTTTCCTCACCTTCATCCGCAACAGCGGCCTGGTCGCGGTCGCCGCGACCGCGCTGACGCTGGTGGTGGCCATCCCCGGCGCGTACGCGGTGTCGCGGTTGCGGTTCTTCGGCCGCCGGCACGTCAGCGCGCTCTTCCTGGCGGTCTACCTCTTCCCGTCGATCGTCATCGCGATCCCGCTCTTCGTGGTCTTCACCCGCGCCGGGCTGCGCGGTTCGCTCTTCGGGCTGGTGCTGGTCTACATCTCGCAGACCCTGCCGGTCTCGGTCTACATGCTGAAGAACTACTTCGAGACCATCCCGATCAGCCTGGAGGAGGCCGCCGCGATCGACGGGGCCGGGCGGCTCGGCATCATCCGCCGGGTCAGCCTCCCCCTCGCCGCCCCGTCGATCATGGCGGTCGCCCTCTACGACTTCATGATCGCCTGGAACGAGTACCTCTTCGCCCTGCTCTTCATGGTCGACAAGCCGGACCGCTGGACGGTGTCGCTCGGGTTGTCGCTGCTCTCCGACGGCGTCGAGGTGCCCAAGACGGTGCTGATGGCCGGCTCGGTGATCCTCACCCTCCCCATCGTGCTGCTCTTCTTCGCCAGCGAGCGGCTGCTCACCGAGGGGCTGACCGGCGGCGCGGAGAAGGGCTGAGCGCCCCCGCCCCCGGCCCCGCCGGCCTCCGGCACGTCGGAGGCCGGCGAGCCGGGGTCACGGGGCCTTCGGGCACGTCGAGGCCGGCGGCCGGGGTCGGTGGGTGGCCGGCGGGTCGCCACCGGGCCCGGCTAGCGTGGGGTCATGGCCAACCCGACCCGCTGGACGACCGACACCGGCCCCGAACACTCGCAGTGGTACATCGACCGCTTCCGCCGGATGGCGGCCGAGGGCGCCGACCTGGCCGGGGAGGCCCGGCTGCTGGACGCGCTGGTGCCGCCGGGCTCCCGCGTCCTCGACGCCGGCTGCGGCACCGGGCGGGTCGGCGCGGCGCTGCACGCGCGCGGCCACGCGGTGGTGGGCGTGGACGCCGACCCGGCGCTGGTCGAGGCCGCCGGCGTCGACTACCCCGGCCCGCGTTGGCTGGTCGGCGACCTCGCCGAGCTGGACCTGGTGGCGGCCGGCGAGCCGGAGCCGTTCGACGCGGCCGTGGTGGCCGGCAACGTGATGACCTTCGTCGCCCCCGGCACCGAGCGGGAGGTGCTCCGCCGCATCGCCGCCCACCTGCGCCCCGACGGGGTGCTGGCGGTCGGCTTCGGCACCGACCGGGGCTATGCCCTGGCCGACTTCGACGCCGACGCGGTCGCCGCCGGGCTGCGCCGCGAGCACCGCTTCGCCACCTGGGACCTGCGCCCCTGGCGCGACGACGCGGACTTCGCGGTCACCGTGCTGCGCCGCCCCGCCGACTGACCCACCGGCGGCGATGCCGGCGACGCTCGTCGTCAGATCTGTGCGGAGCCGCCGTCGACGAACCACTGCGCGCCGTTGACGTAGCTCGACGCGTCCGAGGCCAGGAAGAGCGCCACGGCGGCGATGGCGCTCGGCAAGGCCGGCACCGACGAGAGCACCCTGCGGATCGCCGTGCGCCACAACCGAAGCTCCCCCTACCTTTTCCTTCGTGCGGCTCGGCAGGACGCACTTCGATCTAACATCTGCACATGCGTCGATCGGAGTCGGCCGGTTACCGGCCCACGAAGGGACATTCCATGAAGCAGAGACGTCATGGGTTGGCACGCCGGCTGACCGCTTTTGTCGGCGCGGTCGCACTGCTGATCGGGCTGCAGCCGGCGGTGCCGGCCGCAGCGGCAACCGCCACCATCCAGGTCGCGACGCTGAACATCCTCTACAAGCTGAACCGCGCCGAATTCGTCGCCGACCTGGAACTGATCACGTCGAAGGCCGACCTGGTCGGGCTCAACGAGGTGGGCCAGCGCAAGGAGTTCCTGCAGGACTGGGCCGCGGCGAACGGCTGGTGGCTCTACATGCCGGGGCCGACGCAGGCCGCCAACGAGGCCCTGCTGGCCAAGAAGAGCATGTTCGACGTGGTCGGAAAGGACTCCGAATTCGTCTGCGACACCGACGGCCCCGGTGATGCCCCGCCGGCCCGCTACAACAATTGGGTCCGATACAGGCACAAGGCGAGCGGACGCGACATCATCCACATCAACCTGCACGCCAACGCCGACATCGAGACCAACGGCCGACCGGATGACGAGCCACGGACCGAGTGCGCCCAGAAGCAGTTCCAGGACGTCAAGAGCCTGGCGATCCGCAAGCAGGACCTGGGCGAGGTCGTGGTCAGCGGCGACCTGAACGTCGACTTCAGCGCCGACAAGGCGTACGGGCATGTCAAGTTCCCCTGGAAGGTCTTCGAGGCCAACGACCTGCCGAACCTGCGCTCGGTCTACAACCTGAAGGGCGAGAAGGGGGGCGGAACGCACGGCAACCGGCACATCGACTACATCTACTTCTGGAAGCGCGTCGAGGCCCGCCAGCACCTCTGGCTCAACGACTACCACCTCGTCGGCGAGACCAACTCCGACCACAACGGGGTCGTCGCCTCGTTCGACATCGAGCTCTGAAACGCCGCTGTCCGGCGGCATCGCGCGTCGGGTCAGGCGGGAGCGGCGACGGCGCGGGCGGCGGCCGGGTCGAGCGGGCTGCCGGCGGGCACCAGGTCGACCAGGCCCGCCGGCAACCGGACGGGCCGCACGCCCTGGTAGCCGAGCGGGCCGAGCACCTCGGGGTCGGTCAGCACGTACCGCCGGCCGAGGTCGGTGACCACGCAGACCGCGCCGCCGGTGGCACCCGGCGCGGCGACCGCCTCCACGACGGCCCCGTGGCCCGGCTCGACCAGCACGTGGTCGGCGACCGCCGCGCCCGCCGTCCGCGGGCTGCCGGTCAGGTCGGGCAGCCGCGCACCGAGGCGTACGTCGCGCGCCTCGCCGTCGCCGCCGACGCCGACGCAGAGCGCCCCGCCGTCCGCGGTGGCCAACCGGGGCGGGCTGGTCGGCGGGGCGGCCGGCCCGGTCGGCACCAGGTCCGGCTGCTTGGGCAGCGCGGCGAACCGGCCGAGGCTCAGCGCCTGCGGCCCGCCCTGGCCGGTGCGGGCCAGCAGCAGGTTGGCCTGCAACTCGGTGATGCCGGCGAGGCCGTCGGCGAGGGCGACGGCGTACTGCCGACCGCCGCCGGAGTTGCGGATCAGGAAGACGTCGCCGACCACCGCGCCGCTCACCCCGTCCGAGGGGCGGCCGAGGCCGGGCAGCTCCGGCGGGGCGAGGTCGGCCCCGGCCGGGAGGCTGTCGATCAGGGCGGGCGCGGCGGGCACCGCGCGGTGCCGGGTGGCGGCGAGGGCGGCCAGCGACCGGCCGGTGTCGCGCAGCGGGTACCGGCGGGCGTGCCACACCAGGTGCAGCCCGCCGTCGGGGTCCCGCAGCAGCAGCGCGTCGTCGCCCGGGGACCGGCCGCCGCCGGTCGCCGCGCCGATCAGCACGGCCGAGCGGGGGTCGGCCCGCTCGGCCTCGGTGGCGGCGACCGAGCAGACGCTCCACGGTGCGGTGGAGAGCCGGCCCCGGTCGGGCAGCGAGTCGGGGGCGTCGGGGATGCCCAGCGGCAACCCGCGCGGCACCCCCTCGATCGAGCGGCGGGACACCAGCACGGTCCGCGGGCGCTCCGCGCCGATGATCAACAGCGCGGAGGCGTAGTTGAGCACCGGGTGCAGCCGGCCCTCCCGGTAGACGAAACGGGCCCCGGACTCCTTCTCCACGAGCACCGCGTCGGCGTCGCGCCACTTGCCGTCCCCGCCGGTGAAGAGCCCGTACAGGGCGAAGCCGCCCAGCGCGATCGCCGCGACCAGGACGCTGGCCAGGCCGGCCCCGGCCAGCCGCCGAAACGGCGAACGCGGCGGGTCGGTCTCCCGCATCACCAGGGCGGCGACGGCCCGCTGGACGGTGAACTGGTACGAGTGCAGCTGGTCCTGCCGCGACGGCATGCGGTCCCCTCCGACGGTCGGTCGGCGCACAGGATAAGCGGCGCGTCGACCCCGCGAAGACCCTCCGTCGCCGGTGCGGTGACGATGGGCCACGGCACGAGTTCAATGCCGCAGCGCCTCGGCCCAGGTCTCGGTGTGCGCGTCAAGGTACTGCGCCGTCGCCGACCAGTAGGGGCCGTCCTCGTTCCAGATCCTCGCCCACGGCTGGCGCTGTTCGTCGTGGCCCCGGCGCAGCAGGTCGTACATCGCTCGGGCCCGCCGGCCCAGCATGGCGGCCAGGCCCGGCCGGGCGGCCTCGTCGAGGGCGTACCCGTCGACGATCGCCCGCAGTCGAGCCGCGGACTCGGGCACCGGTCGGTCGGAGCGCAGGTCGTCGTGGCTCACCCCACGATCCTGGCCGCAGCGGCCAAGCCATTTCGGCGTACGCCCTCGGTGGGCCGGCCGTGGCGGCCCGCGACGGGGACCGACGGCGGGGCGTGAATGGTGTTGCCGGAGTCTCCCCGGCGCTGCCAGGATCGCCGTCATGTCTGCCGCCGGTCTCTCCGCCCAGGAAGCTCTGCTCGCGATGCACGGGTCGCTGGCCCAGCGGCCACGACCGGAGGACGTCGCGCACCTGGTGCTCCGCGCCGTCGGCGACCAGCTCGGGATCCGGGAGCGGATGCTGTTGGGTCGCGCCGCCCGCGCCGCCTCCCGCTGGAACGGGTGGAGCGCGATGTCGTCGGAGTTCGCCCGTCCGGTCGGCGGCGAGCGCCAGGTCGCGGCGGCGCGGCGCCTGTTCGACCTGCCGGCCGACGGTGTCGACGCCGACGATCCCGCCTCGCTGCTGGAGTTCACCCTCCGGCTCGGCGAGTCCCTCGGGGCCGTCGATCCGCACCGGCTGGACTTCCTTCGGGACCGTCTGAGCCGGCAGGCCCGTTCGGCCGCCGGAATCGAGCTGTCGAAGCGCCAGTACAACCGGCGGTTCCGGGTCGCGCAGCGGGTGGCGGCGAAGGCGGCCCGGCTGGGCACCGAACAGACCAAGCGGGACCTGACCCTGGTCGCCCGGGGCGGTTTCGCCGCCGGCATCGAACGGGGCGCGTTCCTGGCCGACCCCTGGGCGGGGAGCTTCGTCGCCTACTACACGGCCAAGCGCAAGCTGCGCCGGGAATTCACCCTCTCCGGACGGGACAATCCGTACGACGAGGTCGCCGACCTGCTGTTCCGCCGCTGCGCCGGCAACCCGGCCACGGACTGGTGGATGATCGCGCAGGCCTACCCGGCCCCGGAGGTCCTGGCACGGCTCTCCGAGGCCCGGCGCGGGGAGCTGTTGGGCCGCTGGTGGACGACCATGCGGCAGGTCGCCGGCCTGCTCCAGCGGGTCTGGTCGGCCAGCGAGTTCGACCGGGCCACGATGGTCGTTCGGCGCGGCAACGACTCCTCGACGTGGAACCTGCTCTGCGGCGCGTACAACACCGCCCGGGCCGCGTGGCTCGCCACCCTGGCGGCATCGGGCAGCATCGGCCTGCTGGAGGCGTCCTGCCCGGGCAAGGCGATGATGTTGATCGCCGCGGACCTGGCCGCGTGGCACCGGTCGGCCGGCGGCGGGCTCCATCCCGACCTGGGCGTCTGGGCGCGGCTGCCGCTGCCGTGGGAGGTGCTCGACGGCACGGCCACCTGCGTCCGGCGGGACGTGGAGGCCGCCTGCGCCGACGCGGGCGTCGACCCCGTCGGCTCCGGCTGGGTGGCACCGCGACCGGCCGGGGCCCTCGGAGCGTTCCGGCCCACCCCCGAACTGGTGCACGGGGTGTCGATCGCCGACCCCGTCTGGGCCACGGTGCTGCGCTCGGCGGGGGCGTTCTCCGGCAAGGCCGTGACCGGCGGGCTCGACCGGGCCGGCATTCCCGACGGCGTCGTGGTGAGCGACCTGCCGAAACCGAGTGGACACGCGGAAGGCTGATCGGGCAGCATTCCGGGCGGCCCGTCGTAGCTCAGTGGTAGAGCGCCCGGCTTCTTACCGGGTGGACGCTGGTTCGAGCCCAGCCGCCGGGACGCGCGGAGATCCGCCGTAGCTCAGTGGTAGAGCAGCCGGCTAGAGACCGGCAGGACGCCGGTTCGAGCCCGGTCGACGGATCTCCGCACCCCGGGCCAATGCCGCGACCGACGACCCGAAATTCGGCGGCGGCGCCACGAGTGCCCGGAGTACGGTCCGGCGATGGACGACGACGGATACTTCGGGGAGCCGGTCGCGGCGCGCTACGACGACCCGTCGGACGAGCGGTTCCACCCGGCCGTGGTGGCGGCCACGGTGGATCTGCTGGCCGAGCTCGCCGGCGCCGGTCGGGCGCTGGAGCTGGGCGTCGGGACGGGACGCATCGCCCTGCCGCTGGCCGGGCGCGGGGTGCCGGTGCACGGCGTGGACATGTCCCGGGCGATGGTGGCTCGGCTGCGCGCCAAGCCCGGCGGCGAGGCCGTCGGCGTGACGGTCGGCGACTTCGCCACGACCCGGGTCGACGGCACGTTCACCCTGGCGTACCTGGTCTACAACACGATCATGAACCTGACCACCCAGGCGGGGCAGGTGGCCTGCTTCCGCACCGTCGCGGCGCAGCTCGAACCGGGTGGCTGCTTCGTCGTCGAGGTCGAGGTGCCGTCGCTGCGCCGGATCCCGCCCGGCGAGGACGTCGTGCTCTGGCAGGCCGGCCCGACCACCTGGGCGTACGACGTCTACGACGCCGCGACCCAGGCGTGCAGCTCGAACTACGTCAACCTCGTCGACGGGCGCGGCGAGTTCCGGTCGATCCCCTTCCGCTACGTCTGGCCCGCCGAGCTCGACCTGATGGCCCAGCTCGCCGGCCTGCGGCTGCGGGAGCGCTGGGCGGGCTGGGACCGGGCGCCGTTCACGCACGAGAGCACCGGGCACGTCTCGGTCTGGGAGAAGCCCGCGGCCTGACCGGCGCACCCGACGCCGCGCGGCGGGCGTACCGGATCGGTGGTGTCGCGGTGGTCGGCCCGCCGCGGGCGGTAGCATCCGCTCGGACCGGACCGGCCGAAGTGAGGACCCCCGTGGGCGTGCGATTCGAGGAACTGGCCTGGCGGGAGACCCCGATCGGGGAGATCAGCCTGCGGCGGCGGCACGACCCCGCGCTGGACCGCGAGGTGTACGAGGTCAAGCTGGGCGACGAGTTCCTGATGTCCAGCCTCTTCCCGGTGGCGGAGATCGAGCTGGCCCGGCTGGGGCTGGCCCCGCTGGCCGGCGACGCCCTCGACGTGGTGGTCGGCGGCCTCGGCCTGGGCTACACGGCCCGCACCGCGCTGGAGGACCCGCGGGTCCGGTCGATGGTGGTGGTGGAGGCGATCGAGGACGTCATCGACTGGCACCGGCGGGGCCTGCTGCCGTTCGCGGCGGGGCTGGCCGACGACGCGCGCACCCGCTTCGTGCGGGCGGACTTCTTCGCGGCGGTGGCCGACGGCACGGGCTTCGACCCGGACCAGCCCGGCCGGCGCTTCCACGCGATCCTGCTGGACGTGGACCACTCCCCCCGGCACGTGCTGCACCCCGCGCACGCCCCCTTCTACACCGAGGACGGGCTGCGCCGGCTCGCCGACCTGCTGCACCCGGACGGGGTCTTCGCGCTCTGGTCCAACGACCCGCCCGACGGGGACTTCCAGCGGGTGCTGACCGGGGTGTTCCCGACCTCCCTGGCCCACGTCGTCCGCTTCCCCAACCCGTTGCAGGGCCGGGAGTCCGCCAACACGGTCTACGTGGCCCGCCGGTAGCCGGGGCCGGCCTCCGCCGCTGACCGGCACCGACCGGGGCGCGGCAGGAATGGCGGCGGCCGGACCGGGAAAGGCGTCGGGGTCGCCGCGCGGCGGGCGTCGGGCGGGCCACGGGAGGTCAGATGCGCGCCATGCTCTGGGTCGTCGGTGTCGTCGCCGGCGTGCTCATCCTGCTCGGGCTGCTCCTCGAAGCGGTGCGCTGGTTGGTGATCATCGGGGTGGTCGCGGCGGTCGTGTTCGTCGTCCTCGCGTACCTGCGGGGCCGCCGGGCGCTGCGCAGCGAGCGCTCCGGGCGGCGCTGACCGGCCGGCGGGCACCCTACCTACGAGACCGTAGGTTACCGGACCGTAGGGTAGGGCGGTGGGCGGCCGACGGGGTTCCCGTGGGCCGTCCCGCGCCCGCCGGCGCCCAGCGGGACACCGACCGACCGCCTTCGAGGAGAACCGAGTGGAGCCGACCGCCGAACGCCCCTGGCTGCGCAGCTACGCCCCCGGGGTGCCGGCAGGCGTCACCGAGCCCGACGGCTCGCTGGTCGACCTGCTCCGGGACGCGGCCCAGCGCTTCGGCCCCCGGGTGGCGCTGGACTTCTACGGGGCCACCACCACGTACGCGGAACTGGTGGAGCAGGTGGGCCGCGCGGCGGAGGCGCTGCGCCGCCTCGGCGTCGACCGGGGCGACCGGGTGGCGCTGGTGCTGCCGAACTGCCCGCAGCACGTGGTGGCCTTCTACGCGGCGCTGCGGCTGGGCGCGGTGGTGGTCGAGCACAACCCGCTCTACACCGCCTCGGAGCTCGACCAGCAGCTCACCGACCACGGCGCGCGGGTGGCCGTGGTCTGGGACAAGGTCGCCCCGCTGGTACGCGGCCGGGGCGCGGTGCAGACCGTGGTGGCGGTGGACCTCACCGCCGCCCTGCCCCGGCTGAAGCGCTGGGTGCTGCGGCTGCCCACGGCCGGGGTCCGCGCGACCCGCGCGGCCATGACCGGCCCCGCCCCGGGCGCGTTGCGCTGGGCGGACCTGCTGGCCGCCGCCGGGCCGCTGCCGGCCGAGCACCCCGCGCCCGGCCCGGACGACACCGCGCTGTTGCAGTACACCGGGGGCACCACCGGCACCCCGAAGGGCGCGATCCTCACCCACCGTAACCTGCGGGCCAACGCCGCGCAGGGCCGCGCCTGGGTGCCGGGGCTGCGCGACGGCCAGGAGACGGTGTACGCGGTGCTGCCGCTGTTCCACGCGTACGGGCTCACGCTCTGCCTGACCTTCTCGGTGGGCATCGGCGCGACGCTGGTGCTCTTCCCCCGCTTCGACCTCGACCAGGTGCTCGCCGCAGCCCGCCGCCGCCCGCCGACGTTCCTGCCCGCCGTCCCGCCGATCTACGAGCGGCTGGCCACCGTGGCCCGGGAGCGCGGCGTGGACCTCAGCTCCGTGCGGTACGCCATCTCCGGCGCGATGGCGCTGCCGCCGGCGACCGTGGCGCTCTGGGAGTCGGTGACCGGCGGCCTGCTGGTCGAGGGGTACGGCATGACGGAGTCCTCGCCGATCACCCTGGGCAACCCGGTCTCCCCCGCCCGGCGGCCCGGCACGGTGGGGGTGCCGTTCCCCTCCACCGACGTGCGCATCGTCGACCCCGACGACCCGACCACCGAGCGGGCCCCGGGCGAGGCCGGCGAGCTGCTGGTACGCGGCCCGCAGGTCTTCTCCGGCTACTGGCGGCGCCCGGAGGAGACCGCGAAGGCGCTGCTGCCCGACGGTTGGCTGCGCACCGGCGACATCGTGGTGATGGACGACGACGGCTTCGTCACGGTCATCGACCGGATCAAGGAGCTGATCATCACCGGCGGCTTCAACGTCTACCCCTCCGAGGTGGAGGACGCGCTGCGCCGGCTGCCGGGCGTCCGGGACGCCGCCGCCGTGGGCCTGCCCGCCGGGCACGGCGGGGAGGAGGTCGTCGCCGCCGTGGTCGGCGAGCCCGACGCCGAGCTGGACGAGGCGACGTTGCGGGCCGGCTGCCGGGAGCACCTGGCCGGCTACAAGGTGCCCCGGCGGGTGGTCTTCGTCGACGAGCTGCCCCGCTCGCAGATCGGCAAGGTGCTGCGCCGGGAGGTCCGCGAGCGGCTGCTGGCCGGCGACTGAGGGGGCGGCGCCGCACCCGCACCGCGCACCCGCACCGCACCCGCCTCGGGCCGGTCCGGGCCCGTCGGGGATTCCCCTTAGGACGGTGCCGCTACGATTGCGGGTTTCCTCCGATGGATCACCGGCGGCGGCGGTGGCAGCGTGAAGGGCATGGCAACTCGCTCCGGACGCGGCTGGCGTCAGCTCGCCGTGTGGCTGCACGTGACGACCTCGGTGGGCTGGATGGCGCAGGCCCTGGCCATCTTCGTGCTGCTCACCACCAGCCTCACCACCCCCAGCCGGGACGCTGCGGTCAGCGCCACGGCCATGGCCCAGGTGCTCGACGGCCGGCTGCTCGCGCCGCTGGCCAACGCCTCGGCGTTCACCGGCTTCATGCTGGCCGCCGCGACCCCGTGGGGGTTCTTCCGGCACCGTTGGGTGCTGGTGAAGTTCACGATCACCCTGGTCCAGCTCTACCTGGGCATCTTCGTCCTCGGCGACGCCCTGGCCGGGGCGGCCACGGCCGCCGTCGCCGGGCGGGACGGCCCGGCGCTGCCGCTGGCGGTCGGCTCCGCGCTGATGGCCGGTGCCGTCGCGTTCCAGGCCTGGGTGTCGGTGGCCAAGCCGTGGGCGACCACCCGGTGGATGCCGAAGGACCGCCGCCGGGTCTCCCACGACACCGCGCCGCGCTGGGTCTTCGTCGCCACCGTCGCCGCGGTGGCGGCGGACCTGGGCGTCGCCGCGCTGCTGGGCCACCCGGCCCCGCTGGTCTCGCTGACGGTCCTGGGCACCTGGTTGGTGCTGCGCCGCCGGCGCGGCACTCCGGCCGGTCCCCCGCCAACCGGCGCCACCCCGACCGGCGGGGGGCCGGTCGGGGTGGCGGTGTCGGCGGCGGCCGGCGGCCGGCCGGGGTGACCTACGCGTCGACCAGGGCCGGGGTCGGGGTGGGGCGGTCGTCGGCCGGGCGCGGGGCCGGGGTGGAGCGGTTGGGCAGGGAGAGCCGGATGACCTTCCACCAGGCGGACGCGACCTGCTTGGGCAGCGGGCCGACGGTGTACGTCAGGCCGTACTTCGCGAACAGCGCCCGCACCTCGGGGGCGATCTCCTGGTAGCGGTTGCTCGGCAGGTCGGGGAAGAGGTGGTGCTCGATCTGGTACGACAGGTTGCCGGTCATGATGTGCATCAGCTTGCTGCCGCTGATGTTGGCCGAGCCGAGCATCTGCCGCACGTACCACTCGCCCCGGGTCTCCCCCACGATGGAGCGCCGCTCGAAGGTCTCCACGCCCTCCGGGAAGTGCCCGCACATGATCACCGAGTGGCTCCACAGGTTGCGGATCAGGTTCGCGGTGAAGGTGGCGGCCAGGGTGTGCAGGAACGACGGGCCCGACAGCAGCGGGTGGATGATGTAGTCCTTGAGGAACTGGCGGCGGATCTTACGGCCGACCGCGCGGGCGCGGGCCCGGAACTCGGGGGCCTTGTGCCGGCCCTTGCGCAGGTTGCGGCCCAGCTCCAGGTCGTACGCGGCGATGCCGTACTCGAAGAAGCAGGCGTTGATGAAGTTCCACAGCGGCTGGCCCAGGTGGAACGGGTGCCACCGCTGGTCCTCGTCGACGCGCATGATGCCGTACCCGAGGTCGTTGTCCTTGCCGAGCACGTTGGTGTACGTGTGGTGCAGCTCGTTGTGCGAGTGCTTCCACTGCTCGGCCGGGGAGACGTGGTCCCACTCCCAGGTGGTCGAGTGGATCTTCGGGTCGCGCATCCAGTCCCACTGACCGTGCAGGACGTTGTGGCCGATCTCCATGTTCTCCAGGATCTTGGCCACCGCGAGGCCGGCGGTGCCGACCACCCAGGCGGGCGGGAAGAGCGAGAAGAGCAGCACGGCCCGGCTGCCCATCTCCAGCCGGCGCTGGTTCGCGATCAGCTTGCGGATGTACGCGGCGTCGGCCTCCCCCCGGCTGGCGATCACCCGGTCGCGGATGGCGTCGAGCTCCTTGCCGAGGGTCTCGATGTCCTCCGCGGTGAGGTGGGCGATCGGGTTGTGGGCCTTCTTCTGGATAACGGTCACGTCCAGCTCTCCTGTCAGAGGTCGATGTCGCAGGTACCGGCCGCCGCCGACACGCAGGTCTGGATCAGCACGCCGTCACCGGGGGCGGCGGTGGTCAGGTCCCCGTTGCGCAGGTCGCGGACCGCGCCCTCGCGCAGCGGCACCACGCAGCCGTAGCAGATCCCCATCCGGCACCCGGACGGCATCAGCACCCCGGCGTCCTCGCCCGCGTCGAGCAGGGCGGTGGCGCCGTCGGCGACGACGGTGACGCCGGCGCGGGTGAACGTGACGGTGCCCCCGGCGCCCGGGGAGACGATCGTCGGCCGGAACCGCTCGGTGTGCAGTCGGTCGGTCACCGCGCGGTCGGCCCAGTGCGCCTCGACCGCGTCGAGCAGGCCGATCGGGCCGCACGCCCAGGTCTGCCGGTCGAGGTGGTCGGGGACCAGGTCGGCCAGGTCGGCCACGCCGAGCACCCCGTCGGTGTCGGTGTGCCGCTCGACCAGGCGGATCGCGCCCCGCTCGGCGAGGTCGCGCAGCTCCGCGCCGAAGATCACGTCGGCCGGGGTCGGCGCGGAGTGCACCAGCACGACGTCGGCGCCCTGGTGCGCGCCGGCCCGCAGCATCCCCATGACCGGGGTGATGCCGCTGCCGGCGGTGACGAAGAGGATCCGCTCGACGGCCGTCGCGGGCTGGACGAACTCGCCCTGGGCCTGGTCGAGGTGGACCAGGGTGCCGGGCTTCGCCCGGCGGACCAGGTAGTTGCTGACCTTGCCGTCGGGGATCGCCTTCACGGTCACGGAGATCAGCCCGTCGGGGCGGCCGGGGACCGAGGTCAGCGAGTACGCCCGCCACTGGCGGACCCCGTCGACGTCCACGCCGAGGCGGACGTACTGCCCGGGGGTGTGCCCGCGCCAGCCGCGCCCGGGGCGGATGGTCAGCGTCGCCGCGTCGCGCGTCTCGGGGCGCACGTCGACGATCCGGCCGCGCAGCGCCGCCCCGGAGCGCAGCGGCGCGACCAGGTCGAGGTAGTCCTCCGGCAGCAGCGGGGTGGTGACCGTCTCGGCCAGCCGGAACAGTTTGTCCCGGACGGTGAGCCGGCCGGGTGGGCGCGGGACGGTGGTGGTCATACGTTTAGCCTGGCGGCCCGGTCTTATAACATCTAGGCCACAAGAGGTGAATATGCCACCGGGTCTTGTTCTGGGGGAACAAAGAGATGTCGGAAGGGTCCGGGGCGAGCCACCGCGCCGCCCACCTGGAACTGGCCGAGCAGATGGCCGCCGGGCTGCGCGCCACGCTGCCGTTGGTCGCCGAGCGCACGATCACCGCGATCACCGCCGAGGTGCCCGCCTACTCCGGCACGCTCACCGGGCAGATGCGGGAGAAGATCGAGACCGCGGTACGCATCGCGCTGGGCACGTTCCTCAAGCTCATCGTCGGCCCCCCGGCGGCGGACCCGAACATCCCGCTGACCGCCGCGCTGGAGGCGGCGTACGCCCTGGGCAGCGGCGAGGCCCGCTCCGGGCGCAGCATGGACGCGCTGCTGGCCGCGTACCGGGTGGGGGCGCGGGTGGCCTGGCGGGAGCTCTCCGCCACCACCGTGCGCGGCGGGTTGGCCGCCGAGACCGTCGCGGACTTCGCCGAGCTGATGTTCGCCTACATCGACGAGCTCTCCGCCGCCAGCGTGGCCGGGCACGCCGACGAGCTGGCCAGCGCCGGGCGGGCCCGACGACGGTACCTGGAGCGGCTCACCCAGCAGTTGTTGGCCGGCGAGCCCGAGGAGGTGCTGCGCCGCAGCGCCGAGCGGGCGGACTGGCCCCCACCGCAGACGCTGACCGTCGTGCTGCTGCCCCGCAGCAGCCTGCGCGCCGCGCTGGCGGCGCTGAGCCCACACACCCTGGAGAGCGCGGAGGACGTGCCCGCAGTGGGGCCGGCGGAGGAGCTGGCCGTGCTGCTGGTGCCGGACGCGCACGGCGGCCGGCGGCGGCAGCTCGCCCGGGTACTGCACGGGCACCGGGCGGTGCTGGGGCCGGCCCGGCCCTGGCACCTGGTCGCCGAGTCGCACGCGCGGGCCAGCCGGGCGCTGCTGCTCGGCCTGCCCGGCGGCGCCGACGCGCCGTTGGACACCGAGGAGCACCTCGCCGAGCTGCTACTCAGCACCGACCCGCAGGCGCTGGCCGACCTGCGCGCGCAGGTGCTGCGCCCGCTGGCGTCGCTGCCGCCGGCCACCGCCCACCGGCTCGCCGAGACCCTGCGCGCCTGGCTGCTGCACCAGGGCCGCCGCGACGACGTGGCCACCGCCCTCTTCGTGCACCCGCAGACCGTGCGCTACCGGATGGCGAAGGTCCGCGAGCTCTACGGCGACCGCCTGCTGGACCCGGCGACGGTGCTGGACCTGACGCTGGCCCTGGCGATCCTCCCCACCCCACCGGCCCCGGAGTGACCGGGGCGGGGGCGGTCAGGGGGCGCGCAGGATGAAGGCGACCGCCTCGCGGGCGGAGGTGCCGCGCGGCGGAGGGCCGACCAGGTGGTCGAGGACCCGGGCCCAGGAGGGGACCACCAGCAGGTGACCGGCGTCCGGCACGATCTCCAGCCGCGCGTCGGGGAGCGCGTCGCGCCACCACCGGCCGTGCTCCGGGCCGGTGCGGGCGTCGTCGGCCCCGTAGAGCAGCAGGGTGTCGGCGCCGACCTGGGCGGGGGTGAAGCCCCACGGGCGCAGGGTGAACCCGGCCAGGTCGTCGACCATCCCCCGCGCGCCCTGCGCGAACGCCCCGGCCAGCATGTCGCCGAGCCGGCGGGCGGCGCCGGGGGCGGCCAGCGTCGCCTGGTCGGCCGGGCCCACGTCGAGCAGCGGCCCGTACGCCCGAGGGTCCTGCGGGTCCGCCGGCACCATGGGGGCCAGCGCGGCGTCGAGCCGGGCGCGGACCTCGTCGAGCGGCTGACCGCGCAGCGCCGCGACCATGTCCCGCTGCGGCGGGTCGACCCAGGGGACCTCCTCGTCGGGGGCGGGGGTGGCCAGCAGCGCGACCCGGCTCACCAGGTCCGGCCGGCGGGCGGCCAGCGCCAGGGCGACCCGGCCCCCGCCCGACCAGCCCACCACGGGCACCGGGCCGAGGCCGCGCGCCTCGAGCACGGCGGCGAGGTCGTCGGCGGCGGTCGGCACGTCCGCCCAGCCGGTGGTCGGGTCGGAGCCGCCGTAGCCGGGCCGGTCGACCGCCAGCAGGCTGACCCGGGCGGCGCGGGTGGCCGCCGGGTCGGGGTCGAAGGCGCCCGACCCCGGGGTGGCGTGGCAGAACACCACCACCCGATTGCCGGCCTGCGCCCCGAGCCGGTGCACCGCCGCCCGGCGGCCGTCGCTGAGCGTGACGATCTCCCCGGTGCTGGACATGCGGCCGAGTCTGACAGCGCCCGCGTCTGGCGGCGGGGCAACGCCGGGTGGTCACCCGATCGGGTGACCCGAGGGCCGCAGCGGGCGGCGGACGGCGGTGCGCAGGGCCGCCCCGGTCACGGCCAGGCAGCCGCCGCCGGCCAGTGCGAACGCCGTTGACGTGCCGTGCCGCTGGGCCAGCCAGGTGAGCGCCGCCGCGCCGACGCCACCGAGCGAGAAGTGGATCGTCCAGAACGCGGCGGTGACCCGGCCGAGCAGGTGCTCCGGCGTCACCTCCTGCCGCAGCGACATGGAGCAGACGCCACCGACGCTCAGGCCGCCGCAGTAGACCAGCAGCAGCGCACCGGCGGACACGGGGTGGTGGGTCAGCGCCAGGGCCGCGACGGCGACCCCGGTGACGGCCACCGCGCCGATCCAGCACGCGCCGAACCCGAACCGCCGGCGCAGCAGCGCGACGAGCAGCGAACCGGTCATCGTGCCGGCCGCCCCGGCGGTGAGCACCAGGCCGACCACGCCGTCGGCCTGGCCGAGCTCGTGCTTGAGGTGGTAGACGAGCACGTCGTCCACGCCGTAGCTGAGCAGGAGGAAGACCGTCAGCAGCGCGGTGAGCGGGCGCAGCACCGGGTGGCGCAGCAGGAACCGCGCGCCGGCCAGGAACTCCCCCCACGGCCCCGCCCGGTCGCCGGCCCCGGCGGGCGCGGCGGCCCGCGTCGGCAGCCGCACCAGCAGCAGCGCGGCAGAGAGCCCGAAGCTCACGGCGTCGACGGTCACCGCGCCCGCCGGGCCGACCGCGCCCGACAGCACGCCGGCCAGGGCCGGCCCCGCCACCGCGGCCAGTGCGGTGCCGGCGTACAGGCGGCCGTTCGCCCGGGTCAGCTCCGCGTCGGCGACCAGGCCGCGTACGGCGGTGACGGCGGCGACCTGGAACAGCATCCCGACCGCCGAGGCCAGCGGCAGCAGCACGAACAGCGGCCAGATCGGCGGGGTCGGCACCAGCCACCACAGCAGGGGGATCGCCGCGAAGAGCAGCATCCGCGTCAGATCGGCGGCGATCAGCAGCGCCCGCCGGTCGAACCGGTCGACCACGACCCCCGCGAAGAGGCCGGTGAGCACCGCCGCCGTGGCGCCGACTCCGGTGAGCAGCCCGGCGGTGGCGATCGAGCCGGTCGCGTCGAGCACCAGCAGCGGCACGGCGAGCTGCGAGAACGAGTCACCGAGCGCCGAGAGCAGCTGCGCCGACCAGAACGCCTGGAAGCCACGGTTACGCCCCGGCGAAGCGGGGGTGGTCGGCGTCGGCGTGGTGGCCGTCATCGATGCAGGATACCGAGCCGTGACCGGGCCAGCGGGGCAGCGCCCCGGCGCCCCGGCGCGCGACGACGCCCGGGGCGGGATGAGTGGATCAGCGCCCGATGTCCGCTATCGTCGGCGGCAGCAGGCGGGCGCAACCGCCCCTACTGGGACGAAGCGTCGACGAGTTCGGCCGGGTCGAGTCGCAGGGTGGCCAGCAGCCCGACGTGTTTGTCGGCCTCCAGCCACTCCGGCAGCGAGTTCTCGACCCAGTCGGCGCGGGCCTGCTGATCCCGCCCGCGGAGGACCTCGACGACCCGGTCTCGTGCGATCTTCATACGCTGACTCCCTCGTGAGGCCGTGGAGACGGCCGTGGTCCCCTCCGGCTCGGGAGGGGTGGCGGTACGCCCGGCCGGCGGACCGGCGGACCGGTGGCCCCCGTGCCTCGGGCCGGTCGAGGGGCTCGACGAGCGCTCGCGCACGCACCCCTCCGTCAGGAGGGTGGTGGCGGCGGGGCCGGCGAGCCATCGCGGCTCGGGCGACGTGACAACCGTACGCCAGATCGGGCGCAGCGGCAGCCCAGGGCCCCTCCCCCGGCCCGTGGCCGCGGCTGCTTCCGGCCCGTGGCCGCGTCTCCCGCTCGCCCCGGCTCGTGGTCGCGGCGGCGCGGGCACCGGTGCCCGCCGATGGCCCCGATCCGATCGGTCGAGCGGCGCTGGATGCGACGGTGAGCCGGCCCGCCGGCGGTGCCGAGATCGGCGTCGATCGGTCGGATTCCGGACGCCGGGCGTACACAGGGGACGCCCGGCTCCTAGGGTGACTCCGGCACGCCGGCGGTTGGACGCTGCCGGGAGCAGACCCGGTGGCGCGATTCGGCGTCTACAGGGGGTTCTCTTGATGCACGTGCGGAGCCGCGTCATCGCGGGTCTGGTTGTCGCGGCCGTCGTCGTCGTGGGGCAACCGGCGGCGGCCGGCACAGCCGTCCACACCGTCCCGAGCACCGCCGGCGCCGGGAACGCGCTGACGACCCAAACGGTGCCGGGCCACACCCGGCTGGTGCCGAGCACGCCGCGCAACGACGTGCCGAGGATCACCGACGGCGAGATCACCGACATCGAGGTGATCGGGAGCCGGGTCTTCGTCGCCGGGTCGTTCACGTCGATCAGCAACGTCGGCGGCACTCCGCTGGCGCAGCCGGCGCTGGCCGCGTACGACATCGACACCGGCCTGGTCGACACCGCCTTCCGGCCGACCTTCGACGGCTCCGTCGAGGCCGTGGAGGCCTCGCCGGACGGCTCGTCGCTCTATGTGGCCGGGTCGTTCAACACCGTCGGCGGCCTCACGAAGCGCAAGATCGTGCGGCTGAACCCGGCCACCGGCGCCCCGGTCGCGGCGTTCACCGCCCAGGGCAACGGGCGCGGGACCGCGCTGGCCGTGACCGCCACCGCGGTCTACGTGGGCGGCCAGTTCACCAAGGTCAACAACGTGAACCGGGCCGGCCTGGTCGCGCTCAACCCGACCACGGGGGCGGTGGACAGCGGCTTCGACCTGCCGCTGACCGGCGGCATCGGCGTCGGCGGCCTGCTCACCGTGCAGCAGCTCAAGCTGACCCACGACGGCGCCAAGCTGCTGGTCGTGCACACCGGCCGGCAGATCGCCGGCCAGGACCGCTACGGCGTCGGCCTCGTCGACACCGCCGCGAAGTCCCTGCTGCCGTGGCGCACCCGCCTGTGGCAGGACAACCTCTCCTTCGTCGGCGGCATCCAGCGGGTCTTCGCCGGTGACGTCGCGCCGGACGACTCGTACTTCGTCGTCGCCAGCGGCACCGGCGGCGACCGCCCGCCGATCAACGACACCGCGATCGCGTTCCCGATGGCCGGCAACGACAACGTCGAGCCGCTCTGGGTCTCCCGGCACTTCGACAGCATCTACTCGGTCGCCGTCACCGAGGCGGCCGTCTACCTCGGCGGCCACTTCAGCTGGCAGGAGTCGCCGACCTCGAACGTCCCCTGGCCCGGCCTGGACACCGTCGGCTACGGCACCGGCCAGGGGCTGAGCGGCTACGGCCTCGGCGACCAGGTGGTCCGCCGCGACCACCTCGGCGCGCTCGACCCGACCACGGGCACGGCGCTGGAGTGGAACCCCGGTTCCAGCTCGTACGAGGGTGAGAAGGCGATGCTGGCCACCCCGCGCGGCCTCTTCGTCGGCGGCGACGGCAACACCAAGGGTGGCCTGCCGGTGGGCCGGCTCGGCTTCTTCGACCTCGCCGACGCGCCCGCGCCCGCCGCCATCGACACGACGATCGTCACGCCCATCGAGGGCCGGGTCGAGACCGCCAACACGCCCTTCGTGATCGACGGTCAGGCCACCGCGCCCGCCGGTGTCTCCAAGGTGCAGCTGGAGGTCCAGAACCGCGACACCAAGAAGTGGCTCCAGGACGACCTGGTCACCTGGGGCGCCGCCAACACCATCCTGACCACCCTCGCGACCCCGAACGCCGCCGCGACGGCGTGGTCGCTGTCGGTCTCGCTCCCCGTCGGGGAGTACCAGTTGCAGGCGAAGACCTTCAGCGGCAACGGCCAGAGCGATGCCACGAAGGCCATCAAGAAGATCGAGACGTTCCGCTTCGACGACCTGCCCCCGACCACGACGATCAGCGCGCCCGCCGCCGGCCTGCTCACCACCCCCACCTTCATCGCCACCGGCACCGCGACGGACGACAAGGGCGTCACCGCCATGACGTACTCGCTGCGCGCCCCGGACAACCGTTACCTGCAGGACGACGGCACGCTGGCCGCGGTGGCCAACACCTTCCGCGGCGTGCCGGACGTCATCGGCTCGACGTCGACCACCTGGCAGTTCGAGGTGACCCTCCCCGTCGAGGGCGAGTGGCGGCTGACCGCCACCGCCATCGACAACAGCGGGCAGAGCGACCTGCGCGGCGTCAACCGCGACTGGCTCGTCTCGTCCACGGGCGTCGCGCCGGCGGTGACGGTCACCGCCCCCGCGCCGATGACGCCCCCCACCGCCGCCGCGCCGATCACCGTGGCGCCGGGCGGCACGGTCACCTTCTCGGGCACCGCGAGCGACGACGGCACGCTGCGGTCCGTCGAGGTGTACCTGCGCAACAACTCCACCCGTGAGTCGCTGGCCGCCGACGGCACGTGGAGCGCCGACTCGGTCACGGCCTACTACCGCATCTCGCCGCTGAACCTCAACGCCGCGTCGTACAACTGGTCCTACACCTCGGTGCCGCTGACGCCCGGCGTGTACGACTTCCGGGTGCGGGCCACCGACAACCTGGGCCTGGTCACCACCACGGCCAACCTGGGCCGGCTCACCGTCACCGCCCAGGTGCCCGGCGACGCCTTCCCCAACGGCCGGCTGGGCTTCACCGGCACCGACCAGAACGTCAACCAACTGCACCTCGACCTGGCCGGCACCGCCACCGACGACAAGGGCGTGCAGAGCGTGCGGGTGGCGCTGCGCGACCTGGACACCGGGCGGTACGTGCAGCCCAACGGCACGATGGCGGTCAGCTTCGCCACGCTGCCCGCCACCCTGGCCTCGCCCGGGGCGAAGAGCACCGCCTTCACCCTGCCGGTCGACCTGCCGACCAAGGGCGAGTACAGCGTCGAGGCGTGGGCCGTGGACACGGCGGGCCAGTGGGACGGCTCGACCTCCGGCGCCACCGCCAAGTACCTGGTGTACCCGGGCGACCTCGATCCGATCCTGGAGCCGAGCCTCGTGCCGCAGAACGGCGAGGTCTACGCCGACTCGCGGATCGTGGTCACCGGCCGCGCCACGGACGACGTGGGGATGCTGCGGGTCGACGTGCAGATCGTCAACAGCGCCGGCCAGGGGATGAACGCCGCCGGAGCGTTCGCCACGCCGAGCAGCCCGGGCAACTCCCCCTGGATCTCGACCTTCCTCACCAGCCCGGGATCGCCGGGGTCGAACTTCGCGTACACCTCGCCGGTGATTCCGGCGGGCACGTACACGGTCGTGGTGCGGGCTACCGACAACTACGGGCAGGTGCAGCAGCCGCCGAAGACGGTGACCGTGACCGTGAGCTGAGCGGATCGACGAGCGGGCCGGTCCGCGTGGGGCAAGCTCCCCACGCGGACCGGCCCGTCGTCATCGGCTCGCAGTCATCGGCCCGGCCGGGCCGGCCCGGTCAGCCGCCCGGCGGCCGGGGCCACTGCTCCGCCTCCGGGTCGGGTCGGTGCCCCGGCGGCGGGCCACCCTCCCGCGACTGCCGCGGCGGGCCACCCGGCGGCATCCCGTGCGGCGCAGCGTGCGGCGGCGCAGCATGAGGCGGGATGTGGGGCGGCGGGCCGGGCGCCGGGGCGTACTGCGGCGGGGGGCCATACGGCGGGCCGGGCGCCGGGGCGTACTGCGGGGAACCGTACGGCGGGGATCCATACGGCGCGCCGGATGCCGGGGCGTACGGCGGCACGCCGTACTGCGGCGGACCGTACTGCCGCAGGCCCGGCGGCGGACCGTACTGCGGCCCGGACGCCGGGACGTACTGCGGCGGGCCGGGTAGTGGGGCACCTGGCGGCGGGTACGGTCCCACCGGAACCGGCGACGGCATCACGGCGGGGTGCCCCGGGGCCTGCGGTGGCGGTGGGAGGGCCTGCGGTGGTGCGGCGGGCGGCCCCGGAACCTGCGGCGCGGGCGGCGGCGGGTTCCCGCCCGGGGCGGGTTGCGGCCCGGCGACGGCGGTCGGGGCCGCCACCTCAGTGCGCGGACGCCACAACCGCTCCTCGCCGACCAGGCTGCGGAAGTCGAACTTGCACTTCGGGCAGGCCCGCAGCGCCGTCTCCGCCCGCCGGTCGCCGCACCGCTGGCAGTACGTCACCACCGTCTCGTCGGCGTCCATGCCCTGACAGCGCGGGCAGGTGAACTCCGGGTTCTTGCTGTTCAGCTGCGCCAGCCGCCCGGCGAGCACGTAGGGCGTGACCACCGCGCTCAGGCTGGTGGCCAGGTCCCGGGTGCGCCGGGTGCGCTCCTGCAGCCGTTCCATCTCCGGGTTGGTGACCTTCTCCAGCCGACAGGTGGTGCAGGTGCGCAGGGTCCGCACCGGCAGCGCGCCGCGCAGCCGCGCCTGCTGGTGCAGGAAGGTCACCGCCGGCACGTCCGACGGCTCGACGGTGATCCGGCTGGCCGCGCCGGCCGCCCCCGCGCCGGCCGCGAGGTGCTCCTCGACCCGGAAGACCAGCGACTGCACCTGTGCGACGAGGTTCGGCGGCATGCCCCCTGGGCGGCTGGCGATCAGCGCGCCGACCATCAGCATGCCGTCGGCCACCTCGGCGGGGACCTCCGCGACCGCCTTGGCCGTCTCGAAGATGAAGGTGGCACCCCCGGTACGGCTGACCATGCTCTGCCGCTGCGCCTGGCCGTTCTCCCCGTCGAGCAGGCGGGACGCCTGCCGGGAGAGCGCGGCCTGCGCCCGGTTGGCCAGGGTCGCGGCGTTCTGCATCATCGCCACGTCGCCCGGACCGGTCTGGCGCCACCACGGGGCGAACGAGGCCACGGCCGCCGCGTCCAGCCGGCCGAGCACGGCGTCGATCGCGGTCAGCACCGACTCGAACAGCTCGACGTAGACCGAGGTCACGCCCCAGTTGCGGCCCATCTTGCCGGGCCAGCGGTCGACCAGCAGGACGCCGACCCGCGTGGCGGTGCCGTCGACCTCAAGGGTGACCCGCAGCGTGACCGGCACCCGGGCCGCCGAGAGGGTGACCCCGCCGAAGCGGGAGCCGCGCACCGCCTCCAGGAGACTGAACTGCTCGGTGCGCAGGTCGAACTCGAGGTCCCGCAGGGCCCGGAGCAACTGCTGACGCGCCACGTTCGGCGGCGCGCCGACCCGCCGCTCCGCGCCGGCAGCCAGCCGGCCGGGTTCCAGATCGGCCGGGACGGCCGGCGGCACGCCGCCGGCGCTTCCGGCGTCGGCCCAGCTCATTCCGTGACGTCGTAGGTGGAGCCGGCATCAAAGCTGGTTCCCGCGTCGTAGGAGTACGACGTGTCGTAGCTCGACGCGGACGCGTCGTAGGTGGAGCCGGCGTCGTAGGTCGACGTGTCCGTGCCGGTCAGGTCGGCCGAGTCGGTCATGTACGGCGCGACCTCCGCGGCGGCGGACTTCAGGTCGTTGACGACCTCGGCCGAGTGCTCGTCGGCCACGGCGTAGTTGTTGTCGGCGATGGACGCCTGGTCCTCCGCCCGCGCCATGGCGCTCTCGGCGATGTCGAGATTACCGGCGGCGGCGTTCTCGTTGGCGTAGTCGACCCAGTCCTGCGCCGAGGCAGCCCAGTCGTTGCCCTGCTCGGTGTGCCAGCTCGACCAGGCCTGGTCGTCGACCGCGCTGGTCAGCTCGCCTTCCACGATGGACGCCGCCGGCTCGGGCAGCGCCGAGACGACCTCGTCGATCGTCGCCGAGTCGAGGTCGGCGACGGTGTCGATCCCGGTGGTGTCGACCACCGAGGTGTCGGTGGAGAGGTAGTCACCCCAGCCCGAGTCGATGCTCATGTCCTTCATCCCCCACATCTGCTTCGGCCGGCCTGCTCTGCCCGGGCGTCCCGGGGCCGGCACACCGGCGAGAACCCGCCCACCGGCGGCGTCCCGGCGAGGCGATGACGACTGTCGCATATGGAGTCGAGCGTGCGACTCGGCGGAACAGCCACGCCTACGCCACCGATCGAGGTGGTGACTGGTCCGGGGATCGGCCGGGGCCGTAGCTGTCGGCAAGACGACACCGCCGCCGTGCCGTGGCTGGGTGGCACCCCCGCGGCGTCGCGCGGCGGGGTGAGGGCGTCGGAGCATCGCAGCGGCCGGTCAGCCGTCCCGGCCCGGGGCCTGCTCCGCCGCCGGGCCGGGGCGGGGGCTAGACGGAGTAGAAGCCGGTGAGGCCGAAGCAGCCGCAGCAGATCAGCCCCAGCACAACCAGCGTGACGAGCCCCACGCTGTAGTTCGACCACATGCCGAACTTCGTCACGTCGGTGCCGTGCCCGTCGTGGACGCGGTTGCGCCAACCGCCGAAGCGGAACACCAGGTGATGCAGGGCTCCGGGGTGAACGACGACGTCGGTGGTGACGATGGGTAGGCCCAAGAAGTCGGTGTAGCGCACGTCGTGCGGCCCGGCCGGAACGGCCACGTACCAGGTGCCCTCGCCCGGGATCGGCACGTCCCGACGGTCCACCTTGAACCTGCTGGTGGTCGGCACGGGCACGACGTACGGGCCCCGGTTGACCGTGACGGCCAGCACCGCGTGACCCGGCGGCGGCTGAATCGGTTGGGGGTAGGCGGTCAGCGGCGCGACGCCGGGCATCGGCGGCTGGTACGGCTGATGAGGGGGATACGACACGGCCACATCCTGGCACGGCCGCGCACCCCCTCTGACGGGGGTTGTGCCACGTCAGCTCACCGGGCGTCGGGCTTTGCCGCGAGGTTCTCCCCCAGGCACTTCAGCTCGACGAGCCGGCTGTGGTAGCGGGTGTCGCCGTCGTTGGTGAGCATGTGGACCTCGCCCGGCTCGCGGTAGACCACCCCGCCGACGGCCTCGTGCACCAGGCGCGGGTCGCCGCCGGCGAGCGCGTCGATCCGGTTGTCGGCCGCCGAGAGCGCGATCACCAGGTACGGGTTGAGGTGGTGGTGCCAGGGCTGCCGCTCCCCGGGCTCCAGGCTGATCTCCCAGACCCGGACCTGCTCGTTCTCGAAGACCACCCGCTGTCCGACGGCCCCGAGCTGGACCTGGCTGCCGTCCGGCGCGGTGGCGTGACCGTAGTCGCTCACTGGTGCTCCTCCCCCGGACCGCGCGGCCCGGTGCTCACGACCCTCGGCGGCCGACGGCCCGACGAACGCACCGCCGAGCCGGCCACCCACAGCCGGCCTGACCTGCGGCCGCCCGCGTCGGCGGAACCTATCAAAGGCCGGGTGTCCGTCGGCCGTCAGGACCGGGGTACGCCGAGGCCGGCCGCGGTCGGCGGGCCGAGAGCCCCGGGGCGGTCGACGGCCAGTCGATCGCGATTCCCTCGGGCCGGGGCTGCGTGGCGTACCGCAGGCCCAGGCCCCATTGGCTGCCGTCGCCGATCAGGTGCTGAAACTGACTCCGATGTCGTCCGTCATAGGCGGTGGCAATTGCGTCGAGGCGCGATTCCGGTGGATGTGAAACGTGAAAGCCGACAGCTTCCGCGATGCGCCGAACTAATCTGTGCCGATGAAGATTCTGGTCACCGGGGGTGCCGGTTTCATCGGCTCCCATTTCGTTCGCACGGTCATCGCCGACGAACATTCGGAATTGGCGGGAGCGGCCGTCACCGTGCTGGACAGCCTCACCTATTCCGGCGACCTGGCGAGCCTCGCGGGAGTCGCCAGGAGTCCGCGTTTCCACTTCGTACAGGGCGATATCTGCGACCCGGAACTGGTCGACGGACTCGTTCCCGCCCACGACACCGTCGTCCACTTCGCCGCCGAGACGCACGTCGACCGCTCCATCGCGGCGGGCTGCGTCTTCGGTCG
Organism: Micromonospora sp. DT233; assembly: GCF_049841815.1. Taxonomy (NCBI): domain Bacteria; kingdom Bacillati; phylum Actinomycetota; class Actinomycetes; order Micromonosporales; family Micromonosporaceae; genus Micromonospora; species Micromonospora sp. DT233. The sequence goes on along the minus strand of NZ_JBNCLB010000005.1, from coordinate 127,885 downwards.
CACCAACGTCCTGGGCACCCAGCAGTTGCTGGAGTCGGCGGTGCGCCACCGGATCGACCGCTTCGTCCAGGTCTCCACCGACGAGGTGTACGGCTCCATTCCGCACGGGTCCTGGTCGGAGACCGCGCCGCTGGCGCCGAACTCCCCGTACTCGGCCACCAAGGCGGGGGCGGACCTGTTGGCGCTGGCCTACCACCGGACCCACGGGCTGCCCGTCACGGTCACCCGGGGATCGAACACCTACGGCCCCTACCAGTTCCCCGAGAAGCTCATTCCGTTCTTCGTCACCAACCTGCTGGATGGGCGGCCGGTCACCCTCTACGGCGACGGTGCCAACGTCCGCGACTGGCTGCACGTCGACGACCACGTCCGGGGGGTGGTGCTGGCGCTCGTCGCGGGCCGGGCCGGGGAGGCGTACAACGTCGGCGGCGGGCACGAGTTGTCCAACCGGGAGCTGACCGACCGGCTGCTGCGGGCCTGCGGCGCGGACTGGGACAGTGTCGTGCGGGTGCCCGAGCGCAAGGGCCACGACCTGCGGTACTCGCTGGACACCGGCAAGATCGAAGCCGAGCTGGGCTTCGCGCCCCGGGTGCCCTTCGACGAGGGCCTGGCGGCCACGGTGCGGTGGTACCGAGCCAACCGGGACTGGTGGAGCGCGGCGAAGCGCCGAGGTGGGGGCGTACCCGAGCCGGGGGTGGGCGTGCCCACCCCCCTGGGCGGCCGGCCGTGACCCGCTGGCTGGTGACCGGGGCCGGCGGCATACTCGGCCGGGACGTCGTGGCGGCGCTGGCCCGGGCTGCCGCGGGCGCTGTTCCGGCTCGCCGGCCTGGATCCGCGCCGGGTGCGGCCGGTGCCCGCCAGCCACTTTCCCCGCCCCGCCGTCCGCCCGGCGTACAGGTTGCTGGGACGCCGGCCCCGGTGGCGGTTGGGGCGTCGGCCCGGTAGCGGGCGGCTATCGGCCGCTGAGGACGCGCAGGGCCTGCGCCGGTGGGGTGGCCACGGTGCCGGTCCGGCGGCGGCGCAGGTCGCGCACCGTCAACCGCACGCCCTCCGTGAACCCGATCGTCGGCTGCCAGCCAAGCAACGCCTTGGCCTTGTCGTTGTCCAACGCCATGCTCCGAATCTTCCCGGACTCGCGCAGTTCCTCGTGCAGCGGAGCGGCGGTGACCCCGACGGCCTCGCTGACGGTGCGGTACACCTCGTTGATCGTGGTCTGCCGGCCGGAGGAGACGTTGACCAGCCCGGCACCCTCGCTGTGGCAGGCCAGCGCCACCGCCTCGGCGACGTCGCTGATGTAGACGAAGTCGCGGGTCTGCCGGCCGTCGTCGTGGATCGTCACCGGGCGGCCGTCGAGCAGGGCGTCGACCATCAGGGAGACCACCCCGCAGTCCGCGTCACCCTGGCGCGGGCCGTAGACGTTGCTGAAGACCATCGAGGTGTACGGCAGGCCGTACCGGCGGCCGTACCAGTCGACGTAGCGCACGGCGGCGGCCTTGCTGATGCCGTACGAGCCGATCGGTGCCATCCCGTAGTCCTCCTCGATCGGCAGTTCGCCCGCCGGCACGTCGCCGAAGATCGCACTGCTGGTGGCGTTGACGAAGAGCCGCACCCGGCTGCGTACGCATGCGTCGAGCACGTTGACGGTGCCGAAGACGTTCACGTCGACTTCGTAGAGGGGGGACCGCTCGGCGGCGGGGACGCTGGCCTGAGCGGCCAGGTGCACCACCACGTCGGGCCGCCACTGGTCAATGATCTCCACCCCCTCCGGGGTGCGGATGTCACCCGCGACGACGTCCGCCTCCGTCAGGCCCCCGTACGCGGCGTCGGCCAGGTTCTCGATCCGCCCGGTGGAGAAGTTGTCCACCACCCGGACCTGGCTGCCCATCAGCATCAGTCGGGCCACGACCCGGCTGCCGATGAAGCCGGCGCCGCCCGTGACGAGGATGCGCCGGGGCTCGTGGCCGTCGGCCCGGCTCTCGACGGGGGAAAGTTCAGGTAGGTCCATCGCGAAGCTCCTCGGAACGCCGGGGTCGCCCCCTGGTCATCACCTTGACCAGGCAGACGCTAACCGCGCAAACGCCTCTATGCGTCTGATTCCTCCAAATAACGGACATTCCGTGATTAAGCCCTACGCGAGCAGAATTTTTGTTAGGAGATTAGTCCCTTTATGCCGGCTTTGCCCCGCATAGTGACTCGGGGCGCATTCGTGCTCCCCGTCCCCGGAGGAGGAGGTCAGCGAGATGGAAGAGATGTCCGTACCCACGGCTCTCGCACCGGCCGGTCGCGCCGCGACGGCGGCTCCGCCAGCGGCCGGCCCCGCCCCCTCCCCGCCGCACCAGCCGCCAACCTCCCATCGGCGGGCACGCGTCGTGGTCGTGGCGCCCAGCGACACCACCGCCCCGGCCGACCGGCTCGACGAGGAGCTCGACGTCGCCGCCCGGCTCACGCCGGCGGACGCCGAGCGGGTGGCGTCGGTCCTCGCTCGGCCGCGCGGTGAGGGGCCGAAGCGGTTCTTCGATCTCACCCTGATCGGGCTCAGCGCCGTCCTGGTGATTCCACTGATCCTGCTGATCGCGCTCGTCGTGTCGTTCACCCGTCCACCGTCCTACCTCCAGCGACATGTCGGGGCGGGCAGGCGGCTGGCTGCCGGGGCGGGCCGCGCCGCGCGGGACGAAAGAAGAGAGGCAATGGCCTGATGACGAGGTCAAGGGATGTCAAGGTCCTGCTCGGGGTCTCGTGGCGTCGGGTGGGGGTGCCCCTGCTCGGCCTCTGCGCCGGCCTGGCCGCCGCCCACGCGGTGACACATTTCCTGCCGCAGCGCTACGAAGCGCAGGCTTCCATACTGGTCACCACCAGCGCCGTCGAGCCGAAGCGGCCGGCGGACCTGGGTCTGGCGCAGAACCTCGCTCCGACCATCGCCCGGTTGGTGGAGTCTCGGGAGGTCGCCCTGGACGCGGCGGCCGAGCTGCGGCTTCCCGAACGGGCGGTGCTCGGCCACGTCCGCAGCGAGTTCGAGCCTGGGTTGCAGATAATCACCGTTCAGGCCGACGCCGGCTCGGCCACCCAGGCCGCCGCGGTCGCGAATGCCGCCGGTCGGGCGGTCGGCCGTCATCTCGGCCCGCTGGAAACCCGTGGGGAGACCAAGGTGAGCTCCCGGCTCCTCGACACGGCCAGCCCGCCGAGCCGGCCCGCGTTCCCGAAGCCACTCCTCAACGGCGCCCTCGGCGCGCTGGCCGGGTTGCTGGCCGGATGGGGGGCGGTGACGCTGCGCGAGCGCTTCGACAGCCGGCTGCGGCAGACGGACCAGATCGAGTCGCGGCTGGGCCTGCCGGTGGTCGGGGTGCTGCCGCAACTGCCGCGCCGCTTCGCCCGACACCACGCTGCGGCGTTGTACGCCCGCCCGGAGGTCCGCGACGCCGTACGGACGACGATCTCGACGTTGAGCGTGCTCACCGCTCGCCTGCCCCACCGCCGGCTGCTGATCACCAGCGCGCACGACGACGACGGCAAAGCGTTGGTGGCGGCGTTGCTGGGCATGGGCCTGGCCGACGAGCACTGCTGGACCACGCTGGTGGACGGGGCGGTGCGCGATCCGGTGCTGTCGGGCCACTTCCCCGACGCCCCGTACACCTGGCAGCAGGTGTTGCAGCAGCGGGTCACCCCCAGGCGTCTACCCGACCTGCCCACCCTCACCGTGCTGCCGGCCGAGCCCGGCGACAGCATGGACACCCAGGCCGTCGCCGACCTGGGCGCCATGCTGACCGGGTGGCACGAGGACTGCGTCCTCGTGCACGTGCCACCGATCCTGGCCGGCCGGGAGCTCTCGGCGTTCGCCCAGCAGGCGGACGGGGTGCTGCTCGTCGTGGAGGCGGGGCGGACGAGCCTGGCCGACAGCAGCCGGGCGGCCTGGCTGATCCGCCGCCTCGGGCTTCCGGTGGCCGGTGTCGTGGTGATCGGCGCGATGGCCCGGACCGACCACCGACCGTCCGGGGAGCACCCGAGGGCGGCGGACCTCGGCGCGACGCTGGACGCCCCGCTCCTGCCGGGGCCGAGAGCCGCTGGCAGCAGCCCCGTCCGGGAGTTCGTGACCGCCCATCCCAAGGACTCGTCGAGCGTGACCGGGCGGCACCACCAGCAGCGCCTCGGCCCGGTCATGCGTTCCGCGTTCGAGGAAAGGCCCACGTTGACCGACGTGCTGGTTCGCCGGGCTGCCGGCAGCGAGGCAATGGACGCCCCGCCGGCCGCCGTCGAGTACGCCACCGACTCGCCGGCCCCGTCGCCAGGGCCGGTGACGCCCCCCGGCCCCGCCGCGGGAGCGACCTCGAAGCGCGACCCGCAATGAGCACCGCGAGAGGCCGGCGGGCGAGGCCGACGAAGGCCGGGTTACCTGGTCCGGTTGCCCCACCGCTGTTCATGGACACCAACAAGGAGCAGTAACGACAGGTGGGGTACGGATGCCCTGCCAACCGCACCAGTGACCCTGCCCGGCCGCACCTACCAGTGTGGCCGGGCAGGGTCCGCAGGTCGGTCTCGGCGGCCGGCCTTCCTCCCGCCCGACGTCGCCCGCGACGTCGAAGACCGTTCCACGCCGTCCCCGTAGACACCCGATCACACTTCAGGGTGAACATCGCACTTTGGGGTATTTCGGGTCATTCGAGCGCTAATGCTGACCTTAGCACTCAAAAGGAGGTTTCTAATGTACGGAGTTCCCACCAAGGGACCACACATCGGCGGCAGCCTCGCCGCCACCGGCGTCGCTTTCCAGTCGTGGCTGCTGCTCGGGGTCGGGCTCATCGTTCTGGGCGCGGCTCTGTGGTTCATCTCCATGGCTGGCCAACAGCGGTGAGCCCGTCGCGACAGGGCGCCTGGTGGCGTGCCGCTCTGGCCGGCGTGGTCGGCGTCGCCCTCCCCGCTGCCACCCTATGGCGCTGGCACGACATCGCCAGCGCAGAGGCGTGGCTGAACGCCAGGCTGGTCAGCGCCGCCGGGCTGGCCGACGCAAACTCCATCGGCACGGCGGTCGTCTTCCCGCTCGACCAGCGGTGGGTTGGCTTCACGGTCTCCACCGGCTACTCGGTGGTCATGCTGCTGATCCTGCCGATCATGCTGGCCTCGACGCTGGTCGGGTTCCGGCGGATCTCGGCGCCCCGGGGAATGAGCGCCGTGGCGCTCACTGCGGGACTGTTGATCGTGGTGAACCAGATCCGCATGGTGGCGGTGGCCGTCGCCATGCGGATCTGGGGGCACCAATTCGACTTCGAGAGCAGCCTGGTGCTGATCGGATCGATCATCGCCACCGTCGGGCTGATCGCCATGACGATCCTGTTCATGGTGCTGGTCGGCCACGGCAGGCGGACCCTCGGGACGGCCGGCCGATGAGCGCTGAAGCCCAGTCCCTCACCCTGCTGAACACGGTCGCGTTCGTGCTCTGCTTCACCTTCTGCGCCTACGTGCTGAGCATCCTGGTGTTCCACCTGCGGCTCCCGCGCTCACGGGGGGGCAGCCCGTGGGGCTTCGAATGGCACGTCATCATCCCCTGCCGCAACGAGGCGGCCGTCATCCGGACCACCGTGCAACACCTGTTGCGCGACTTCCCACAGATGACCATCTGGTGCGTCGATGACGCGTCCGACGACGACACCCTCGCCGAGCTCGCCAGCTTCGCCGACGAACCGCGCGTACGGGTGGTCGTCCGCCGGTTGCCCGACGCGCGGCAGGGCAAGGGGGCCGCGTTGAACGCCGCCTGGCGGCTCCTCGACGAGTCGCTGCACGCCGAGGTCGACCGCGCCCGGGTGATCGTCGGGGTCGTGGACGCCGACAGCCAGCTTGACCCACAGTGCCTGGTCGCGCTCTCCGGACAACGGTACTTCGGCGCGCCGGAGGTCGGCGCGGTCCAGTTGGAGGTGCGGATGCTCCAGTGCGCTCCGGCCCGGCACGCCAGCCCGATCGCGCTGAGCCGGTGGGGCCGGCTGCTGGTCCGGTTGCAGGACATGGAGTTCCGCGCGCCGATCGCCGCCATGCAGTCGCTGCGCCGGCGCACCGGCAGCGTCGCGATGGGCGGCAACGGGCAGTTCACCCGGCTGGGCCTGCTCGACGAGATCGCCAAGGAGGACGGCACCCCCTGGCACGGCGCGCTGTTGGAGGACTTCGAACTCGGCCTGCACATCCTGCTGGTCGGCGGGCGCACGGAGTACTGCCCGGACAGCTGGGTGGCCCAGGAGGCACTGACCAAGGTCCGTCCCCTGGTCCGGCAGCGCACCCGGTGGGCGCAGGGCTCGATGCAGTGCGGTCGCTACTTCAGCCGGGTGCTGGGTTCGGCGCGCATCAGCAACGCTGCGGCCTTGGAGATCGCACACTTCCTCACCGCGCCATGGATCCAGTTGCTCGGCATCCCGGTCTACCTGGGTTGTCTGGCGGTGCTGGTCTCCTACTTCCAGCGCACCACGGGCGGGCTGGGCGGCTGGTGGAGCAGCGGCGGCGGCTGGAGCCTACCGCCGCTGGTGGTCGTCTTCGGGATCGCGCCGTTCGCGCTCTGGGGCATCGTGTATCGCGTCCGCTGCGAACCACATCTGACCATCCCTCGGGCCATCGCCCTGGGCATGTGCCACTGGCTCTACAGCTACGCCCAGACGCTGGCCGTCTGGCTGGCCTTCGCACGGATCGTCACCGCGCGCAGCGACTGGCAGAAGACCGCTCGAGCCGGCGACCAGGCCCGCGCGGAGGCGTTGCCGGTCGCGGTGCCGGTCCAGGCGGTGTCGGTCCAGGCGGTGTCGGTCCAGCCGGGCCACGCCCACCTGCAGGAGGGCTAGCGCCCCCGACAGGTCCGCAGCCGATCCGGCCACCCCGGAATCTGGCCCACCTGAACACCACCACAGACCTCCCCAAATCAACACAAGCAAGAAAGTAGGTTATCCATGCCAATCAACAACTCCCGCTGCGGTGCGCACGCCAGCGCGCCCCCGATCCCCGTCATCCCGCTCGCCGGGGTACCGGTCGCGCTCGGTCTCGGCGCGCTCGCGGCCGGTGCCGGAGGCGGATTCTCGCTCTACCGGGGACGGCTCGCGGCAACCACGGCGGACCAGGGCTGAGCCGACATGGATGCGAGGATGCCGACACCGCACGAGATACTGATTCTGGCCGGAACCCGGCCGGAGGGGGTCAAGATGGCGCCCCTGATCCGCTGTCTCCTCGACGATCCGAGGTTCACGGTGCGGGTGGCGGACACCGGGCAACAGCCGGGACGCGTCACCGAGGCGCTCACGCCCTTCGGTCTCAGCCCCACGGTGACCCTGACGCCGCAACGGCGCAGCGGGTCACTTTCGGAGCTGGCCGCGGCGCTGATCACGGGGATCGACGACCTGCTCGCCGAGCGCCGGCCAGCGGCGGTCGTGGTGCAGGGGGACACCACGACCACCCTGGCCGGCGGGTCCGTCGCCTTCTGGCACCGGATCCCGGTGGTGCACCTGGAGGCCGGCCTGCGTACCAACGACCTGGACCGGCCGTTTCCCGAGGAGGCGAACCGGGCCATGCTGGCCCGGATCGCCGCACTGCACCTGGCCCCCACCGCGGCGGCCAGGCAGCACCTGATCGACGAGGGCATCAACGACCGGTCGATCGTGGTGACCGGCAACACGGTGGTGGACGCGCTGGCCCATCTCCTCGCCAGCGGACTGGCCCGACCACCGGCCTGGGCTCAGGGGCCGGGACGTCTCGTGGTGGCCACGGTGCACCGGCGCGAGAACTGGGGGGCCGGAGTCGCCGGGGCGCTCGACGGCTTGCGCCGGCTGGCGCAGCGGCATCCGCAGACTCGGATCGTGCTGGTCTCTCATCCCAACCCGCAGTTGAGCGCGGAGGTCACCGCGCAACTGGCCGGCGTCGCCAATGCCATGGTCACCCCGCCGCTGCCGTATCCGGAGATGATCGGGCTGCTGCGCTGCGCCGACCTGGTGGTCACCGACTCCGGCGGGCTCCAGGAGGAGGCCGCCACCCTCGGCGTGCCCCTGCTGGTCACCCGGGACACCACGGAGCGCCCGGAGGCCATCGGGCCGGGGGTCGGCGAACTGGTCGGCACCGACCCGGCGCGGCTGGTGGCCGCCGCGACCCGGCAGTTCGCCGCCGGCCGCCGCGGCCCGGGGCACTCGCCCTTCGGCGACGGGTTCGCCGGCGCCCGCTCGGTCACGGCGATAGCGGAACTGCTCGGCGTCGCCCCGCTCTCGGCGACCATCCCGACCAACACCGAAAGGTCGGACAAACTTTCCGTACTATCCGGTTGACGGCCTGATCAGGCTGTCCGGTTGACGGTCTGATCAGGCTATCCGGATCTCGGCGCTTCACCAGGCTCAGCAGCATCGGAGGAGTCCAGATGTCGGTGGGATTTGGCAAATCCCACGTCGCCGCCCCGGGCCAGGTGCTCAGCCGGTTTCCCGCGCCCTCCGATACGTCTCGTTCTGCCGCAGCGCCTCTTCGAGCTGGTCTTCCAGGACGATGATGCGGCAGGCCGCCTCCAGGGCGGTGCCCTGGTCCACCATCTCCCGGGCGCGGGCGGCCAGGCGCAGCTGGTAGCGGGAGTAGCGGCGGTGCCCGCCGGCGGAGCGGTGCGGCTCGATCAGGTTCGCCTCGTCCAGGCGGCGCAGGAAGTCCTGCGAGGCGCCGAGCATCTCGGCGGCCTGGCCGATGGTGTAGGCGGGGTAGTCCTCGTCGCCGAACATGTCCTCGGGGTTTCGCCCCATGTCACCTCCACGTCGAGGGCCCCGGCGCATCAGCGCCGGGGCCCAGGGTTACGGGTCAGAACACCATGTGCCGACAGGTTCGTCAGCTTGTCGTATCCGCACCGGCCAGCCGTGCTGGCTGCGGGTGCGAGGATCGCATCTGCGTGACCGGAGACCACCTCTCGTTCGATGGAAACTGCGGTGTCCGCCTGGCCCGACATCGCGGGTGAAGGCGGGCGATCCAACGGTGTAACGCCCTCCCTTTCCTCTGCGTCATTCCTCTGGCGATATCAGCTGGAGCCCTGAAAATGCCCTGGCCCCACCTGCGACACCCCGTCGCGCAACACATCGGGGCTCGCCTGCTTACCTAGCTGTCCTGCGCGCCCGTCGTGACCTCACGGCCGGGCGGTCCGTCTGCGTCTTTGTTGTTACCCTGCGCTCTCAACTGGAATTAGCCTAACCCACCCCGCCGGGAATATCTAGCCACCCCGTACCAAGTTTTTTGCGTAACTTGCCGTAGGTTCTGGCGTCAATCGGTACGGACGCGGACGATCCGGGCATCGGCACGGCCGGGCGGCCCGGCCACGGGAGCACCGTGGCCGGGCCGCCCGGCGATCGAGACGCCCGGCGCGACCGACACCGTCACGAGGTGCCGTGCACCTCCACCTCGTAGAGGCGGGCCGCCAGGAAGTCGGTGGTCTGCGTCGGGGTGAGCACGGCCACCCGCACGTACCGGCCGCTGGCCGTCACCGGGTGGTCGCTGACGTCGGCGGTGTTGCCCCGGACCTGCGCCACGGTGGTCCAGGCCGTGCCGTCCGGCGACACCTGCAGGTCGAAGTCGCGGGTGTTCCAGGCGGGGGTCTCCCCGCCCGCGCCGGCGTGGAAGAGGGTGAACGACCTGATCGACCGGGTGGCGCCGAGGTCGATCCGGAGGAGCTTGGTGGCACCGGTCGAGCACCACTTGTCGGTGCCGCCGCCCCAGATGCTGCCGTTGACGGCCTTCTCCGGGCCCTCGGTGGCCAGGCACTGCGAGTCGGCGGTGGCCGGCCGGTTCAGCGCCAGGTTGGTCCGGCCGTTGCCGCCGTACACCTCGAACTCGTCGATGCGGGCGGCGTTGTTCCCGTCGTTGGTGGGGGTGGTGACGTTGAGTCGGACGTAGCGGGCCGTGGACTGCGCGATCGGGTGGTACGTGCGGCTGGCGCGGTTGCCGGCCACGCTCGTGCGCGTCGTCCAGGTCGTCCCGTCGGTGCTGGTCTGGATGGTGAACGCGCCGGTGTTCCAGCCGGTCTGCTCCCCGCCGAGCCCGGCGTGCTTGACCACGAAGGACCGCACCGGCTGGCTCGAGCCCAGGTCCACCTGGAGGAACTTCGTGCCCTCGGCCAGCGAGCACCACTTGCTGGTGCTGCCGAGCCGGCCGTCGAACGCCAACTCCGGGCCCTCGGTCGCCTCGCAGGGAGCCGAGCCGGTGGCCGGCCGACCGGCGGCCAGGTTGGTGCCGAGCTCGGGGGCGGCCGGCGGCGGGGTGAGCCCGTCGGTGAACGACGGCGGCACGTCGGCCACGGCGGTGCCCCACGACGACGCCGAGGCACCCATCGTGTACGACAGCGTGGCCCCGCCCGCGATGTCGCGGTAGCGCAGCCAGGGGCGCTGCGTCGCCGTGCCGCCCACGGTAAGGCTCTGCACGTACTCGTTGCCCGGCCCGGCGTTGGCGGCGTTGATCTGGATGTCCCCGCTCGGCCGGTCCACCAGGATCGACCGGAACAGCGGGCCGTGCAGCGCCAGCGTGTCCGCACCCGGCGTCGGCGGGTACATGCCCAGCGCCGACCAGACGTACCAGGCGGAGGTGGCGCCGAGGTCGTCGTTGCCGGGCAGGCCGCCCGGGGCGGTGGTGAACGACTCGTCCAGCACCCGCCGCACCACGGCGCTGGTGCGCGACGGGGCCGCCGCGAAGTGGTACGCCCACGGGACGCCGTGCTCGGGCTCGTTGCCGATGTAGAAGTACGGCTGGGACTGCCCGCCGTTGGTCACGGTGAAGTGGTGGTCCAGCCGCTGGATCGCGGTCTGCCGGCCACCCATCAGGTTGATCAGGGCGGCGAAGTTGTAGGTGGTCATCCAGGTGTACTGCGCGGCGTTGCCCTCGACGAACTGCGACTGGCTGGCCGGGTTCAGCGGCCAGGGCCAGCTGCCGTCGGCGTTGCGCGGGTGGATGTAGCCCGACTCGGTGTTGAAGGTGTTGCGCCACCACTGGGCGCGGGTCATGTGGGTGTCGTGGGTGGCCGTGTCGCCCAGGGCCTTGGCGAACTGGGCGACGGCGAAGTCGCTGGCCGAGTACTCCATCGAGTCCGACGGGTCGCCCGCGATGTACTGGCGCTGCGTGTAGTCGCCCTGCCGGCCGCGGATCGGGTTGCCCTGCATGGTGCCGCCGGCGGAGGCCTTCTTCATCAGGGCCAGGGCGGCGGCGGTGTCGAAGTCGCGGGCGCCGAACTGGTAGAGGCTGTCGACGACGATCGGGCCCGGGTCGCCGGTCATGACGAAGGCCTCGTTGGTGTTGTGCGACCACTTGGGCAGCAGGCCGCCCTGCTGGCCGTCGAGCACCATGGACTTCGCGATGTCGGCGGCCTCCGCCGGGGCGATGAAGGCGATCAGCGCCGACCACGAGCGGTAGATGTCCCAGCCGGAGTAGTTCTGGTAGACCGGGTGGCTGGCGGTGTGTACGGCGTTGTCGAAGCCGCGGTACTTGCCGTCGACGTCGTTGGAGACGTTCGGGTTGATCAGGACGCGGTACAGCGCGGTGTAGAACTTGCGCAGGTCGGCGTCGTCGCCGCCGGTGGCCTGCACCCGGTTGAGGTAGGTGTTCCACTGCGCGTCGGCGCCTGCGCGCACCGTGTCGAAGCCGAAGCCCGGCTGCTCGGCGGCGAGGTTGGCCTGGGCCCCCGCCTGGCTGACGAACGAGATGCCCACCTTGGCCTGCACCACCGGGTTGGTGGCGGTGTCGAAGGTCAGGTAGCCGCCGGAGTTGACGCCGCTGGCGCTGGTGGAGCCGGCGCTGACGGTGCCGCCCAGCCAGGTGCCCACGCCGCTGGGGGCGCGGTCGAACTCCATCCGGAAGAAGATCTGGTACGTCCTGCCACTGCCGCAGAAGCCGCCGCCGGTCACGCTGCCGGTCACGGTGGAGCCGCTGATCGTGATGGCGCCGGCGCGGTTGCCGGTGGCGCTGCGGCTGGTGTTGATCAGCACCCGGGCCGCGTCGGTCGCCGGGTAGCTCAGCCGCAGGGCGGCGGTGCGCTGGGTGGCCGACGCCTCGACCCGGGTGTTGCCGTAGTTGCTGAGCACCGCCTGGTAGAAGCCGGGACGGGCCTGCTCCTGGCTCTTGTTCTGGGTGGCCCGGTAGGACGTCCAGGAGGTGCCGGGCGAGGCCCCGATGGCCCCGGTGATCGGCAGGATGCCGAGGTCCTCGTTGTTGGCGCAGCCCGCGCCGTTGAAGTGGGTGAGGCTGAACTCCTCGATCTGGCTGTCGCTGAACCGGTAGCCCGAGGGCGAGGCGGTCGGGGTGTCCGGGCTGAGCTGCACCATGCCGAAGGGCTGCACCGGGCCGGGGATCGTGCTCCCGCCGGCACCGCCGGGGACGGGGTTGGGCGCGCTGCTGTCGTCGGTGCCGATGAACGGATTGACGTACGGGGTGAGGCTCAGCGGCGCGGCCGCCGCGGGCGCGGCGACGGCGACGAGCACGGATGCGCCGGTGACGGCGGCGGCCAACAGGCCGAGCAGACGGGACGGGCCTGATCGGAGCATGGTCCGGATCCTCCCTCTGGGCGCGCGGGCAGGATCACCGCCGCGATACCCACAATCATCGAAGTTTGCCGATATAAGCTCTAGTCGCACGCAGGGCGCGTGTCAACGCCGACCCGACCGGCCGATCGACAAATAGGGGGCCCGGCACGCCGCGCCACGGCGGTCAGGGCCGGTAGCGGTAGCCCATCCCCGGCTCGGTGATCAGGTGCCGAGGGCGGGCCGGGTCGTCCTCCAGCTTGCGCCGCAGCTGGGCCATGTACTGCCGCAGGTAGTTCGTCTCGTGCTGGTACTCCGGGCCCCACACGTCGTGCAGGAGCTGGCGCTGGCTGACCAGCTTGCCGGGGTGGCGCAGCAGCTTGTCGAGCATCGCCCACTGGGTCGGGGTGAGCTTGACCTCCGCCCCGTCGTCCCGGAGCACCGTGCGGTCGGCGAGGTTCACGGTGTGCCGGCCCACCCGCAGCAGCGCGCTCGTCCCGTCGGCCGGGGTCGGGGCGAGGCGACGGGTGACGGCGCGGATGCGGGCCAGCAGCTCGTCCATCCCGAACGGCTTGGTGACGTAGTCGTCGGCGCCCGCGTCGAGGGCGGCCACCTTCTCCTCGCTGCCGGCCCGGCCGGAGAGCACGATGATCGGCACCGCCGTCCAGCCGCGCAGCCCCCGGATCACCTCCACCCCGTCGAGGTCGGGCAGCCCCAGGTCGAGGACCACCAGGTCCGGCCGGTGCGCGGCGGCGGCCTTCAACGCGGCCGTGCCGGTGGCGGCGACCTCGACGTCGTACCCACGGGCCCGCAGGTTGATCCGCAGGGCGCGCAGGATCTGCGGTTCGTCGTCGACGACGAGGATGCGGGTCATCGCGGCGGCCCCGGCGAGGCGTCCGGCGCGGCCGCGGGCAGCCGCAGCACCATGGTCAGCCCACCGCCCGGGGTGGTCTCCGGCGTGATGCTGCCCCCCATGGCCTCGGCGAGGCCCCGGGACAGGGCGAGGCCGAGGCCGACCCCGGTCAGGTTGTCCCGGTCGCCGAGGCGCTGGAACGGCAGGAAGACGTGCTCCCACTGGTCCTCGGGGATGCCGGGGCCGGTGTCGATGATCCGCAGCTCCACCTGCCCGGCGTGGGCGCTGGCGGTGACGGTGGGCGGCTGGCCGGGCGGGCTGTGCCGCAGCGCGTTGGCCACCAGGTTGACCAGCACCCGCTCCAGCAGCCCCGGGTCGGCGTGGGCGGCGGGCAGGTCGGCGGGGATGTCGGTGCCGACGTCGGCGGCGTCCGGGCCGAGCTCGTCCAGCGCCCCGGGGACCACGTCCTCCAGCCCGATCGCGGTGGTGGTGACGCCGAGCGCGCCGGCCTGCAGGCGGCTCATGTCCAGCAGGTTCGCCACCAGCCGGCCCAGCCGGTCCAGGGACTCGTCGGCGGTGGCCAGCAGCTCGTCGCGGTCGTCGGCGTCGAACTCCACGTCCGGGCTGCGCAGGCTGCTCACCGCCGCCTTCGCCGATGCCAGCGGCGTACGCAGGTCGTGGCTGACGGCGGCGAGCAGCGCGGTGCGCATCCGGTCGGCCTCGGCCAGCGGGCGGGCGGCGGCGGCCTGGGCGGCGAGGCGTTCCTGGCGCAGCGCCACCGCCGCCTGGGCGGCGAAGGCCTCCACGACGCGCCGGTCGGCGGCCTCCAGCGGCCGGCCGGCGAGCACCACCGTGAGCTGGTCGTCGACCGGCACGGCGGTCTCCCCCGCCTCGGGGCTGCCCGGCGGCGAGTCCCCGACGGCGGCGACCACCCGCCACGCGCCCTCCTCGCCGGGCCGGGCCGGTCGCCCCGGCGCGTCGGTGGCCAGCTCCAGGACGCTGACCGCGCGTAGCCCGAAGGTCTCCCGGAGCCGGTCCAGCAGCGCCGGCAGCGGGCGCTCGCCGCGCAGCACGCCGCCGGCCACCGTGGCCAGGGTCTGCGCGTCGGCGGACGCCCGCGCCGCCTCCCGGGTACGCCGGGCCGCGACGTCCACCACCCAGCTGACGGCCAGGGCGACACCGACGAAGACGCCGAGGGCGAGCAGGTTGTCGCCCTCGGCGATGGTCAGCGTGCGGTACGGCGGGGTGAAGAACCAGTTGAGCAGCAGCGACCCGCCCAGCGCGGCGAAGAGCGCCGGCCAGAGGCCGCCGACCAGGGCCACCCCGACGACCCCGGCGAGGAAGAGCAGGATGTCGTTGGTCAGGGTCAGGTCCGGCAGCACCGTGAGCAGCACCGTCAGCAGCGGCATGCCCACCCCGGCCAGGGCGAAGCCGAGCAGCCGGCGGCGGCGCGACAACGCCGCCGGCATCCCGCCCGCGCGCCGGCCCCGCCCCGCCTCCGGGTGGGTGACCAGGTGCACGTCGATCGGGCCGCAGAGGCTGGCGGTGGTCACCCCCACCCCCCGGGAGAAGATCTGCGCGAGCCGACCCCGGCGGCTGGTGCCCAGGACGAGCTGGGTGGCGTTGACGCCGCGGGCGAAGTCGAGCAGCGCAGCCGGCACGTTCGCGCCGAGGACGTGGTGGTACGTGCCGCCGAGGCTCTCCACCAGCACCCGCTGGCGGGCCAGCTGGGCGGGGTCGGCCCCGGCGAGCCCGTCGCTGCGGGCCACGTGCACGGCCAGCAGGTCCGCGCCCCGGCCCCGGGCGGCGATGCGGGCCGCGCGGCGGATCAGCGGGTCGCCCTCCGGCCCGCCGGTCAGCGCCACCACCACCCGCTCGCGGGCCTCCCAGGGGGCGGAGATGCCCTGCTGCGCGCGGTACGCGCCGAGCTGGTCGTCGACCTTGTCGGCGAGCCAGAGCAGGGCCAGCTCGCGCAGGGCGGTGAGGTTGCCGACCCGGAAGTAGTTGCCCAGTGCCGCGTCGATCCGGTCGGGGCGGTAGATGTTGCCGTGGGCCATCCGCCGGCGCAGCGCCTCCGGGGTCATGTCGACCAGCTCGACCTGCTCGGCGGCGCGCACCACGGCGTCCGGGACGGTCTCCCGTTGGACGGTGCCGGTGATCTGGGCGACGACGTCGTTGATCGACTCCAGGTGCTGGATGTTGACGGTGCTCAGCACGCTGATGCCGGCGTCGAGGATCTCCTGCACGTCGCGCCAGCGCTTGTCGTTGCGGGCGCCCGGCACGTTGGTGTGGGCCAGCTCGTCGACCACCACCACCTCGGGGCGGCGGGCCAGCACGGCGTCGAGGTCCAGCTCGGTGAGCTCCACCCCCCGGTAGGTGACCGCGCGGCGGGGCACCTGCTCCAGGTCTCCGATCATGGCGGCGGTGTGCGGGCGGCCGTGGGTCTCCACGAAGCCGATCACCACGTCGGTGCCGCGCTCGGCGCGGCGCTGGGCCTCCTCCAGCATGGCGTAGGTCTTGCCCACGCCGGGGGCGGCCCCCAGGTAGATCCGAAGCTCGCCGCGGGACACGCAGAAGATCCTCTCTGGTCACCGGCCGCCGGCGGGGGCCGGCCCGGTCGAAGTCGGGTCGCCACGGCGGTCGGGCGGGGCCCCGGCGGGCCCCGCCCGACGCCGGGCGTCAGCGGGCGGGGAACTCCGCGTCGAGGGCGAGGTTGAGCTCCAGGACGTTGACGCCCACCCCACCCAGGAACCCCAGCGTACGGCCGGTGGTGTGCCGGTCGACCAGACGGCCGACCGCCGCCGGGTCCACGCCGCGCTCGCGCGCCACCCGGTCGACCTGCAGCCGCGCGTACGCGACGCTGATGTGCGGGTCGAGGCCGCTGCCGCTGGCGGTGACCGCGTCGGCCGGCACGGCCGGGTCGGCGGGGGCGTCGCCCCGGACCGGGGTGACGACCCCACCGGCGGCGACGTAGTTCGCGCCGGGCGTGGCCAGCTCCACCGGCACCCCCTGGTACGCGCCGAGGAACGGAGTGGCCGGGGCGGTCTGGTTGACGCTGACCACCCGGGTCACCGGCCCGGTCAGCCCGCCTTCGCGGAACACCGCGAGCACCGCGCCGACCCCGTCGGAGGTGCAGTAGGGGCGGCGGCCGTCCACGCCGTCGAGCTCGCCGACGGCCCTGCTGCGGGCGCAGACCTGGGTGAGCAGGCTCGGCGTCGACTCGGCCGGGTCGACCGCGAGGGTGTCGACGACGCTCTCCGGGCCCAGGTTGCTGGCGGCGGTGGAGGTGGGGTCGTAGCCGTCGCCGGCGGCCGAGGGGCGGGACTGGAAGTAGCGCGGGACGGGGTTGCCGTCGGCGTCGGTGAAGGACTGGCCGATCAGGGCGCTGCCCACGACCCGGCCGTTCGCCGTGATCAGCGAGCCGTCGGCCTTGCCGTCGAGGCCGGGGATCCGGCCGGCGGCGACCAGGGCGAGCGGGTACGCCAACCCGAGCAGGACGGTGAAGACGAGCAGGGCGCGCAGGGCGGCGAGGTGTTGGGCGAGCCAGGCGGGTAGGCGCATCACGAGATCCCTGGGATGAGCTGGATGAGCAGGTCGATGAGCTTGATGCCGACGAACGGCGCGACGATGCCGCCGAGGCCGTAGACCAGCAGGTTGCGGCCGAGCAGCTTCGACGCCGCCGCCGGCCGGTACCGCACGCCCCGCAGGGCCAGCGGGATCAGCGCGACGATCACCAGCGCGTTGAAGATCACCGCGGCGAGGATCGCCGAGGTGGGGCTGGCCAGCCGCATGATGTTCAGCGTGTCCAGGCTCGGGTAGATGGCGGCGAACATGGCCGGGATGATCGCGAAGTACTTCGCGATGTCGTTGGCGATGGAGAAGGTCGTCAGCGCGCCCCGGGTGATCAGCAACTGCTTGCCGATCTCGACGATCTCGATGAGCTTGGTCGGGTCGGAGTCGAGGTCGACCATGTTGCCGGCCTCCTTCGCCGCCGAGGTGCCGGTGTTCATGGCCACCCCCACGTCGGCCTGGGCCAGCGCCGGCGCGTCGTTGGTGCCGTCGCCGGTCATCGCGACCAGCCGGCCACCTTCCTGCTCGCGCCTGATCAGGGCCAGCTTGTCCTCCGGGGTGGCCTCGGCGAGGAAGTCGTCCACCCCGGCCTCGTCGGCGATCGCCTTCGCGGTACGCGGGTTGTCGCCGGTGATCATCACGGTGCGGATGCCCATCCGGCGCATCTCGTCGAACCGCTCCCGCATGCCGGCCTTCACCACGTCCTTGAGGTGGATCACGCCGAGGGCACGGGCCGGCTCGCCGTCGACGTGCTCGGCGACGACCAGCGGGGTGCCGCCGGTGCCGCTGATCGTGTCGACGATCTCGCCGACCTGCTCGGTGGGGTGCCCGCCGTTGTCGCGTACCCACTTCATCACCGCCGCGGCGGCGCCCTTGCGCACCCGGCGCGCGGCCCCGTCGCCCGCCGAGGTCAGGTCGACCCCGCTCATCCGGGTCTGGGCGGTGAAGGGCACGAAGGTGGCGTGCGGAATCAGGCCCGGCTCGCGTTCCCGCAGCCCGAAGTCGTTCTTGGCCAGCACCACCACCGAGCGACCCTCGGGGGTCTCGTCGGCGAGGCTGGCCAGCTGCGCGGCGTCGGCCAGCCGGTCGGCGGTCACGTCGGCCACGGCGACGAACTCGGCGGCCTGCCGGTTGCCCAGGGTGATCGTGCCGGTCTTGTCCAGCAGCAGCGTGTTGACGTCGCCGGCGGCCTCGACCGCGCGTCCGCTCATCGCCAGGACGTTGCGCTGGACCAGGCGGTCCATGCCGGCGATGCCGATCGCGGAGAGCAGCGCCCCGATGGTGGTGGGGATGAGGCAGACCAGCAGCGAGACCAGGACCAGGCCGGAGACGCCGGCGTCGGTGATCGCGGCGGTGTCCGCGGCGGCGGCCTGGTACTGCTTGGAGAAGATCGCCAGCGGCTGCAGCGTCACGACCGCCAGCAGGAAGACGATGCTGAGCGCGGCCAGCAGGATGTTCAACGCGATCTCGTTGGGCGTCTTCTGCCGGTTCGCCCCCTCCACCAGGGCGATCATCCGGTCGATGAAGCTCTCCCCCGGCTTCTGGGTGATCCGCACGACGATGCGGTCGGAGAGCACCTTGGTGCCGCCGGTGACGGCGCTGCGGTCCCCGCCGGACTCCCGGATGACCGGGGCCGACTCGCCGGTGATGGCCGACTCGTCGACGCTCGCGATGCCCTCGACGACGTCGCCGTCGCCGGGGATGATCCCGCCGGCGGTGACCAGGACGACGTCGCCCTGGCGCAGCTCCGGGGCCGCCACCGCCTCGTCGCGGTAGGTGTTGGCCCGCGCGCCCGGGGCCCAGCCCACCAGCCGGGTGGCGACGGTGTCCTTCTTCGCCTGCCGCAGGGTCGCGGCCTGCGCCTTGCCCCGCCCCTCGGCGACCGCCTCGGCCAGGTTGGCGAAGAGCACGGTCAGCCAGAGCCAGACCGTGATCGCCCAGGCGAAGACCGACGGATCGGCCACCGCGAGCACGGTGGTGAAGGCGGCGCCGATCTCGACGATCAGCATCACCGGGTTGCGCCAGAGCGTGCGCGGGTCGAGCTTGCGCAGCGCGTCGGGCAGGGAGCGCAGCATCTGCTTCGGGTCGAGCAGTCCCCCGCCGACCCGGCCGCGCGGGGTGGCCGGGGGGTTGGCCGGGGCGGCCGGATCGCTTGCGGTGGCCGGATCGGCCGGGGTGGCGGGGGTGCCGGGGGTGCCGGGGGTCGACGGTTCGCCGGCCCCGGTTGTCACGGGCGTGACGGCCATGTCCTCGTTCCTCATGATGGTCACAGCCCCTCAGCCAGCGGGCCGAGGGCGAGCGCGGGCAGGAAGGTCAGCGCGACGAGGATCACCGTGACGCCGACGACCATCCCGACGAAGAGTGGTCGGTGGGTCGGCAGGGTGCCCTCGGAGGCGGGGGTGGGTGCCTGGCGGGCCAGGGAGCCGGCCAGGGCGAGGACGAAGACGATCGGCAGGAACCGGCCCAGCAGCATGCACAGCCCCAGCGCGGTGTCCCACCAGGTCGTGTTGACCGTGATGCCGGCGAACGCGGAACCGTTGTTGTTGCTGGCCGAGGTGAACGCGTACAGCACCTCGGAGAGGCCGTGCGGGCCGACGTTGAGCGCCGTGGAGTCGTTGCCCGTGGCGAACGCCGCCGCCGTGCCGGCCAGCACCAGCGTGGGGGTGATCAGGAAGTACAGCGACGCGAACTTGATCTCCCGCGCGCCGATCTTCTTGCCCAGGTACTCCGGGGTCCGCCCCACCATCAGCCCGGCGACGAAGACCGTGATGACCGCGAGGATGAGCAGCCCGTACAGGCCCGAGCCGGTGCCGCCGGGGGCGACCTCGCCGAGCATCATGTTGACCATCGTCATCATGCCGCCCAGCGAGGTGTACGAGTCGTGGAACGAGTTCACCGCGCCGGTCGAGGTCAGCGTGGTCGCGGCGGCGAAGGTCGCCGAGTTCGACACGTCGAAACGCATCTCCTTGCCCTCCAGCGCCGCGCCGACCGCCTGCGGCACGGTGCCGTTGCCGGTCAGCTCGAACACGTTGGTCAGGGTGACGCTGGCCAGCGCGAGGATCCCCATCACGGCGGCGATGGCGTAGCCCTGCCGGTGCTGGCCGACCATCCGGCCGAAGAGCCGGGGCATGCTGAACGGGATCAGCAGGATCAGGAAGATCTGCAACCAGTTCGTCCAGGCCGTCGGGTTCTCGAACGGGTGGGCGCTGTTGACGTTGTAGAAGCCGCCTCCGTTGGTGCCCAGCAGCTTGATCACTTCCTGGCTGGCCACCGGGCCGCCGGTGACGCTCTGCGCGCCGCCGGTCAGGGTGGTCACGTCGGTGCCGCCCGAGAGGTTCTGCACCGCCCCACCGACCATCAGGGCGAGCGCCCCCAGCACCGCGATCGGCAGCAGGATCCGCAGCACGATCCGGACCAGGTCCACCCAGAAGTTGCCCAGCTCGCCGGTGCGGCTGCGGGCGAACCCGCGCACCAGGGCGACCGCGACGGCGATGCCGACGGCCGCGGAGACGAAGTTCTGCACCGCCAGCCCGGCCATCTGCACCAGGTGACCCATCGTCGACTCACCCGAGTACGACTGCCAGTTGGTGTTCGCCACGAACGACGCCGCCGTGTTGAACGCCCCGTGCGGCGTCACCGGGTCGAAGCCCAGCGAGAGCCAGAGGTGGTGCTGCACCCGCTGCAACCCGTAGAGGAAGAGCACCGAGACCGCGCTGAAGGCGAGCACGCTGCGGGCGTAGACGCCCCAGGACTGCTCGGCCGCCGGGTTCACCCCGACCAGGCGGTAGACGCCCCGCTCGACGCGGGACTGCCGGGTGCCTGCGACCACCCGGTACATGTGGTCGCCGAGCGGCTTGTAGACGGCCGCCAGGGCCGCCACCAGGGAGAGTACGAAGAGGATGCCCGCCGTCGTCGCGCTCATCAGAAACGCTCCGGGAACAGCAGGGCGACGACCAGGAAAATCCCCAGGCCGATCGCGAGCACCAGGCCCACGGCGTTGACGGCACTCACAGCTTCTCCACCGCCCGCACCACCAGGGCGAGCGCCGCGAAGAGCGCCACCGTCACCACCACGAACAGCACGTCAGACACTGCTGACTCCTCTTACCGGGAATTGGTTTCCCACGGCCGCCGTCGGGCCGTGCCGGGCAAGCAAAGCCCCTCCGTACGCCGCCCGACAGGGTTGTTGACGCAGCCATGACGGTGCCGGCCGGTTTCTTCACGCCCTTTTCACGTCCGCCGCCGAGCAGGTGAAACGGGTCACCGGCGGCCCGGCTACCCTCGCCGTCGTGACGCATGAACGCGAGCTCAGCGAGCCGATCGACCTCTGCCTGCCGAACGGGCGGCTGCACCCCGCCGCCGTCGGCTGGAGCCGCCGCCCGGTGCACCGGGCGAACCTGCGCGGCTGGGGCCGCAACAAGCGCTGGGAGTACTGGGGCGTCGTCACCCCGAGCCACATCGTCGGCCTGGTCGCCTCGTCGCTGGACTACGCCGGCGTGCACAGCCTCTACGTGCTCGACCGGGCCACCGGGGTCGAGATCGACCGCAACGCGACGGTCCCGTTCGCCCGGGGCACGGTATTCCCGCCGGTCAGCGGGGCGGGCCCGGTGCGGGCGCGCGGCGGCGGGATCACCATCGACATCGACCAGGACCCCTCGGGTACGACCATCCGCGCCACCGCCCCGGGTCTGGCGGTCGACCTGGTGGTGCCGCTGCCGGCGGGCCACGAGTCGCTCGGCGTGGTGGTGCCGTGGAGCACCCGCCGGTTCCAGTACACGGTCAAGGACCTCGGCCGCCCGGTGCGCGGCACGCTGAACGTCGACGGGGTGACCCACCCGGTCGACGAGGCGGACTCCTTCGCCGTGCTCGACCACGGGCGCGGCAGGTGGCCGTACGCGATCCGCTGGAACTGGGCCGCCGGCAGCGGTCCGGGCCGGGCGATCCAACTCGGCGGGAAGTGGACCGACGGCACCGGCTCGACGGAGAACGGCCTCTTCGTCGACGGCCGGCTGCACAAGATCGGTGCCGAGCTGCGCTGGGAGTACGACCGCGCCGACTGGCTGCGGCCGTGGCGGATCGACGGCGAGCGGGTGTCGGTGCAGTTCCACCCGTTCCACGAGAAGGTCTCCCGGACCAGCCTCGGCGTGCTGGCCAGCGAGACGCACCAGTGCTTCGGGCACTTCACCGGCTGGGCGGCGGCCGACGACGGCGAGCGGGTCGACCTGGACGGCCTGGTCGGCTGGGCCGAGGAGGCCCGCAACCGCTGGTGACCCCCGTCATCCCGGCCCCTTACCGCAGCGACTCAGCCCCGCACGTTCGATCTGGACCGCCCTGGTTGTGCCGGGGCGGTTCGTCGTTGGACCCTCAACCCCGCCCGCTGTACGAAGATCTCCCGTCGGGCCACCGCGTCGCCCTGGGCGTCCAACTCGTACCCGTCGAGCCAGATCCAGCGGTCGTAGGTGATCAGGTCGTGCCGGACCTTGATCAGGCGGAACATGATCGGCTTGGCGAACTGCACGCTGCACGCGGCGGTGATGTGCAGGACGTCGCCGGCCTTCAACTCGATCATCGGCGCGGGCCGTACCGTCGCCATGCCCTGATCCGGGCCCTGGCCAGCTCGGCCAGGGGACACCAGCCGCTCGGGCGGCAAGCGGCGCAGCGCCGGTGCTTGTGCCAGTCGAGGGCGCGCACGGCATCCACGATCAACCGGGGCAGCCGACGCGCGGTCACCTCACCCTCCTGGATGACCCGGCAGCGAGGGTGAGGTCGAGCCGGTCCCGACCCCGCCACAGCCACCACACGCAGGAATCCCACCGAAAGTCCTGACGCGGCTTCACCAGGGCCAGGTGTCGGGCGTCGCGCAGCGCCATCGGTGCCTCCCAGGGGTCCGATCTTTTGCGGCACCCCGCCCCACCGAGCCCAGCTCCACCAGGGCGGGGGTACCGCGTCACCGATCACACACCAACGGCCACCTCCCTGTCAATACAGGTAGACTCATATAGAGAGGTGCTGAGTGGTAGACCACTCAACACATACCGATTACGTCGCACCTCTCGGGGTAGACAGGCAGGTGTCTACCGTCGTTGGCATGGGCACGCCGGAGGTCCCGGGACCGCTCGTCGGTCCGGGCGAGATCATGGATCTGCTGAACGTCAGCCGGTCGCGCTTCAGGCAGATCATCATGCAGCCGTATTTCCCGCGCCCGTTCCAGGTCTTACAGGCCGGCTCTGTGTGGTTACGGTCGGACGTCGAGGCATACATCCGGGACTACCGCCGGCCCAAGCCGCCAGCGGATGAGGACGAGCAGGGCTGACCACACCTGGCTGGGCAGGGCCGCTGCGCGCATAGCCGGGGCGGGTCCGGGGCGGGCCGAGCGGGGACGGCCCCGGTCCTGGCACGGGCCGACGCGGGACGGACGACGGGCCGATCCCTCATCTGCGCGACGTCCGGCCAGGTGGGAAGGCTGTTCGGGACGCTATGGAGCTGATTCGTTTACGACATCAGCTCCATAGCGTCTGGAAGAGGTATCCCCCTCCCCTCCCTCTCCGTCGTCGCCAGTCTCAGCAGCTGACCGGGCTCACCGCCGCCTGCCCCTCTTCCTCAGCAGGCCAGCCTCCCTGGCGAGGTCCGAGGGACGCGGGTCGCCCACGCGGCAGCGCGCTCCCCCCGGGCCGCCGCCCCGGCCGCCAGGCTTCGGCCGTCGGCCGCGCCCGCCCTCGGCCCACCGGCGCCCAGCCCGGCGGGTGCCGCAGCCGGGACGGGGCTCAGCCCGCCAGGTGCCGCAGCCGGTCGGTGACGGCCCGGACGACCGCCTCGGGCAGCTTGAGCACCCGCCGGTCGTAGCTGAACAGGCCGTTCAGCTCGTCCTCCACGTCGCTGAGCTGGGTGTAGACGGTGGCCGCGAGACCGGCCCGGATCGCGGGCACGATCTGCTCGTCGTGCAGCCGGGTGAACGCCTCCGCCAGCTCGGCGGGGGTACGGCAGCGCTTGTACCCGAACTCGGCCGACCCGAAGGTGTGCCCCTCGACGCGCAGGGCGTACCCGCCGTACTCGGAGAGCACCAGGGCCCGCCGGTCGCGGCCCGGCGCGGCCGCGTCGACGCTTGCTGCTCCCCCGGCGGCGCGGCGCGGCCCACCCCCCGGGACGCGGAAGCGGCGGAAGTAGACGTGCAGGCTGCGCAGGTCGCCGCCGCCCTGGTCGTGCCAGCCGCTGGCGTGGTCGACGGTGCGGGTCGGGTCGAGGGCGGCCACCTCCCGGGCGACCTCGGCGGCGTCGAACTGCCCCCAGCCCTCGTTGAACGGCACCCAGACGGCGATGCTCACCACGTTGCGCAGGTGCGCCACGGTCTCGCGCACCTCGGCGCGGAACTCGGCGCGCCCGGCCGGGTCGGCGCGGCCGAACCAGCGCCGCCACCGGCCCCGGTCGGGCAGCCGCAGCGGCGTCAGCACCGGGGCGGTGACCACCAGCGGGCGGTACGCGCCGCCGCCGTTGACCATGTCCTGCCAGACCAGGATGCCGAGCCGGTCACAGTGGTGGTACCAGCGCAGCGGCTCGATCTTGATGTGCTTGCGCAGCATGGTGAAGCCGAGCCGCTTCATCGCGGCGATGTCGGCGACCAGCGCCGCGTCCGACGGCGCGGTGTAGAGGCCGTCCGGCCAGTAGCCCTGGTCGAGCACCCCCGCGTGGAAGTACGGCTTCCCGTTGAGCAGCAGCCTCGGCACCCCGTCGGCGTCCGGGCCGACGCCGAAGGAGCGCAGGCCCAGGTAGCTGCGGACCCGGTCGGTGCCGTAGTCGACGGTCACGTCGTACAGGAAGGGGTCTGCGGGGGTCCAGGGGCGTACCTCGGTCAGCGGCAGGCGCACGGCGGTCCCGGCGGCGGCGCTGGCCTCGGCGACCACCGCGCCGCCGGCCAGGACCCGGATCCGCGCCGCCCCCGCGTCGGAGCCGGCGTCGGCGGCGTGCACCGTGACCTCGACGCAGCCGGCCGCCAGGTCGGGGGTGAGGGTGAGCCGGTCGACGTGCGCGGCGGGGACGCTCTCGGCCCAGACGGTCTGCCAGATGCCGGACTGGGCGGTGTACCAGATCCCGCCCCGGCGCAGCTTCTGCTTGCCGCGCGCGTGGTGGCCGGTGTCGCTGTCGTCGCGCACCGCCACGACCAGCACGTTCTCGCCGTCGCGCAGCGCGTCGGTGATGTCGCAGCGCACCGGCAGGTACCCGCCGGTGCGCCCGCCGACCGGCACCCCGTTGAGCAGCACCGCGCAGCGCTGGTCCACCGCGCCGAAGTGCAGCAACAGCCGGTGTCCGGCGCGGTGGAAGCCCGCCGGCAGCCGCAGGGTGCGGCGGTACCAGAGGGTCTGGCCGGGGCGCAGTTGCCGCCCCACCCCCGACAGCGGGGCCTCCGGGGAGAACGGCACGAGGATCTCGCCGTCGTAGCGGGTGGGCTGCCGGTCGTCGTCGGTGATGGCGTACGCCCACCGGCCGTTGAGGTTGAGGTAGCTGTCGCGGGCCAACTGCGGGCGCGGGTACTCCGGCAGCACCCGGTCCGGGTCGAGCGCCTCGCCCCACTGGGTCGTCGGCGGCACCGCGCGCTCCGGGCCGCCCCGTCGCGCCCTCACGCCACGGCTCCGGCGTCGCGGCGGCCCGCGCCGGCTGCGGTGTCGCGGCGGCGCAGCGCCAGCGCCGGCACCACGATCAGCGCCAGCACGGCCAGGGCCATCAGGAAGATCCCCGGCGTCGGCACCTGCCGCAGCACCCCCAGCTCCAGGTACGTCTCGTCGGCGTTGTTGATCACCGCCGCGCCCAGGTACGGGCCGATCAGCATCGGGATCAGGATGGCGAAGATCATCCGTAGCCCCTGCACGTGGCCGGCGCGCTCGGGCGGGGTGTGGTCGCGCACCAGCGCGCCCAGCGGGGCGAGCACCAGCACGAAGCCGGACATCATCACGATGCCGGCGCCGGTCACCGCCACCGCGCCCCGGGCCACGAACATCAGCAGCAGGCCGGTGCCGTAGACCGCTGCGGCCGGCAGCAGGAACCGGGCCTTGCCGACCCGGTCGATGAGCCGACCGGCGAGCACGCTGACCACCGACGCGGTCACCAGGACCACGGCCAGCACCACGGCGTACCCCTCGACCCTGAGGTAGCGCTGCAGGTAGATGACCAGGTACGGCAGGAAGACCTGGGTGGAGACGCCCCAGACCGACCAGCCGGCCAGGGCCAGGTAGAGGCCCGGGTTGGCGCGCATCGTCGACGGCCGGAGCCCGTGCGCCACCGCGCGCAGGTATCCGGCGTCGTTGCGGACCAGCGTCGGGCTCTCCTGGATCAGGAACCAGGCGGCGACGCCGGCCACGGCCAGCACCGCGCCGATGATCAGGAAGAACGCCCGCCACTGGCCGGCGCGGGCCAGCCCGTCGAAGGCCCCGAAGATGACCAGCATGGCCAGCAGCGGCATGACCGCCAGCACCGCCTCGACCCGGCCCCGGTTGGCCGGTCGGGTCACGTCGGTCACCCAGGCCTGGAACGCCGCGTCGTTCGCCCCGGAGCCGAGGAACGACATCAGGCAGTCCAGCGCGACCACCGCGAGCACGGTGAGCAGCACGACGTTCGCCATCGGCGCGAGGTCGTCCAACGCGCCCACGGTGAGGAAGCCGAACCCTGCGGTGCAGACCCCCCAGAGCAGGTAGCCGCCGGCGACGAAGACCCGCCGCCGCCCGAGGCGGTCGGAGAGGGCCCCCAGCAGCAGGGTGGCCAGCGTCGCGGTGGCGGCGCTGGCGGCGACCATCGTGGCGATCACGGTCGGGTCGTCGGTGACCGTGTCGTAGACGAAGAGGTTCAGGTAGATGTTCTCGACCGTCCAGGCGAGCTGGCCGACCAGGCCGAGCAGCACCACGGCGGCCCAGACCCGCGGCCGCAGCCGGTCGGGGTCCCCGGCGGGCGGGCCGGCCGCGCCGCCGACGTCCGGCGGGTACGCCACGAGGCCGGGACCGGGCGACGCCGGGTGCCCGTCCGGGGATGCGGCCGGGTGCGGGGCCGGGTGCGGGTGCGGGACGGGCATGGGCGGCCTCCTCGGCGGTCAGCACATGATGGACCACGCCCGCCGCCTGCGGGAACGGGGTCGCCCCCGCGCCATGGATTCGGTGCCCCGTTCCGCGCCGGGCCTCGCGGTCCCCCGCGCCGGAGCCTCGCGGCCCGCGTCGAGCCCTCGCGTTGCCCCAGCTCTTAACTTTCTTTATATTTCGACGAAAGTAACTTTCTCATCGCCCCTGGGAGGTACCTCGTGCGACTTCGCGGCAGACCGATCGCGGTGGCCGGCCTCATCGCAGCGCTGGCACTGGTGCCGCTCGCCGTCTCCGGCACCGCCGGTGCGGCGGCGACACCGACCGCGAGCTTCACCAAGGTGCAGGACTGGGGGTCAGGCTGGGAGGGCCAGTACAAGATCACCAACGGCGGGGCCAGCACTATCACCTCCTGGCGGCTGGAATTCGACCTGCCCGCCGGCACCAGCCTCAGCTCGCACTGGGACGCGCTGCTGACCCGCACCGGGCAGCGCCACACCTTCACCAACTACTCCTGGAACGGCACGATCGTCCCGGGTGGCTCGGTCTACTTCGGCTTCGTCGGCACCGGCTCCGGCGGCCCGATCGGCTGCACCCTCAACGGCCAGCCCTGCGCCGGCGGCGCGACCCCGACCACCCCGCCGGCCACCACCCGACCGCCGACCACCCCACCGCCCACGACACCACCGCCCACCACCCCGCCGCCCACCACGCCGCCGCCGGCCGCCACCACCCCGGTCGCGGCCAACGGCCAGCTGCGGGTCTGCGGTCGTCAGCTCTGCAACCGCAACGGCACCGCGATCCAGCTGCGCGGCATGAGCACGCACGGCATCCAGTGGTACGCCAACTGCGCCACCCCCGCCTCGCTGGACGTGCTGGCCCGGGAGTGGAACGCCGACGTGCTGCGGATCTCGATGTACGTCCAGGAGGACGGCTACGAGACCGACCCGCGCCGCTTCACCGACATGGTGCACAACTACATCGAGCTGGCCACCGCTCGGGGCATGTACGCCATCGTCGACTGGCACATGTTGGACCCCGGTGACCCCAACTACAACCTGAGCCGGGCGCGCACCTTCTTCGCCGAGATCGCCGAACGGCACAAGGACAAGGTCAACGTGCTCTACGAGATCGCCAACGAGCCCAACGGCGACGGGGTCACCTGGGGCACCATCAAGAACTACGCCGACCAGGTCGTCCCCGTGATCCGCAGCCGCGACCCGGAGGCCGTGGTCCTCGTCGGCACCCCGGACTGGTCCTCGCTCGGCGTCTCCGGCGACGGCGGCGCGGTCGACGCGATCGCGGCGAACCCGGTCAGCGGCGGCAACCTGATGTACGTCTTCCACTTCTACGCCGCCTCGCACGGCAACCTGTACTACGACACCTTCGCCCGGGCCGCCGACCGCCTGCCACTCTTCGTCACCGAGTTCGGCACCCAGCAGGCCACCGGCGACGGCCCGAACGACTTCACCATGGCCCAGCGGTACCTCGACCTGATGGCCAGCAAGAAGATCAGCTGGGTGAACTGGAACTTCTCCGACGACTTCCGCTCCGGCGCGGTCTTCACCACCGGCACCTGCGGCAGCGGCCAGTTCGGCGGCACCGCGCGCCTCAAGCCGGCCGGCGCCTGGATCCGCGACCGCATCCGCACCCCCGACAGCTTCTGAGCACACCCCGAGGTACGGCCCCTGCGCCCCTTCCGGGCGACAGGGGCCGTCCCCCTTCGGGGGCGGTCGGTGGCATCCGTGTTGCTCCGTCGCAATTGGACGGTGACGCACCGTACGACCGTAGTAACGACATACTCATTCCCGGCAGCCTCGGCTGTCCCCACCCCGGCGCTTTCCCTAACGTCACCACCTTGTGAGCGTGGGGCTCACGAAGGGGGACACGAACATGCCACAAAGGACACGCCGGGCCCGGTTGGTGGGGGCCAGCCTGGTCACCGCACTGGTGGCGGCGCTGACGCCGATCGCCACGGCAACCCCGGCCAGCGCGGTGACGCTGCCGACCGGATTCCAGGAACAGACCGTCCTGACCGGGCTGAACCTGCCGACGAACGTCGAATTCGCCCCGGACGGGCGGGTCTTCGTCGCCGAGAAGGGCGGCCGGATCAAGGTCTACGACAACCTGGCCGACACCACCCCGACCGTCTTCGCGGACCTCTCCGCGAACGTGCACAACCAGCACGACCGGGGGCTGCTCGGGCTCGCCCTGCACCCCCAGTTCCCGACCCAGCCGTACGTCTACGTGCTCTACGCCTACGACGCACCGCCCGGCCAGACCGCCCCGTACTGGAACGACAACTGCGCGGCGGTCGGCGGCACCAATTCCGGGCAGTGCGTCATCACCGGCCGGCTGTCCCGGCTCACCGCCGCCGGCAACGTGATGACCGGCAGCGAGCAGGTGCTGCTGCAGGACTGGTGCCAGCAGTTCGCCAGCCACTCCGTCGGCGACCTGCGCTTCGGCGCCGACGGCATGCTCTACGTCTCCGGCGGCGACGGGGCCAGCTACGACGTGGTCGACTACGGCCAGCGCGGCACCCCGGCCAACCCCTGCGCCGACCCGCCGGGCGGGACGATGACCCCGCCCACCGCCGAGGGCGGCGCGCTGCGCTCGCAGGACCTGCGCACCCCCGCCGACCCGACCAGCCTGGACGGCACGGTGCTGCGGCTCGACCCGGCCACCGGTCTGGCCGCCCCCGGCAACCCGCTGGCCGGCAGCGCCGACACCAACGCCCGCCGGATCGTGGCGCACGGGCTGCGCAACCCGTACCGGATGGCGATGCGCCCCGGCACCAGCGAGGTCTGGCTCGGCGACGTGGGCTGGACCAAGTGGGAGGAGATCGACCGGGTGGTCGACCCGACCGCCGGGGTGACGAACTTCGGCTGGCCCTGCTACGAGGGCAACGCCCGGCAGGGCGGGTACGACGGCGCCAACCTCGACATCTGCGAGAACCTCTACACCGGGCCGGGCCAGACCGCGCCCTACTACGCCTACGACCACGCCGCCCCGGTGGTGCCCAACGAGACCTGCCCGACGGGTGGCTCGTCGGTCGGCGGGCTGGCCTTCCACCCCGCCTCCGGCGGCAACTACCCGGCGGCCTACCGGGGCGCGCTCTTCTTCTCCGACTACTCCCGCAACTGCATCTGGGCCATGCTGCCCGACGCGCCCGGCGGGCTGCCGGTGGCCGCCAACCGGCAGACCTTCGCCGCGGCCGCGTCCAGCCCCGTCGACCTGGCCACCGGCCCTGGCGGCGACCTGTACTACGTCGACATCGGCGGCGGGACGATCCGCCGGATCCGGTACTTCCCCGGCAACCAGCCGCCGGTCGCGTCGATCACCGCCTCCCCCACCTCGGGGCCGGCGCCGCTGACCGTCAGCTTCGACGCCACCGGCTCGTCGGACCCGGACCCGGCCGACGCGGGCCTGCTGCGCTACGAGTGGGACTTCACCAACGACGGCACCGTCGACTCCACCGCCGCCACGGTCACCCACACCTACCCGTCGGGCGGGCCGTACACGGCACGGTTGCGGGTCGTCGACACCCTCGGGGCGAGCGCCACCGCGACCGTGCCGATCCAGTCCGGCAACAGCGCGCCCAGCGCCGTCATCGACACCCCGGCGGCGGGCTTCACCTGGGCGGTGAACACGCCCATCACCTTCACCGGCCACGCCACCGACCCGGACCAGGGCACCCTGCCGGCCTCCGCGTTGCGCTGGCGGATGGTGCTGCACCACTGCTCCGCGCCGGGCAACTGCCACGCCCACCCGCTGCGCGACTGGGAGGGGGTGGCCGGTGCCACGATCGCCGGCCCGGACCACGAGTATCCGTCCTACCTGGAGCTGGTGCTGACCGCCACGGACAGCGGCGGCCTCAGCCACTCCAGCAGCGTGCGGCTGGACCCGAAGACGGTCAACCTGACCTTCGACACCGCCCCGTCCGGCCTGCAGGTGGTCTTCGGATCCACCGCGCAGACCACGCCGTTCACCCGCACCGTCATCCAGGGCTCCACGAACACGGTCAGCGCGGTGACGCCGCAGACCGTCGGCGGGCGGACGTACGACTTCTCGTCCTGGTCCGACGGGGGCGGGCAGTCGCACGTGATCACCGCGCCGGCCACGCCGACCGTCTACACCGCCCGGTACGCCGAGCGGAACCCGACGGTCCGGCTGCCGCAGTCGGAGATCGACGTCGACGACGTGGACAGCCAGGAGGTGCTGCTGGTCAACGGCCGGGCGACCAACGTGCTCGACGGCCGGGCCAACACCTTCTGGCACAGCAGGTACCTGCTCTCCAGCCAGCCCCACCCGCACTGGATCGACCTCGACCTCGGCGCCGCACGCCAGGTCAACCGGCTCTACTACCTGCCCCGGCAGAACAGCGCCGACGGGCGGATCAAGGGCTACGAGGTCTACCTCTCCACCGACGGCAGCAACTGGGGCAGCCCGGTGGCCACCGGGACGTTCCCGAACTCGACCGCCGAGCAGACGGTGACGATCCCGTCCACCACCGCCCGGTACGTCCGGCTGCGCGCCCTCAGTGAGGTCAACGGGAAGAAGTGGACCAGCGTCGCCGAGCTCAACGTGGGCGTCGTCCCGAACGGCTGACCGGCAGCACCGTTCCCGGCCGCCGTGCCGGGCGGGCGCACCCCGCGCCCGCCCGGCACGGCGTTCGCCTTGGCACCATGCGCCCGGCACGGCGGCCAGCCGCCCGCCCGGCTCAGACCAGCAGGCCCACCCGCAGCTCCGCACCCAGGTTGACCCCGCCGACCACCCGATCAGCGGCGGGATCCAGGATGGCGACGGTGTTGTTGCGCCGCATCAGCTCCCGCACCGGGGGCGGCAGCGGGGGCTGTTCGTCCATCGCCGCGCGGAGCTCTCGGGCGGTCGCGATCAGCCGCTCCACCAAGCGGGCGGCGTCGACGTCCACCCGGACCCGGCCGTACTCCCAGCCCACGACGGTGAGGTCCAGCACCTCGAAGAGGTGGGTCAGCAGCGCGTACGGGTCGGTCACCCGCGCCACCTGCGGTGCCTGCCCGCCGATCGCCGTGACGGCGGCGGTCACCTGCACGTACGGGTGGAAGCCACCCGGCAGCGCGTAGAAGGGCCAGCGCAGCTCCCGCCCCGCCGCCTGCCACAGCGGCCGGTAGTTGCGGCGGTCGACCACGAGCCGTCGACCGGTGCGCCGGTGCAGGTCGAACGCCTGGGCGAGCAGCTCCGCGTTGGCCCCCTCGGCGGCCTCGCCGACGATCCTGCCCGCCACGACCAGGCCGTCGTCGCCGTCCAGCAGCCGGGTGACCTCGTCGACCTGCTGGGCGATCCCGGCCTGCGCGCCGGCGCCGAAGCGCTGCCGGACGTCATGCAGCAGCGCCTCCTGCCGACCCGGATCGAGCGGGGACTCTTTCCTGCCCAGTACTTGCCGGAGCCACCGCATCTCGCCTCGTCTCCGCAGCCGTCACAGAACGCCGCCATGCTAACCGAGGCCCCCCGAGCCGCTCCGCCGCCCCGCCCCGGAGATCAGCCAGATCTTGGAAGCTTCCGGCCCCTGGAGGGGCCCTTCGCTTCCAAGATCTAGCGGTGCTGGTGGTGGCCGGCCGGGACGGCCGAATCGGCGGTGCTCCAGGAACGCCACAGCCGGCTGTAGCCGCCGCCGGCGGCCAGCAGCTCGTCGTGCGTGCCGTGCTCGACGACGCGTCCGTGCTCCATCACGACGACCCGGTCCGCGGCGGCCGCCTGGCTGAGCCGGTGGGCCACGATCAGCGTGGTACGGCCCTCGGTGGCCGCCACCGCGGCGCGGTCGAGCTCCCGCGCGCCCGCGCTCCCCGCCTCGGCGGTGGCCTCGTCGAGGACCGCGACGGCGGGGTCGGCGAGGACCAGCCGGGCCAGGGCGAGCTGCTGGGCGCGGGCGGCGGTGAGCTGCCGCCCGCCCTCCCCCACGCCGGTCGCGAGGCCGTCGGGCAGGGTACGCAGCCAGCCGGCGGCCCCCACCAGGTCGAGGGCGGCGACGAGTTCGGCGTCGGTGGCGTCCGGGGCGGCCAGGCGCAGGTCGTCGCCGAGCGGCCCGGCGAAGACGTGCACCTCCTGGCTGACCAGGGCGATCTCCCGGCGTACCCGGTCCTCGCCCAGCCCGCTCAGCGGCACCCCCCGCAGACGCACCGAGCCTTCGGTGGGGGCGATGATCCCGGCGGCGATGCCGGCCAGTGTGCTCTTGCCCGCCCCGCTGGCCCCGACCAGCGCCACGCGTTCGCCGGGCGTCAGGCGCAGGGTCACCTCCTCGAGCACGACGGGCCCGTCGTCGTAGCGGTGCCGGCCGACGACCACCTCCAACGCGGCCGGCTCGGCCTCCCCCACGACGGTGGGTCGTGCCGCGCGGGTGGGCGCGGCGGCTTCGGCACCGGCGGTCGAGGCGGGCAGCGTGGCGACGCCGACGAGTCGGGCGAGGCTCGCCCCGGCCTGCAGCACGGCGTCCGCCTGCATCAGCAGCAGGCCGATCGGGTTGAACAGGCGGTGGAAGAAGAGCGCGGCGGTGGTGGCGGCCCCCACGGTGACCAGGTCGTCGCGGACCAGCAGGAAGCCGGCCAGCAGCACGGCGGCGAGCCCCAGGAACTCCGCCCGGTTCATCCGCAGCCCGAAGCGGGTGTGCAGGCTGAAGATCTCCAGCGACAGGTCGCGGGCCACGGCGGAACGCTCGGCGATCCGCGCCACGTGGGCGTCCTCCAGCCGGTAGGCGCGTACCGTCGCCGCGCCGCGCAGCGACCCGGCCATGGCCTGCGCCCGCTCGCCGGTGGCCACCCGTTCCCGCGCGTAGTACGGCACCGAGCGCCGCAGGTACCAGCGCAGCGCCAGCGCGTACGCGGGGGCGGCGGCGAGCCCGGCGAGGCCGAGCCGCCAGTCGAGGGCGAAGAGCCCCAGCGCGGTCAGCACGATGGAGAGCAGCGCGCCGACGAAGGCGGGACCGCTGGTGGTGATCACGTTCGTCACCACGGCCACGTCGTCGCCGGCGCGGGCCACCAGGTCACCGGTCCCGGCCCGCTCGAGGGTGGCCGAGGGCAGGTGCAGGGCCCGGTCGAGGACCCGCTCGCGCAGCCGGGCCAGCACGGTCTCGCCCAGTCGGGCGGCGACGGCGGCCCCGGCGGCGGTGAGCAGGCCGGCGAGGAGCGCGGCGCCGGCGATCACGCCCGCCCAGGCCACGATCCGGGTGGTGCCGGCGGCGGCGATGACGTCGTCGACGAGGCGGCCGAGCACCCAGGGGGCGACGAGCCCACCGGCGGCGGCGGCGACCAGCAGCGTGCCGGCGACGGCGCTGAGCACGGGCAGCCGGGCGAACTCGGCCCGCAGGGCGGCCCAGGTCTGCCGGGTGGTGGCGATCGGGAGCAGCCGGCGGGATTCGGCGCCGGTCGTGACGGGCCCGTCGGTCGTGGGTTCGTCGGTGGTGCCGGGCCCGTCGGTCGTGGGTTCGTCGGTCGTGGTGGCTTCGTCGGTCACCGCAGGACCTCCTCCCGGTAGCGGGCGTCGGCAGCCAGCAGCCGCTCGTGGGGGCCCTCGGCGACGACCCGGCCACCGTCGAGCACGGCCACCCGGTGGGCGATCCGCAGCAGGGCCGGGCTGCTGGTGACCAGCACCGTGCCCCGGCCCGCCGTGGCGCGGGCCGCCGTCAGCCCCTCGGCGACCAGCGCCTCGGTCACCGCGTCGACCGCCGTGGTGGGGTCGTGCAGCACCAGCACCGGCGGGTCGGCGGCGAGTGCCCTGGCCAGGCCGATGCGCTGGCGCTGCCCGCCGGAGAGGTTCGCCCCCCGCTCGGTGAGCACCCGGTCCAGGCCGTGCGGGTGCGCGGCCAGCACGTCCTCGGCCGCCGCGGCCCGGACCGCGACGCCCAGGGCCGCCTCGTCGGCCGCGCCGCCAGCGATCAGGTTGTCCCGCAGCGTCCCCTCGAAGAGCGCCACGTCGTGCTGTTCGACCAGGACCGTGCCGCGCAGGGCGTCGACGTGCAGTTCCTCGGCGGGCGTGTCGTCGACGTACCAGGTGCCCCGGTAGTCCTCGCGGGGGACCCGGCCGGACAGCAGCGTGACCAGGGCCTCCCCGTCGCTCGGGTCGTAGGCCAGCACGCCGAGGACCTCGCCGGCGTCGAGGTGCAGGCTGATCCCGTCGAGCCCGGCGTACCCGACCTGGTCGAGGCGCAGCCGCGACGGGCCCGGGGCGGGCGGCCCGGCGGTGCCCGGCCGCACGAGCGGGGCGGCGCCGAGCACCTGGGCCACCCGCCCCGCCGAGGCGCGGGCCATGGCGTGCAGCTGCACGCAGTAGCCCAGCGTCTGCACGGGCTCGGCGACGAACTGGGCCAGCCCGACCACGGCGACGAGTTCGCCGACGGTGAGCCGGCCCTGCAGCGCGAGCCAGCCGGCGACGCCGGCGACCGCCGCGAGGAAGAGGCCGTTGACGGTGGTGGTGAGCCCCAGGTGCAGGCCCTTGGTGGTGGCGGCGCGCAGGGTCACGTCGAGGGCGTGGCCGCTGGCACGGGCGTACCGGCGGGCGGCGTGGTCCTGCGCGCCGATGCCGCGCAGCACCCGCAGCCCGGTGACGAGGTCCACGGCCAACGCGGTGGTGGTGGCGAGGGCCTCCTGCTGGGCGGCGCTGCGCCGGGTGAGCAGCGGTGCCATCCGTTGCAGGGCGAGGACCACCAGCGGCACCCCGACGAGCACGCCGAGCCCGAGCGGGACGTCGACGACGAGCAGCGCGACGGCCGCGACCACCAGGGCGGTGACCGCCGCGGCGGTCAGCCCCGCGACGCGTACGACGAGCGCGGTCAGCTCGGCGTCGGAGGCGGTGACGTTCAGCAGCTCGCCGTGGCGCAGGGCCGAGCGGCGGCCGCGCGGGTCCAGGGCGCTGCCGGCGATCTCGACCCGCAGGGTGTGCGCCTCGTGCTCCAGGGCGGCGTAGGACTGGCGCGCGCCGGTGCGGTAGGCGAAGGCGAGCACGGTGAACAGGGCCGCCAGCCCGGCCAGCGAGACCAGCAGCGCCCGCACGTCCCCGGTGGCGACCGCGCGGTCGATGATGACGCCGATCGCGACCGGCACGAGGGCCTCGGCGGCCTGGTGGGTGCAGAGCAGCGCGACGCCGGTCACCAGCCGGCGGCGCTGGCGGCGCAGGGCCCGGCGCAGCACCGTCGCGCCGCTGATCTGGTCGCCCGCCACGGGGCTCAACGTCCTGCGGGTACGAGGGAACAGGTGCACACGGTCAGGGCCTCCCAGCGGTCAGGGGACAGGTTAGCCTCGCCTAATCTTCGGCGGCTTCCCGGGTGCCGGTCCGGGCCCCGCGTCAGCCCTGCGGGGCGGGGCTCGGGCGGCCGGTGACGTGGTGTCGGCCGATCGGCAGCATCAGCGGCTTGCCCGACGTCGGGTCGACGATGACCCGGCTCTCCAGGCCGAACACCGCCCGGACGCACTCCTCGGTCAGCACCCGGGCCGGCTCGCCCGCCGCGTAGAGCCGCCCGGCGGCGAGCGCGATCAGGTGGTCGGCGTACCGGGCGGCGAGGTTCAGGTCGTGCAGCACCATGACGATCGTCGTCCCGCGCGTGCGGTTGAGGTCGGTGAGCAGGTCGAGGACCTCGACCTGGTGGCTGACGTCGAGGAACGTCGTCGGCTCGTCGAGCAGCAGCAGGTCGGTCTGCTGGGCCAGCGCCATCGCGATCCAGACCCGTTGCCGCTGCCCGCCGGAGAGCTCGTCGACCGGGCGGTCGGCGAGCTGCGCCGTCTGGGTCGCGTCCAGGGCCGCCGCCACGGCGGCGTCGTCGTCGCGGCTCCACCGCGACAGCATCCGCTGGTGCGGGTTGCGGCCCCGACCGACGAGGTCGGCCACGGTGATCCCCTCGGGCGCGGTCGGCGACTGGGGCAGCAGCCCGAGGGTACGGGCCAACTGCTTGGCCGGCATCCGGTGCACCTGCTTGCCGTCGAGCAGGACGTGGCCGGCGCGCGGGCTCAGCAGGCGCGACATCGCGCGCAGCAGGGTCGACTTGCCGCAGGCGTTCGCGCCGACGATCGCCGTGATCGCCCCGGCGGGCACGGCGAGGTCCAGCGACTCGACGACGACCCGGTCGGCGTAGCCGAGCGTCAGCTGCTCGACGGCGAGCGTGTGGGTGGCGGTCACAGCGAGCCTCCGGCGCGGTTGGTGCGGACGAGCAGGTAGATGAGGTACGGGGCGCCGAGCACGCCGGTGACGACCCCCACCGGGTAGCGGATGGCGAAGGCGTACTGGCCGATGAAGTCGGCGACGAGCACCAGCAGGGCGCCGACCAGGGCGGCGGGGAGCAGCAGCGAGCCGGCCGGGCCGACGAGCCGGGCGGCGATCGGCCCGGCGAGGAACGCCACGAAGGCGATCGGCCCGGTGGCCGCGGTGGCGAAGGCGATCAGGGCGACGGCCGCCACGATGACCACGATCCGGGTGCGTTCCAGCCGGACCCCGAGCGCCGCCGCCGTGTCGTCGCCGAGCTGCATCATGGCGAGGTTGCGGCCCTGGCCGAGCAGGACCGGCGCGCCGACGGCCACGGCGAGGGCCACCGGGACGGTCTCGGCCCAGGTCGCGCCGTTGAGGCTGCCGGTGAGCCAGCGCATCGCCTCCTGCAGGTCCCACTCGGCGGCCTGGCTGAGCACGTACGCGGTCAGGCTGTCGAGCATGGCGGCGATGCCGATGCCGATGAGCACGAGGCGGGTGCCGGCGACGCCGTCGGAGAACGACAGGGTGTAGACGAGCAGCGCCACCGCCAGCCCGGCGACGATCGCGAAGGCGGAGACGCCGGCCTCGCCGAGGTGCAGCACCACGATCGCGAAGGCGGCGGCGGCGCTCGCGCCGGAGCTGATGCCGATGATGTCGGGGCTGGCCAGGGGGTTGCGCAGCATCGTCTGGAAGGTGACGCCGCCGATGCCGAAGCAGGCCCCGGCCAGCACCGCCAGCACCGCCCGGGGCAGGCGGAGGGTGCCGACGGTGAACGACGCCCCGGGGACGTCCGCGCCGCGCAGCACCGCCCACACGTCGGCGGGCGGGTAGAAGGTGCGCCCGGCCATCAGCGAGACGGCGAACCCGGCGACGACGAGGGCGGCGAGCACGCCGAGCACGAGACGTCGGCGGCGGGCGCGGCGGATCCGGCCGTGGGTGACGGCGGCGAGGGTCGCGGCGCTCACAGCTCGCGTACCTTCTGCCGGCGCACGATGTGGATGAACAGCGGCGCCCCGATCAGCGCCGTGACGATGCCCACGTCGATCTCCGCCGGGCGGGCCACCACCCGGCCGACGACGTCCGAGGCGGTCAGCAGCGCCGCGCCGAGGAGCGCGGAGAAGGGCAGCAGCCAGCGGTGGTCCAGCCCGATCAGCAGGCGGCAGACGTGCGGGACGACCAGGCCGACGAAGCCGATCGGCCCGGCGACCGCCGTGGCGGCCCCGCAGAGCAGCACCGCGCCGGCCGCCGCGACGCCCCGGACCAGGGCGACCCGTTCGCCGAGCCCCGCCGCGAGGTCGTCGCCGAGCGCGAGGGAGTTCAGGGCCCGGGCCGACAGCAGGCAGATCACCAGGCCCACGGCGAGGAACGGCAGGGCCTGCCGGATGCTGTCGTAGGTCGCGCCGCCGACCCCGCCGATCTGCCAGGAGCGGAAACCGCCGGCCACGTCGTTGCGGGGCAGCACGAAGGCGCTGATCAGCGAGGCGAGCGCGGCGGAGGTGGCGGCGCCGGCGAGGGCGAGCTTGAGCGGCGTCGCGCCGCCGCGCCCGAGGGAGCCGACGGCGTACACGAAGACGGCCGCGAGGCCGGCGCCGAGGATGCCCAGCCAGAGGTAGCTGGTCGCCGAGGAGAGGCCGAAGGTGACCATGCCGACGACCACGGCGAGCGACGCGCCCATGTTCACACCCAGGATGCCGGGGTCGGCCAGCGGGTTGCGGGTGACCCCCTGCATGACGGCCCCGGCCAGGCCGAGGGCCGCGCCGACGGTCACCGCGAGCAGGGTGCGGGGGATCCGCTTGGTGACGGCGGCCTGCTCCATGGTCGCGTCCGCGCCCTGGATCGCGGCGAGGATGTCGGCCCAGGTGACGGCGCGGGAGCCGAGCGCGACCGACGCCGCCATCAGGGCCAGCAGCACCCCGGCGGTGACGAGGAACCACAGCAGGCGCACCCGTGCCGGACGCCGCAGTACGGCGACGTCCGGCACGGCGGGGGCGGCGAGCGGGGTCATGACACCTTGTCGGCGGCCTTGGCGAGCATCGCGACGTAGTCGTCCAGCACGAACGGGATGGCCAGCGGGGTCGGGTTCGCGGCGGTGCCCAGCGGGGTGGTGCCGGAGAGCATGACCACCGAGCCGCGCTTGATCGCGGGGATCTTCGACAGCAGCGGGTCGGCCTGCGCGGCGGCCAGCAGCTTGTCGTCGCCGTAGGCGACGATCACGTCCACGTCGTCGAAGACCTGGATCTGCTCGGCGCTCTGGCTGAGGGTGAACTTGTCGGTGCCGGCGGAGAGCTTCGCGATGCTGCCGGGGACCTTCATGCCGAGGTCGGTGAAGAACTGCGCGCGGGTGTCGAGCGCCGTGTAGAAGCCGATCTTGCTCAGGTCGGTCGGGTCGACGTGCGTCATGAACATCGTCGACTTCCCGGCCAGCTGCGGGTGCTTGGCGGTGGCGTCGGCCATCTGCTTCTCGACGTCGGCGATCAGCGCGTCGCCCTCCTTGGCCAGGCCGAGGGCCTGGCTCTCCAGCTTGATCGTGTCGCGCCAGGCGGTGGCCCAGGGCGCCTTCGGGTAGGCGACCACCGGGGCGATCTTGCTCAGGGTGTCGTAGTCCTGCTTCGTCAGGCCCGAGTAGGCGGCGAGGATGACGTCGGGCTTGGTGTCGGCCACCGCCTCGAAGTTGATGCCGTCGTTCTCGTCGAAGAGCACCGGCGTGGTGCCGCCGAGCGTCTTGAGCTTCTCGCTGACCCAGGGCAGGACGCCGTCGCCGTCGTCGTCGCCGAAGTTGGCCTTCGCCATGCCCACGGGCACGATGCCGAGCGCCAGCGGCACCTCGTGGTTGGCCCACGCCACGGTCGCCACCCGCGTGGGCTTCTGCGTGATCGTGGTCGTGCCGAGCGCGTGGGTGATCGTGACCGGGAACGCCGCGGCGGCACCGTCGGCGGGGGCCTCGGCGGCCGTCGAGGACTCGCCACAGGCGGCGAGCGCCAGTGTCGCGGCCAGGGCGACGGCCCCGGCCAGGAAGCGGTTCGAGCGCATGAAGCAACTCCTGTGCTGAAGTAAGGGGAGCCTAACCTAACACAGGATTTCGGCTGCTCAGGGCCTACCCCATGCGTCGATTCCGCTCCCGACGCCACCGCCGGCCCGGCCCATCGTGGACCGAGCCACGACGCAGGCCGCCCCCCAGCCGGCCCGGTGGGTCGAGTCCTCGGGCTGACGGGAGGGCGGCGCGGGTTCGCTCCCCCGGTCGGGCGGGGGCGCGGGGTCACAGCCCCGGCCGGGCGGGGGCGCGGGGTCACAGCCCCGGCCGGGCGGGGGCGGTGCGGGTCAGTCC
Organism: Micromonospora sp. DT233; assembly: GCF_049841815.1. Lineage (NCBI taxonomy): Bacteria > Bacillati > Actinomycetota > Actinomycetes > Micromonosporales > Micromonosporaceae > Micromonospora > Micromonospora sp. DT233. The sequence continues at coordinate 87,401 of NZ_JBNCLB010000005.1, read as the reverse complement.
CCGGAACCGACGGGGGCGGCTCCGTTGTCGACGAAGTCGAAGGCGACACCCTTACCGGCGTCGCCCTCGCCCATCCGCTCGGCGATCAGGCCATGCTGGTCCAGCGCGCGCAGGTAACGCTTGCCCGCACCCCGGATGGTGTACGTCGGACGGCCCTCGCTCTCCTCCGACGTCCTCTCGATGGTGAAGAGCTGACCGGCCCGGCCGGCGTCGCAGGGCGCGGCCACGACCGTCGCCGGTGCGTCGTCGTCGCGCAGCCCCATGCAGTCGGGCTCGCCGCCGCCCTGCGGCTTCGCGGTCCGGATCTGGTGCATGTTCCCCTTGGCGGGCGCCAGCACGAAGAGGCTCTTGTCGCTCTCCCCGTCGGTCAGGTTCAGCCGGCCCTTGGCGTCGACCGCGAGGATCGACTCGAACGCCTCGACCGGCCGCAGCACGACCTGCCGTTCCCCCCGCAGGATCGGGCTCGGCGCGGAGCCGTCCGGCGGTGGGTCGTTCTTCGACCGTGAGCTGGTGGGCTCGGGCGCACCCGACGACCCGCCGGCCGAGGTGGACGTCGAGGTCGTCGGGGTAGCGGTGGAATCGCCGGGCGCGGGCGCCGGCGCGGGCGTACAGGCCGTCAGGGCGGCGGCGAGACCGACGCTCAACGCGACGCCGACAGTGGCGCGAAGGGCGGTCGTGGCACGCGGGGGCCTGGTCAACCTGATCAGCTCCTCTATCCGGTTTCCCGCACGCTACCGGCCACCGACGGGGGCCGCAGCCCACCGGCCGGGGCGCGGCGTCAGTGCGCGGTGCCGCCGCCGGGTCGACCCGGGCCGGTGCCGGAACGCCGGTTGCCCAGGCGCGGGGCCCGGACCACCGGGGTGCTGCCGGCGGCCGGGCGAGCGCCCCGAGCGGCCCCGGCGACCAGATCATCGGGATCACGGGCGAGGAGCTGCCGAATGTGCGGCGGCGTCAACTCCGACGCCGCCAACGCCTGCCGAACCTGCACCGAACGGTCGTCAACCAGACGACGCAGATCATCCTCGGCCAGCTCGACCGCGCGAACCAGCGCGACCCGCACATCCACCACCGGGTCCTGAGCGAGGGCGCTGCGCTGGGCGGCCGTGGTACGCGGATTACGGGCCAGCCCCTTGCGCACACGCGCCGTGCGATCGGCCAGCAAGGCGGTGATCACCTCAGGATCGTGGGTGTGGGTGGCGAGCCGCTCCCGCACCTCCGGCGAAACATCCTCAATCAGCCGGGCGGCCAGCTCCGGCTCCAACTCCCGACTCTCCGCGAGCAGACCCCGCAGTTCCTTGTCCGAGGTCTCCGCCATCACCCGGCGCACCGACTCGTCACACGCCGGATTACCGGCAACCGCCCACCGAACCCACCGGTCAGCGTCCTTGACCAACCGCAACAGGTTGCCCACCGAGGTCGACGGGTTCCGCGCCACCGCCTCCCGCACCTGACGATCAGGGTCCCGAGTCAGCGTGCGCAGAGCCTGCGCGGGCGCATCGACCCGCGACGCGACCGCCCTGCGCACCACCTCCGACGAATCGGACGCCAACTCGATCAACGCCAGCTGCGACGCAGCCGGGTCCTGCGCGAGAACGAGCCGCGCGTCACCGCCGGACGCCCCATCGGCGGCCACACCTGACCCACGGTGACGGTCGGACCCACCGACGTCCTGCTGCTTACCCATGCGGGCAATCATGTCACGAGCCCACCGGGCAGCTGCACGCCTGGCGGCTACCGCCCCGGCAATGGACGCCCGGCGGAGCGCCGCGCCAGCCACATCCGGTGGGCGAAGAGCAGCCCGTAGCCGGCGAGGACCGCGCCGAGCACCGCCAGCGCGCCGGTGTCGGCGGAGCGGCGCGCCGCGTCCAGGAGCACGCCCAGCATCGCCGCCGCGACGATCAGGGAGACGTGGTTCGACGCCCAGAACACCACCGGCGTCATCCGCCCGGGGTCGAGATCGCGCATCGCGCCGCCCCGGAGCCTGCCGACCAGCCAGACCGACAGCGGCGCGGTGGCGGCCATCGCGGCCCAGACCAGCCACGGCACCCAGCCGACCAGCGCGAGGGCGGTGAGCAGCGCGTACGCGACCACCTGGGCGCCGGTGACCACGCGCACGGCCAGCCGGTAGCCGATGATGACCGGCAGCGTGCGCTTGCCGACCGTCTCGTCGGAGCGGCGGTCACCCAGGTTCATCACCATCATCCGGGCCACCTGGAGCACCGCGGTGGGCGCCAGCACGGCCAACAGCAGCATCGGCACGGCGTCGGCCTGGAGCACCACCGCGACGACGGGCCACAGGCCGTTGAGGATCGCGGCGACCGTCAACTCGCCCGCGCCGCGATAGTTCAGCCGCAGCGGCGGCGCGGTGTAGAACCAGGCCAGCACCACGGCGGCGGTGGCGAGCACGCGCGCCTGCCAGGACGGCATGACGGCCACCAGCAGCGTTGCGGCGCTGAACAGCACGAACGAGGCACCGAGCGACACGATGGGGGCGACCGACCCGTCCACGAGCGCCCGGCTGCCGCCCGTCCACGGGGTGAAGTAGACGTTCGCCCGGTCGGCCTCCAGATCGAAGTACTCGTTGCAGTAGTGGGTCATCACGTGGACCGTCCACGCGAAGAGTTGCGCGACGGCGTACCAGGTGAGGTCGAGGGGGTGGCCCTGGTGCACCGACACCGCCACGGCGAGGCCCACCGGCAGGACGTTGTAGAGCAGGAAGCGCAGCCGGGCCAGCCGGAGGAAGTCCCTCCAGCGGGCACCGCCCGGCCCGGCGGCCCGCTGTCGAGGCTCCTGGATCTGCTGAGGTTCCCGCGTCGCGGCCATGCGTCAGCGCCTCCCGTAGTCCGACGATGACAGCAATCTATATGAATACGCCGATGCTGCCGACGAGTGGGCCGGGTCCCGGCGGGCGACCGAACGCCCGCCCGCTCACCGGCTCGGGACAGCTCCCGGCCCGGCTGCCAGCGCCCGCTTGTCCGGTTTGCCGCTCGGCCCCACCGGAACCCCGCTGATCAGCCGGATCGTCCGGGGGGCGGCGGCCTCCCCCAGCGCCGCCGCCACCAGCGCCCGCAGCCGTGCGGCCTCGGGGCACCGGCCGGCCGCCGGCACCACGTACGCGTGCACCGCCTCCCCGGTGACGTCGTCGGGCCGGCCGACGACGTACGCCTCCGCGACCTCGGCGTCGGCGGCGAGGACCCGTTCGACCGGGCCGGCGTAGACCACGTTGGCGTTGACGATGACGACGTCCCGCAGCCGGCCGAGCAGGTGCAGGTAGCCGTCGGCGTCCAGCCGGGCCAGGTCGCGGGTGCGGACCCAGCCGTCGACGAAGACCTCGGCGCTCTCGGCCGGGTCCGCCCAGTAGGCGGCCGCCTGCGCCGGTGTCCGCACGAAGAGCTCACCCTGGGTGGCGGGGCGGCCCTGGGCGTCGCGGATGGCCACGTCGACGGCCTCGGGTGGCCGGCCGACCGAGGCGAGCGCGGCCGGGGACGCCAGCATCTCGGCCGGCGTGCTCATGGCGATCATGCCGGTTTCGGTCTGCCCGTAGCCGTGGAAGACCACCGGGCCGAGCACGTCGAGCGCCTCGGCGAGCCGGCTCGGGGTCAGCGGTGAACCGGAGACCACCAGGGCCCGCAGGCTGCTCAGGTCGGTCGGGCCGGCGCGCTGGGCCTGGACGAGTTGGTGCAGCTTGCCGACGGTGATCACGCTGGCGGTCGCCCGGTGCCGGCTGATCATGCCGGGGAAGCCCGGGGGGCGGGCGGCCACCAGGGTGCCGCCGGCGGTCAGCGTGAGGATGCCGTACTCCAGCATCACCTGGCTGCTCAGCGAGCCGAAGACCAGGTAGCGCCGCAACCGGGGGGCCAGGTCGGCGATCGCCGGCGGCCACCGGTCGGGGTACGGGGCCCAGGCCGCGCTCATCGCCGCGTACGTCTGGGCGCAGCCCTTGGGGTCACCGGTGCTGCCGCTGGTCCAGATGATCCGGGCGACGTCGCCTGCGCGGCCGGCGGCGACCAGGGCGACCCCGTCGTCGGGCGCGGCCACCAGGCCGGTGAGGCGGGCGTCGTCGACGAGCAGGGCCGGGGCGTCGCCGGCGAGCAGGCGGGCCAGCTGCGCCGGGGTCACTTCGGGTCGGATGCCGGAGACCCGGGCGCCGACGGCGAAGGCGGCGATGGTCGCCGCGAAGGCCTCCGGGGTGACGCCGAGCCGCAGCGCCACCCCGGTGCCGGGGCCGACGCCGGCGGCCCGCAGCCCGGCGACGATGCGGCGGACCAGCCCGGACATCTCCGCCGCGGTGACCACCCGGTCGCCGTCCTCGAAGACCGGCCGGTCGCCGCCGCCGGCCAGCAGGTCCAGGATCGGCTGCGGCCAGAGCTCAGCCGGTGTCGAGGAGGCAGCCGGCCAGAGCTCAGCCGGCATCGGAGAGGACGCCCTTGACGAAGAGCGCGAGGGGCTGGTGGTGCACGGCGGGCAGGGTCCAGTCGTTCTCCAGGTTCTCCGCCAGGTGGTGCGTGGCGACGACCCGGCCGCCCCGGTGCACCCGCACGACGGGGTGCAGGTAGCTGGCGTCGTGGGCGTGCTCGGCGTCGTTCTCGGCGATCCGGGGAATCGTGACGTCGAAGGGGTCGACCTGGTCGTGGTCCGGCCCGTACTCGAGGGTGACCACCAGGGCGAACGGGTCGGGGCCGAGGCCGCCGTCGTGCAGGTAACCGACCGGCACCTCCTCGTGGTACCGGGCGGTGCCGCCGTCGACGGTGACCACGTCGCCGAGGACGGCGAACTGCTGCCACAGCGCCGAGGTCCGGTTGATCCGGGCGATGATCGCTTCGGTGATCGCCTCCGGGGTGGCGTCGAGCCGGGTCGCCGGCCACGGGAGGTCGTGGTGGCGGGCGTCGAGGATCCGGTGCAGGGCGCGCACCCCGTACCGGAAGCCGTGGATGAACCCGCTGGTCGAGCGCTTGAAGTCGCGCTGCTGGGTGAGGGTGCCGGCGAAGTGCAGTCCGGGCACGTTCACCGACTCGTACGCCGAGGTCTGCTCGGGGAAGCGGTCGTCGATGACCAGGCGCGGCCGGGCCGACGCGTCGAAGATGCTCGGGTCGAACCGGAAGCCGGTGCAGAGGATGACCCGGTCGTAGTCGATCCGCCGGATCGACTCGACGCTGCGGGCGTACCGGAAGTCGATCCGGTAGCCGCCGTCGTCGCGCCGGGCGATCCGCTCCACGGTGCCGTCGAGGACCGCGTTCTGCGACTTGAGCTGGTACGTGTCGAGGAAGTTGTTGTTCACCGCGCGCAGGTGCCCGACGTAGTGCGACTGCCAGGCCAGCTTGATCGAGTGTGGGCCGGCGACGTGGATGACCGCGGCGGTCTCGACGAGGGCGTCGGCGGTCTCGAAGGCCGAGTTGCCCTTGCCGATGATGAGGACGCGCTGGTTGGTGAAGTCCGCCGGGTCCACGGTGACGGTGTCGTACCGTTCGGCGAGCGCGGCGCCCTCGATCGGCGGGACGTAGAGCTGGGAGACGCCGGTGGCGACGATGACGCGGCGGGCGGTCATCCGCTCGCCCTCGGTGTCGACGGTGAAGAGCTCGCCGTCGCGGGCGACCCGGGTGACCCGGGTGTCGTAGCTGATCCGCAGGCCCCGGGCGAAGTCGGCGAGGTAGCGCACCAGGTCGGCGGCGTCGGGGAAGTAGCGCCGGCTGTAGTTCTTGAACAGCAGGGCCGGGTCGTCGGTGAGCAGCGAGTTCCAGTCCGCGCGCAGGTTGAACTCCGGATCGTCGGAGCCCGTCCAGACCTTGTTGATCGAGATGAGCTGCCGGTGTCGCGGATAGGTGGCGAAGAAGGTGCCCGGCGTCGGGCCGGCCTCCACCACCAGGTAGTCGCGGCCGTCGCGCGCCAGCAGGGCGGCGAGCTGGAGCCCGGCCGGCCCGGCTCCGATGATCAGGTAGTCGAGCGTCATGCAGCGCAACGTAGCCAGCCGATCTCAAAACGTTCTGAGAATCCGCCTCTAGGGTCCGGTCGCATGACGACAGAGGTTGACCTCGCGGCCCCGCTGCGGATCGCCGACCTGGCCGCCGCCCGTGACCCGGTCCGGGTCGTGGTCGGGCCCCAGCTCCGCGACCGGGTCGCCACCGCCCGCAGGTTCCTGTCCAAGGTGCTCGGCGACGACCGGGCGGTGTACGGCAGCACCACCGGCTTCGGTGCCCTCGTCGGGTACGCGGGCCGCGCCGACCTGCGCGACCAGGCCGACAACACCCTCGCCCACCTCGGCGCGGGCCACGGCCCGGACCTCGACCGCGAGGTCGTCCGCGCGACCATGCTGATCCGGGCCTGGTCGCTGGCCCGCGCCGCGTCGGGGGTCTCCCCGCACGTCATCGACGCGCTCGCGGCGATGCTGGCGACCACCTTCACGCCCGCGGTGCCGAGGCTGGGCTCGGTGGGGGCCAGCGGTGACCTGATCCCGCTGGGCGCGGCCGCCCAGGCGCTGCGGGGCCGGGGGCACGCCTACCTCGACGGGGTACGGCTGCCGGCGGCCGAGGCGCTGCGGCGGGCCGGCCTGGAACCGCTGCCGCTGGACGGCCGGGACGCCCTCGCCCTGGTCAACGGGACGTCGCTGACCACCGCGGCGACCGCGCTGGCGCTGCGCTCCGTGCGCGCCTCGCACCGGGCGGCGCAGGTGCTCACCTGCCTGCTGTTCGACCTGCTCGGCAGCGACCCGCAGTTCCTCGACGCCCGGCTGCTGCGGGCGTACGGCCACCCGGGCGCGATCGAGGTGGGCGCGTGGATGCGGCGGGTCGGCGCCGGGTGCGTGGCGTCCGGCCGACGCCCGTTGCAGGAGCCGTACAGCATCCGCTGCTCACCGCAGTTGCTCGGTGCGGCCGAGGACGCCCTGCGGCACGTCGACGCCGTCGTCGCCGCCGACCTCGGCAGCGTCAGCGACAACCCGTTGTTCTTCCCCGACGACGACGCCGTCGTGCACGGCGGCAACTTCTTCGGCCAGCCGGCCGCGTTCGCCGCCGACCTGCTGTCGATGGTCGTGGCGCAGGTCGGCAACCTCGCCGAACGGCAACTCGACCTGCTCGTCGACCCGCACCGCAACGGCGGGCTGCCGCCGATGCTGGCCGCCGGCCCGGGGCAGCAGCACGGGTTGCAGGGCGTGCAGCTGGCGTCGACCGCCCTGATCGCCGAGATCCGCCGGGACGCCGTGCCCGCGAGCATGCAGAGCCTGCCGACCAACCTGCACAACCAGGACGTCATCCCGCTCGGCACCCAGGCCGCCCTGCGGGCGCTGGACCAGGCCCGGCTGCTGCACCTCATCGTCGGGTCGCTGGCGGTGGGGCTGCGCCAGGCCGCGTACGTCGGCGCGCGGGCGCCGACCGCGCCCGGCTGCGCGGCGGTGCTGGCGGCGCTGGCCGAGGCCGTGCCCCCGGTCGACCCGGACCGGCCCCTCGACGGTGACGTGCGGCGGGCCGCCGACGTCGTCACCACGCTCGACCTGCCCTCGACCTCTCCAACCCCGGATGGTTGCCGTGACGCTTGATTACCTGATCATCGGGGCCGGCCCGGCCGGTCTCCAGTTGGCCGCGCTGCTCGAGGCCGACGGGAAACGCGACTACCTGGTGTTGGAGGGCGCGGAGATCCCGGGGGCGTTCTTCGCCACCTTCCCCCGGCACCGGCAACTGATCTCGATCAACAAGCCGCACACGGGTTCCGACGACGCCGAGGCGAACCTGCGGCTGGACTGGAACTCGCTGCTCAGCGACGACCCGTCGCTGCGGTTCACCCGCTACACCCAGCGGTACTTCCCGCACGCCGACGTGATGCTCCGCTACCTGGCGGACTTCGCCGCGAAGACCGGGGTGCGGGTGCGCTACGGCGCCCGGGTCACCTCGGTGGCCAGGGTGGACGGCGGCTTCGAGGTCCGGGCCGGCGAGACGTTCCGGGCCCGCCGCGTGATCGTCGCCACCGGCGTGTCGAAGCCGTACGAGCCGCCGATCCCGGGCCTGGAGCTGGCCGAGCGGTACGCGCAGATGTCCGTGGACCCGCGCGACTACCTCGACCAGAAGGTGCTGATCATCGGCAAGGGCAACTCCGCGTTCGAGACCGCGGAGAACCTGATGGAGACCACCACGCTGATCCACCTCGCCGGGCCGAGCTCGATCCGGATGGCCTGGCGCACCCACTACGTCGGGCACCTGCGCGCGGTGAACAACAACTTCCTGGACACGTACCAGCTCAAGTCGGCGAACGCGATCCTGGACGGCCAGATCAAGCGGATCGCGCGCGACGGCGACGGCCTGCGGGTGACGTTCTCGTTCTCCCGGGCGAACGAGGTCGTCAAGGAGCTGTGGTACGACCGGGTGATCGCCTGCACCGGCTTCGCCTTCGACCCGTCGATCTTCGACGAGAGCTGCCGGCCGGCGCTGACGATCTCCGACCGCTTCCCGGCCCAGACCCCGGCGTGGGAGTCGGTGAACGTGCCCGGCCTGTACTTCGCCGGGACGCTGTCGCAGGAACGGGACTTCAAGCGCTCCACCAACGGCTTCATCCACGGCTTCCGCTACGCGGTGCGGGCGCTGCACAAGATCCTCGAACGCCGGTACGGGGAGACGCCGTGGCCGGCGGAGAAGCTGGACGCCACCGCGGAGGCCATCGCCGATGCCGTCGTCGCCCGGATCAACCGCACCTCGGCCCTGTGGCAGCAGTTCGGTGTCCTCGCCGACGTGGTCACCGTGGCCGGGCCGGACGCCCGCTACCACGACGAGGTGCCGGTCGAGTACTTCGCCGAGACCGGCCTGCGCACCCCCGACCACGACTACGCGCACGCCTTCGTCGTCACCCTGGAGTACGGCCCCGAACACGACCAGGTGGATCCGTTCGACGTCACGGTCAACCGGGTGGCGCAGGACGTCGTCGGCCAGGCCCACGACGCCGCGTACCTGCATCCGGTCGTCCGCCACCACCGGGCGGGGCGGGTGGTGGCCACCCATCACCTGGCGGAGAACCTGGAGAATCGCTGGGATCGGCCGGAGGTGCACGTGGCGCCGCTGGTCGCGTTCCTCGACCGCTGCCTCACCGGTGTCGAGGGTTGAGGTGCCCGCGATGGACGAGGCGGGGCTGAACCTGGCCGACGTGGCGGCCGACGCGCGTCGTCGCCTGGACCCGACGCGCTGGGACTACTTCGCCGGCGGGGCCGGCGGCGAACGCACGGCCCGGGCCAACGAGGAGGCGTTCGCCAGGCGGTGGATCGTGCCCCGGGTGCTGCGCGGGGTGGGCGAGCGCGACCTGGAGATCTCGCTGCTCGGCAGCGCGGTCTCGATGCCGGTGCTGATCGCCCCGACCGCGTTCCACCGGCTGGCCCACCCCGACGGTGAGGTGGCCACCGCCCGCGCCGCCGCCGAGGCCGGCACGGTCATGGTGGTCAGCATGGCCGCCACCCGGCGGGTCGAGGAGATCGCCGCGGCCGGCGGAACGCCCTGGTTCCAGCTCTACCCGCAGCCGGACCTGGAATTCACCACCGCCGTGGTGCGGCGGGCCGAGGCCGCCGGCTGCCGGGCCCTGGTCGTGACGGTCGACTCCCCCGTGTTCGGCCGGCGGGACCGCGACCTGCGGCACGGTTTCGTCGACCTGCCGCCCGGGATGGTCTGCGAGAACATGCGCGACGCGACCGGCCAGGTCCGCGACATCGAGATGGACGCCGGGTTGAGCTGGGAGCGGATCGCCTGGCTGCGCGGGGTCACGACGCTGCCGATCCTGCTCAAGGGGGTGCTGCACCCGGCCGACGCCCGGCTGGCCGTCGAGCACGGCGTCGACGGCGTGCTGGTCTCCAACCACGGCGGCCGGCAGCTCGACGGCGCGCTCGCCACCCTGGACGCGCTGCCCGCGGTCGTCGAGGCCGTCGCCGGGCGGCTGCCGGTGCTGCTCGACGGCGGCGTCCGCCGGGGCGTCGACGTCCTGGTGGCGCTGGCGCTCGGCGCGAGCGCCGTGCTGGTGGGCCGCCCCGTGCTCTGGGGGCTCGCGGTGGGCGGCGCCGCCGGGGTGCGGCACGTGCTGGAGCTGTTGCGCGCCGACCTCGACGGGGCGCTGGCGCTGGCCGGCGCGACGAGACCGGGCGACCTCGGCGTCGACCTGATCGCCCCGGCGGCCCGCCCGTGAGCGCCCCGGTCGTCCTGGGCGCCCTGGTCGCGCTCGGCACGGCCTGGGCCGTCCCGCGCTGGCTGCCCCCGGCGGTGGTCCGGCTCCGGGAGTGGGTCTTCGCCAGGGTCAACGGCGCGGAGGGCATCCCGGTGCCGGGCCCGACCGTCGGCGTCGAGCACTTCGAGCGGCTGTACGCGGACCCGGCGGCCGACGGGCGCAGCCGGGGGGCCGGGCTGTCGGACCTGTTCTGGTACTGGCTCTCCCCCGGAGCGCACATGCACCAGGAGCATCTGGAGCCCGGCGAGCGTTACCGCGTCGTGGCCGGCACGACCAGGCGGGTGCTCGCGGTACGGCAGCCGCGCGCGGACGACCTGACGACCGCCGCCACCCGGCGGGTGCTCGACGGGTTGCCCGCCGGGCGGACCCAGCACGTGCGGCTGCGCGACCTGATGATGCCGGTGTGGGCCGAGGTCTGCTACGAACTGGTCTTCGACGAGGCGTGCCCGGCCGACGCGCGGGCGCTGATCGTCGCCAACGCCACCGACGTGGTCGCCGCGCTGAAGTGCACCGGCCTTCGGCACCTGCGGCGGCGCGACCCGCTGACCCGTTACCTGCGCGACCGCGTCGACGCGGGAACCTGCCCGGTGACGCTGCCGCCGCCGTTCACCGCCCAGGAGACGGCCTGGTACCTGCACGGGGCCTTCTTCACCACGGCGGTCGTGCAGATGTCCGAGGCGATGGCGCACGTGCTGCTGGACCTCGCCACCCATCCCGAGCGGCAGCGTGGCCTCGACGACGCCGCGCTGGACCGGGCGATCGACGAGTCGCTGCGGCTGCACCCGCTCTTCGGTGTCGCGCACCGGATCACCTCCGCGCCGATCACCCTGCCCACGGGGGTGTCGCTGCCCACCGGATCGGTGCTGCTGTTCAACTACCCGGCGTTCCAGCGCGCCGGGGCCGCCGACGACCGCTTCGACCCGGACCGGTGGCGGACCCTCACCCGCCGCGACGCCCACTTCGTCCCGTACGGGATCACCGCGAACCGGGCCTGCCCGGCGCGGGGGGTCGCGCCGGTGATGCTGCGCGCCGCGACCCGTGAGGTGCTGCGCCGGTACGCCCTGAGCTCGTCGGTCTCCCACAGCCGGTCGCTGCCCAGCCGGGGGCCGGCGTACCTGACACCGGTGGGGTTCGCGGGCCCCGGCCGGCTGCGGCTGGGCGTGATGCGGTGGCGGGACCGCTGGGCCGACGTGGGCCGCAGCGTCCGGCAACTGGTGTTCGGTGCCTGGATGGTCGTCGACGCCCGTCGACTGCGCCTGTGCGGCAACTACTTCGAGGAGACTGCCCGATGACCCCGACGGAGCTGGCACCACGGTTCTTCATCGCGGTCGCGGTGATCCTGCTCTTCTGCAAGGGGGTGGCCTGGCTGCTCGGCAGGGCCGGTCAGCCCGCCGTGGTCAGCGAGATGCTGGCCGGCGTGCTGCTCGGCCCGTCGCTGCTCGGGCTGCTCCTGCCGCAGGTGCAGGACGCCCTCTTCCCGACCGCCCTGCTCCCCGTCCTCTACGTGGTCGGCCAGGTCGGCCTGGTGCTGTTCATGTTCCAGGCCGGGTACGCGTTCACCGCGCACCGCGTCACCGGTCTCGCCGGCACCGCCGGGGTGGTGTCGCTGGCCGGGGTGGCCGCACCGCTCGCGCTGGGGGTCCTGCTGGTCCTGGCCACCTCCGGTGTCGTGCCGATCAGGGCGGAGGGGACCTCGCTCGCGGTCTCGGCCGCGTTCGTCGGCGTCGCGCTGGCCATCACCGCCTTCCCGATGCTGGCCCGGATCATCACCGAACGCGGCCACGCCGGCACCCGGCACGGCACCCTCTCCCTGGCCAGCGGCGCGATCGACGACATGGTCGCCTGGATCATGCTCGCCGTCGTGCTGGCCTTCGCCTCCGGCCGGGCCGGCCCGGCGATCGTCACCGCGGGCGGGGCGGTCCTCTTCGGGCTGGTGCTCTGGTTCGGCGGTCGCCGGACGACCACCGCGCTGATGACCGGCCCTGGCCTCAACGACCGCGCCCGGCTGCTCGGCACGGTGGTCCTGCTCTTCCTGGTGGCCTGGTACACCGACGAGATCGGGCTGTACGCGGTTTTCGGCGCCTTCGCGGTGGGCGTGGTCATGCCCCGCACCGAGAACACCGACAAGGTGGTGGACACCCTCACCCCGATCGCCGCCACGGTCTTCCTGCCGCTGTTCTTCACGTACTCGGGCCTGCGCACGGAGTTCGGGCTGCTCGGCAGCCTGCCGGTGCTGCTCTTCGCGCTGGCCTGCGTGCTGGTGGCGATCATCGGCAAGTACGGCGCCTGCTGGGCGGCGGCCCGGCTGCGCGGCGAGCCGCAGGGAGTCGCGCTGCGGGTGGGCGCGCTGATGAACGCCCGGGGGCTGATGCAGCTCATCGCGCTGAACGTGGGCTTGGAGGCGGGCATCGTGAACCCGTCGCTGTTCACCGTGCTGGTGCTGGTCGCGCTGACCACCACGCTGATGACCACGCCGCTGCTGAGCTGGATCGAGCGGCGGGAGGCCCGGCCGGCCGCCGCGCCCACGCCGGCCCTGGCTGTTTCGGAGTGACGAAGGAGACAGCCACCGCACATTGCATCGGCACTCTTCTATGCAATCGTGGAGGGGTGCACGGCGGAAGACCGAACCGGCTGCTGCTGATCGAGGACGACGCGGATCTCACGGAGTTGCTCACCGAGACACTGGTCGAGGAGGGTTACGTCGTCGACCGCGCCCCCGACGGCCAACGCGGTCTGCACCTCGGCCTGACCCGCGCGTACGACGTGCTGGTCGTCGACCGGCTGCTGCCGGTGCTCGACGGTCTCGACCTGATCACCCGGCTGCGCTCGCGGGGCGTCCCGGCCCGGACGCTGATGCTCACCGCGCTCGGCACGGTCGACGATCGGATCGCCGGGCTGGACGCGGGCGCCGACGACTACCTGGTCAAGCCCTTCGACCTGGACGAGCTGAGCGCGCGGGTACGGGCGCTGTGCCGGCGCACCGCCGAGTCCACCGTCGTCCTGCGGGTCGGCACCGGGCGGCTCGACCTGACGGCGCGCGACGCCGTGCTGGCCGACGGCACCCGGGTGGCGCTCTCCGCCCGCGAGTTCGAGTTGCTGCGGGTGCTGGCGGCCCGGCCGAACACCGTGCACCCCCGCAACGAGCTGCGCCGACGGGTCTTCGACGACACCGCTGCGGCATCGATCGTCGACACCTACGTCTACTACCTGCGGCGCAAGCTCGGGCGGCCGGTGATCCGCACCGTGCACGGGCTCGGCTACCGGCTCGGCAGGCTCTGATCGAGCCGGCCGAGCGGGCCGTCGTCCGGCGGGCCCGAATCCGGATCGCCGTGCTGGTCGCCCTGACCATCGGCACCCTGCTGGCATCCGGCGGCGCCATCTCGTACGCGGCGCTGGTCCGCCACCAGGAGGCCCAGATCCAGCGGGAGCTCGCCTGGGGCACCCGGTACGGCACGATCGCCGACCCGCCGGTGTGCGTGTGGATCTTCGAGTACGACGGCAGCACCGTCGAGGCCGGCACCGCCCCGCCGACCGGCTTCCCGTTGCGCGACGCGCTGGTCCGCGTCGCGGCCACCCGGAGCACCGAGACCAGCAGCGTCGCCCGCGACGCGACGGTCTACCACGTCCGCACCGAGGCCCGGGGCGACGTCGTCGTCCAGGCCGTCTTCGACGCGCGTTTCCAGCTCTCCGACCGCCGCCACCTGCTGTTCGCGTTCAGCCTCGCCGCGACCGTCGGGATCATCGCCGCCGTGCTGACCGCCCTGCTCGTCAGTTGCCGGGCCGTCGCACCGCTCGCGGAGGCGCTGACCCGCCAGCGCCGCTTCGTCGCCGACGCCAGCCACGAACTGCGCACCCCGATCGCCCAGGTGCACACCCGCGCCCAGCTGATGGCCCGGCGGGCGCGGACCGCCGGCTCGACGCCGCACCTGCACGACCTGGAACTGCTGATCGGCACCACCCGCCGGCTCGGTGAGGTCGTCGACGACCTGCTGCTCTCGGCCCAACTCGCCGCGGCCCCCGCCGGCCGTTCTCCGCGCCCGCCGGTCGACCTCACCTCGCTGGTCGCGACGACAGCCGCCGCCGAATCCGAACGCGCCGCCGAACGCCGGGTCACGCTCACGGTGGACACGCCCGGCGCCCCCCTGCCCGTGCCCGGGGTCGAGTCGGCGCTGCGCCGGGTCGTGAGCGAGCTGCTGGCGAACGCGCTGGCCCACACCCCCGCCGGGGGCCGGATCGGCGTGACGCTGCGGGCCGGCGACGGCCAGGCCGAACTCGTGGTCGCCGACACCGGGGACGGCTTCGACCAGGCCGACGCGCAGCGGCTCTTCGACCGGTTCCACCGGGGCACGAACGCCGGGGAGCGCCGCTTCGGGCTGGGGCTGGCCCTGCTGCGGGAGGTCGTCACCAGTCACCACGGCACGATCGAGGCCCAGGGCCATCCGGGCCGGGGCGCGACCTTCACGGTGCGCCTGCCCTCGACCCGCGAGTGAGGCCAGGCTCCGCGAACTCGCGCCGACGACGCCTCGTCACCGCTCGGCCGCCGGGGTGTCCGGGTCGCCGGCCACACCCGCTGCGGCCGGCAGCCCGATGTCACCCGATGGGCTCGACGGGCAGCAGCGGGCGCATGAACGTCCGCTCGTAGCGCACCACGCAACCCGACTCCTCGCGGATGCGGTCGGCGGCGACGAAATCCGGGTCGCTGCCGAAGCGCGCCCGGTAACGCTCGTAGGCGGCCAGGCTCTCGAAGCTGAACAGCGCCTCGGCCTTGTCGCTGGCCCCCTCGGCGGGCAGGAAGTAACCGTGGTGCACGCCACCGTGCCGGTTCACCAGCCACATCCATTCGTGGGCGAAGCGCTCGAACGCCTCGATCTGCGCCGGGTCGATGGTGTAGTGCACGACACAGGTGATCATTGAGCCACCCTACGACGCGGGATACGCGGCGTGGATGTCGCCGTCGTACAGCCGCCAGCAGAAGTCGTTCATCCGCGCCGCGACGAGCCGGACCTGCTGGCCCCGTACGTGTACCACTGGGCCGGCACGCCGGCGAAGACCGCCACCGTGACCCGGGCAGGGAGCTGCGCTCGGTGACCCTGCCCGACGACCCCCGCATCAGGCTCTACGCCCTCACCCTGAGCTGACCCGCCGCGTTGCTCACCGGCACACCCGGCGGGTCAGCGTCGGGTCCACTGCTGGTTGGCGCCGCCGTTGCACGTCCACTGATCCACCACCGCGCCGTCGGCGGAGCTCCAATCGGCCACGTCCAGACACTTGCCGCTGTGCCGGGCGACCAGCTGCGTCGTCGCGCCCGAGGCGCGCAGCTGCCACTGCTGGTGGTACGCGCCGGCAGCGCAGCTCCACTGGATGACGGCAGCACCATCGGCGCGTGAGCCGTCGGCCACGTCGAGGCACTTGCCGCTGTGCTGGGCGACGAGGCGGTAGTAGCCGCCGCCGGCGTCGTCGAGGGCGAACCTCTGGTTGCCGCCGCTGCCGCAGCTCCACTGGATCACGGTGGCGCCGTCCGCGCCGGAGCCGCCGTTGACGTCGAGGCACTTGCCGCTGTAGCCGGCCACGAACTGCGGGGACGCCCCGGAACCGACGATCACGCCGGTGGCGGCGTCGATGGTGAGACCGGGGCTCCAGGTCATGCTCATCGTCGTGGCGGTGGGAAAGCTCAACGGGAGCCAGACGTACTTCGAGGCGTTGACCTGTTGGCCGTCGCCGGCCCAGCGATCGCCCAGGTAGAGGTAGCTGGTGGTCTGCGTGCCCTGCACGGCCAGGACGTAGGCGGTCTGGGATCCGAAGGCGGTGCCGTCGCCCACGTTCTGCAGGCCGCTCCAGGAGCCGACGACGCTCGACGCCGTGGCGTACTTCTGCTGGTTGGGTGCCCAGCCGGTGGCGCCGGAGGTGAGCAGGAAGTAGACGCCGCCGCGCTTGAACATGGCCGGTGCCTCGCGGTAGCTGCCCGGCCAGAGGTTCTGCACCCGGGCGCTGACGCTCAGATAGTCGGCGGTCAGGCGGTAGACGTGCAGGTCCCGGTTGTCGTTGGCCGCGGAGATCATGTACGCCGTGCCGTCGTCGTCCTTGAACAAAGTGATGTCGCGCGACATGTGGTTCAGCGGGCGCGTCGCGCCCCGGTAGACGTAGTTGCCGTCCACCGTCGACGAGGTGGCGACCGCGGCCTGAGCCTCGGAGTAGTCGCGGCCGTTCTCCTTGTGCATCCACATCACGAACTGACCGGTGGCGCTGTTGTAGATCACCTTCGGTCGTTCGATGTTCGCCGTCTGGAGTTGGGGAGAGGACGCCTGGGTCAGCACGTTGTTGCGCCATTCCCAGTTCTTCAGGTCCGACGAGCGGTAGACCGAGACGTACCGGAAGGTGTTGTCGGTGTTGCGGTTCTCGCCGAACCAGTAGTAGTAGTCGCCCACCTTGAGCACACCGCCGCCGTGCGCATGCAGCGGGTTGCCGGCGGTGTCGGTGAACTGGGTGCCGTTGGTGATGCCCACCGGCGCGGCCTGCGCGGGGCGGGCGACGCCCGCTCCGGCCGCCGTGAGCAGTGCCGCCAGCAGCACCGCGAGCGCTCGTCTCGACGTCAGCACGTCATTCTCCGATCCTTCACTGAGCCACGTGGCCGCTTCGGTGTGGTCGCCCGCTGCCGGGCCGGATCTGCGGCAGGCCCGGTGGGCCGTGGCCGCACCGGTGCCGCTCAGCCGCCGGCCGGGGGGCGGGCCGGGCCGTTGTCGATGAGACGGAACGTGCTCAGCAGCGGCGCGTCGCCCAGCTCTTCGAGGATCAGGCCCGTACGGGGGAAGTACTGCAGGTACGCCCAGTGGTTGCTGATCGCGTACTCCCTCCTGCCCACCGAGGCGATGGAGAATTGCTGGTCCGGCTTGCTGGCGTCGCAGACCGCGCCCTCGACGGTCAGCGGCTGCGAGCCCTCGTGGTAGACCTGCCAGCAGGCCGGCTCGTCGTTGGCGGGGTGGCCGTCGCGCCTGCCGTAGGACTTGATCAGGTACTTCCCGCCGCCCAGCGGGGTCGGGACGAAGAGCTGGCGGCCACTGTCGTCGTCGACCTCGGTCAGCCAGCCGCCGTCGAGGGAGACGGCGGATTCGAACGCCTGCACCCGCACGATGGTGACCTCCCGGGTGCCGGAGAGGACGCCGCCGGCCGCCGCCGCGGGTGCGGTCGGTGCGGTGGTGGCGAGCACGGCGGCGCAGGTCAGCACCGCCGCGCCGGTGGTTCGCTTCATCCTGGGCATAGGAGTCTCCTCACGTCGTCGGGCACCCCTGAGACGCCCGCGACCGGCCGGCGGTTCCATCGAAAACAACAAATTCTTTTTACAGCCTGGCCCGTTTGGCGTGGGCCCGCAATCCGTGTCGGTGTGGCGACACCCATCGCCATCCACCGGGCACACCACCGGCCCCGTCGTCACCACACCGGCGGAATTCCGCGCAAGCCTTTCCAGGGACGGCTTCCGGTCACCTCCGACCCGCGAAGGCGGCTTTCCGGAATCGCCACCGAACCCGTATGGTCGCAGCGGAACGAAATCCTCCGAGCCATTCACGACTCGTCGAGGCAGATTCCGCCCACGATCCGACCGGCACTCCCCCGCAGCTGTCTGGCGACCGCAACCGTCCACACAGGAGACTTACATGACCCAGGCCATCATCGGCGCGGTGGCGCCGATCACGCTCCGCCGCGCCATTCCCTACCTGCCCGGACGGCTTCGCGCCACGTTCGGGATCAAGACGGTCTTCCACGACCGGGCGAGCTTCATGGGCAGCCCCGGCGCCGCACTGCTGGGGTGGGACCCGGCCGTGCCGCCGGAGATCACGGCCGGGCGGTTCAACAACCCGGCCACGCTGCTGGACCTCGTGCTCCAGCTCATCGGTCACGTCGACCTGATGGCGACCGGCAAGGACCCGGCACCGTGGGGCGAGGTGCACGTCCTCGAGTCCGCGGGCTCCCACTCGTACGTGCACGTCAGCCCGTGGGTCGAGGGGGTGTCCGCCACCCCCGGCGACGTGCGGGAGTTCCGCAGGCTGATGCACTGCTTCCCGAGCGCGCTGGGCGAGCTGCCGGACCACCGCCTGGTCGACCAGCCGGGCCTGATCGCGTGGCTGACGGGCGGCGACGAGCAGCGGGAGCAGCAGTCGCGCTTCGAGGCGATCGAGGCGTACCGCACGCGGCAGTGGGCCGACAAGCACGCCGTCCTCGGCCCGTACTTCCGGCTGGGCATCAGCAGCATCATCCGGGTCGAGCAGTACACCGAGGTCTTCGACGAGACGCGGCAACTGCTGATCCGCTGCGGCACCATGGGCACGACCGACTTCCACGTCTTCGACGGCCGGTACAGCTGGATGGTCGTCACCGACCTCGCCAGGAAGCGCTCCTTCCTGGTCGGCATCGGCGGCGGCCGACACCCGATCCCGGAGATGGACCTGGTCAACCCCCTCGGCGGCGCGGCGGTCCTCTCCACCACGTTCCGGTCCTTCCTGCTGGCCCTCGAGCACGGCATCGACCTGTCGCAGAACGCCAAAGGGCAGCTCGACGCGCTGGCGGCCCGCCACGATCCCGAACTCGCCTTCGGCCGTTTCATCCTCTCCGAGGGCGACGCCTGGGGGGTCCCGATGGCGCTCTCCCGCCAGGGCCTCGGATCGAACCTGACGGCCGAGCAGGAGGCCATGCACCGGCAGATCCGGGCCACCAAGTAGCCGGACGCGGAGGGTCCCGACCGCCGCACCGGCCGGGGCCCTCCGCGCGGCCGACAGACGACCGCATCTCTTCCTGGTACGCGCAGCCGCGTACCGCCGTCGGTCAGCTCCCGAGCGTGACGTGCATGATCCGCTCGTTGCTGTTGTTGGGGACGCTGTCCTTGTCGCCGGTGTTCGTGGTGGTCAGCCAGAGGCCGCCGTCCGACGCCGGCTCGACGGTGCGCAGCCGCCCGTACACGCCGTTGAAGTACGTCTGGACGTTGGTGAGGCTGCTGCCGCTGATCACCGCGCGGTACATCCGGGTGCCCCGGGCGCAGGCGACGTAGAGCGCGTCCCGGACGACCGCGATGCCCGAGCAGGAGCCCTCGGCGGTCGAGTAGGTGCGCTTCGGCGCGATGAACCCGGCGGTCCCGCAGGCCCCGCTGGTGCCCTCGCACGCCGGCCAGCCGTAGTTGCCGCCCTTGGTGATCAGGTTCGTCTCGTCCATGATCGAGTTGCCGAACTCCTGCTCCCAGAGCCGCCCCTGCGAGTCGAACGCGAGCCCCTGCGGGTTGCGGTGGCCGTAGCTCCACACGTAGCTGCCGAACGGGTTGTCCGAGGGCACGGTCCCGTCGGTGTTGAGCCGCAGGATCTTGCCGGCGAGGTTGTTGAGATTCTGCGCGTAGTCGCCGTTCTGGGCGTCGCCGGTGGCGGCGTAGAGCTTGCCGTCCGGGCCGAAGCGCAGCCGACCGCCGTTGTGGTATTTGTTGCGCCCGATGCCGCTGACCAGCACCTGCAGGGTGGAGGTGGCCAGCGCCCCGTTCTGCAGCTTGATCCGGACGATGCGGTTGTCGGTGGGCGAGGTGTGCATGATGTAGAGCCACTGGTCGGTGGCGAAGGTCGGGGAGACCGCCAGGCCGAGCAGGCCGCCCTCGCCGTCGGTGCTCTGCACGTTCGGCACCGTGCCGACGGTGGTCTTCGCGCCGGTGGCCGGGTTGAGCCGGACGATGTCGTGCGCGTCGCGCCGGTTGTAGAGGACCGTGCCGTCGGCCAGCGTGACCAGGCCCCACGGGATGTCGGTGTCGGTGGCGACCTGCCGGACCGTGCAGACCGCCGTGCCGCAGGACGCGCCGGTCACCACCGTCACGGTGTTGCTGGCCGGCGAGGAGTTCGCCTGCGCGTCCAGCGCGCGCACCTGGTACTGGTAGCTGGTGCTGGCTGCCAGGCCGCTGTCGATGAAGTTGGTCGCGGGCGGCGTGGTGCCGCTGCCGGAGACCGTGCCGACCTTGACGCCGTTGCGGTACACGTCGTAGGCGCGCACCCCGACGTTGTCCGTGGACGCCGTCCAGGACAGCGACACGGTGGTGCCCGACGCCGACCCGGTGAGCTGCTGCGGCGCGCTCGGCGGCGTGGTGTCGGCCTGGCACTGCGGCGGGGTGATCGACACGGTGGCGCTGGCCTGCGAGACGTTGCCGGCGGCGTCACGCGCGTTGACGTACAGCCCCCAGGTGGCGCCGGGGACGACGGTGAGGCTGGTCGACAGCGTGCTGCCGCTGACGGTCTTGACCTGCTGGCCGTCGTGGTAGACGTCGTAGTACGCGACCGCCACGTTGTCGGTCGAGGCGTTCCAGGCGAACGTCACCGAGTTGCAGAGCAGGTTGCTGACCCGGGCGTTGCCGGGCGCCGTCGGCGGCTGGGTGTCGGCGTTACCGAGCGAGGTCGTCCAGCGCTGGTTGCTCTGACCGTTGCAGGTCCAGAGCCCGACCAGGGTGCCGTTGGCCGTGGCGGCGTCGGTGACGTCCAGGCAGAGGTTGGACTGGGTGCCGACGATCGTGCCGTCGGAGTTGATCCGCCACTTCTGGTTGGCCCCGCCGGTGCAGGTGTAGATCTGCACCACCGCCGGGGCGGTCGTGTCCTGCCCCTTGACGTCCAGGCAGCGGGTGTCGTTGTAGATCCGCAACTCGCCGGCGGCCGTGACGTTCCACGCCTGGTTGGCCTGGCCGTGGCAGTCGTAGATGTTGACGCCGGTGCCGCTGGCGCTGTTGTTGCCGACCACGTCCAGGCAGCGGCCGGAGCCGACGCCGACGACGGTGGTCACCGCCGCCGAGGCCGGCGAGCCGGGGACGACGGCCAGCACGGTCATCAGACCGAGCGCGGCGAGGCCCGCCAGCACCCGCCGGAGCGGCCGTCGTCGGTCGAGGGACAGGGGCATCTGGTACGTCCTTCCAGGAGCGGACAGTCGGGCAGCTACCGGCCGAGCCGGTTCGAAAACGGTCGATAGCTTCTGTCACGTTACTTGTCGGACTCGTCCGGCGACACTTGAGGCGGCGGCGTGGCCGGTGAGCCGGAGGAACCCGAGCAGATCGCTACCGGCGAATGTCGCCCGAGGCATTCTGCGCTCAGGTGGCGTAGACGGCGGTGGCGTCGTCGCTGCGCTTGTTGCGCGCCCACCTCATGCAGGACGGGTCGGCGGCCTCGATCGCACGAACTCCGCTGATCAGCTCGGTCGGGCCGCCTTGCTCAAGCACGTCGAGCACCACGATCAGGCTCTCGCTGGCCATGGCCCAGTCCTCGTTGGCCGACTTCGGGTCGCCGGCATCCGAGGCGGTGGAGACGCGCATCAGGCCACGCCTTCGCTGCGGTAGATCGGCGTCAACGGGTCGACCTTCTTCACGACACGCTTCGCGGCGTCGTAGGTGCACGCCACCAGCAGGGAGAATCGGCGGTTCTTCACCTCGCGATACAGCTCGTTCAGGTGGTCTTCGAGATAGTGAACGACGCCGAGTGTCCCCATGGCGTGGATGCCGGCGAGGTAGAGGAACGTGCCACGTCCCGTCCGGGCGAGGAAGCGGCCAACGTACCCGTAGCCAGGTAGACACCGTCATCGCTGCCGAAGCCTACCGCGTGAACTGCGCGCTACGCAGCGGCAACGCCGCCCGCTGACGGCCGGCTGGGCAAAGGCGCATCGCCAACGGCCGACAGCGAGAAGGTGATGTCCCGTGGCCCCTTTGGAGCTGATGTCGTAAACGCATCACGACAGAGCACCTCGATCGAACCGGGTGATGTCGTAAACGACTCAGCTCCAAAGGACCCGCGGTAGCGCACCGCTCAGGTCTGAAAGGCCCGCAGTAGCGCACCGCTCGGCTCCATCAGCCGCAGTAGGTCACCGTTCTTCACGCCTGCCGGAGGCACCGCCCTGACCACGGCTCCGCGACCCGCGATTCGGCATCGTCACCCCGGCCGGCCCGCCTGCCCTCGGGACAGGCAGCATGATCCGCCACCGCCGACCGGGCGGGCGGGCGGACGGGCGGGCGGACGGGCGGACGGGCGGGCGGACGGGCGGACGGGCGGACGGGCGGACGGGCGGGCCGGCTCCGGAGCGCGGGATGCGGCGGTCGCCGCCGGGTGCGTACAGTTTCGGGTCGGACTTGGGGTGGGGCCGGCGGGAGCCGGCACCGGAAACGGGACGAGACGAAGACGCATGACGGCGGACACGAACCTGCATGACGGTCAAAACGGGATCGACCGCGATCGGCTGGAGACCTGCCTCAGCGTCTTTGCGGCGCTGGAGGACCTGCCTCCGGATCATCCCGACGTGGTGCAGGTGCAGCGGGCCACCGCGAAGCTCTACAAGGTGATCAAGCAGCGGCGGCGGGAGGAGCGGCGGGACGCCATCCTGGCGGCCGACCGGGCGGTGACGTCCGCCACCGCCACCGGCGCCCCCGGGCGGATCGACGACGAGACCCAGGGCATTCCGCTCGCCTCCCCCACCGCCGGCGCCACGGCGGGCGTCCTGCAGCAGCCGCGCGGCTGCTACGTCTGCAAGCAGCGCTACCGCGAGGTGGATGCCTTCTACCACCAGCTCTGCCCGTCCTGCGCGGCGCTCAACCGGGAGCGTCGGGACGCGCGGACCGACCTGACCGGCCGCCGTGCGCTGCTCACCGGCGGCCGGGCGAAGATCGGCATGTACATCGCGCTGCGGTTGCTGCGCGACGGCGCGCACACGACGGTGACCACGCGGTTCCCGCACGACGCGGTGCGCAGGTTCGCCGCCATGCCGGACAGCGCGGACTGGCTGCACCGCCTGCGGATCGTCGGGATCGACCTGCGCGACCCCGCGCAGGTCATCGCCCTCGCCGACTCGGTCGCCAGCCAGGGGCCGCTCGACATTCTGATCAACAACGCGGCGCAGACCGTGCGCCGCTCGCCCGGGGCGTACGCGCAGCTCGTCGCCGCGGAGGCCGCGGCCCTGCCGGAGGGCCCCCTGCCGGAGCTGATCACGTTCGCCAAGCCGGCCGGCGGCCCCGCCGCGAGCCTGACCGCCGGGCCGGAGTCGACCGCGCTCACCCCGCACGCGCTGACCGCGTTGGCGTTGACCAGCGGCTCGGCCTCCCCGGAGCGGATCGCGGCGGCCAACGCCATCGACGCCGGCGGCCTGGTGCCGGACCTCGACGAGGTCAACAGTTGGGTGCAGCGGGTGCACCAGGTCGACCCGGTCGAGCTGCTCGAAGTGCAGTTGTGCAACGTCACCGCGCCGTTCGTGCTGGTCAGTCGGCTGCGTCCGGCGATGGCCGCGGCAAGGGCCCGCCGCAAGTACGTGGTAAACGTCTCCGCGATGGAGGGTCAGTTCGGGCGCGGCTACAAGGGCCCCGGGCATCCGCACACCAACATGGCCAAGGCCGCGTTGAACATGCTGACCCGCACCAGCGCGCAGGAGATGCTGACCGACGGGATCCTGATGACCAGCGTCGACACCGGTTGGATCACCGACGAGCGGCCCCACCCGACGAAGATGCGGCTGGCGGACGAGGGCTTCCACGCCCCGCTGGACCTGGTCGACGGCGCGGCCCGGGTCTACGACCCGATCGTCCGTGGCGAGCGGGGCGAGGACCTGTACGGCTGCTTCCTGAAGGACTACGCCCCCTGCGCCTGGTGACCCGGCCACCCGCCGGAGAGCCTTGCCTGCGCGTCGCGCCGAGCGCTCGCCGCCGGGGTGGTGGTGGTGGGTCGGTGGTGTCTCTTCTCACCGCGAACTCCCTTACCGGATCATCGGAGCGGGCCGGTATTCTGGATTGCGTCCAGACTGTGCCGATATGTCCACCAGTCGAGGGGTGACCATGTCCGATCACGCGTCCGACCGCATCGATCTCGCCGGTCTGCGGGAAGTGCTCGACGGGCCGTGGGCCGAGGTGCGCAACGCGCACCGCAAGCACCTCGACGAGCGTTTCCTGCCGGTGTACGGCGAGACCGGTGACCAGGCCCGGGAACGGATCAGCCGGCTGATCACCGAGCTCCCCGTCGAGCTGGGCATCGCGGCGGGCTTCCCCACCGAGTACGGCGGCAGGGCCGACATCGGCGGCTCGATCGTCGCCACCGAGATGCTGGCGCAGGTCGACCTGTCGCTGATGGTCAAGGCGGGCGTGCAGTGGGGCCTCTTCGGCGGCGCGGTCGCGGCCCTGGGCACCCGCCGGCACCACGACGCCTACCTGCGGGACATCGTCGCGGGAAAGATCCTCGGCTGCTTCGCGATGACCGAGACCGGCCACGGCTCCGACGTCCAGCAGCTCCGCACCACCTGCACGTACGACCCGCAGACGCAGACCTTCGACCTGCACACGCCGCACGAGGCCGCCCGCAAGGACTACATCGGCAACGCGGCCCGCGACGGGCGGATGGCGGTGGTCTTCGCGCAGCTGATCGCCGACGGGCAGCACCACGGCGTACACGCGTGGTTGGTCCCGATCCGCGACGCGCGGGGCAACCCGCTGCCCGGCGTGAGCATCGGCGACGCCGGGCCCAAGGCCGGCCTGCTCGGCGTGGACAACGGGCGGCTCAGCTTCGACCACGTGCAGGTGCCCCGGGACATGCTGCTGGACCGGTACGGCGAGGTCGCGGAGGACGGCACGTACTCCAGCCCGATCGCCAACGACTCCCGCCGCTTCTTCACCATGCTCGGCACCCTGGTGCGCGGCCGGGTGAGCGTGGGCGGCGCCGCGGCGGCGGCCACCAAGTCGGCGCTGACCATCGCGGTGCGCTACGGCGACATCCGCCGCCAGTTCGGCGCCCCGGACGCCGGCGGCGAGGTGCTGCTCAACGACTACCTGGCGCACCAGCGCAAGCTGCTGCCCGCCCTGGCCACCACGTACGCGCTGCACTTCGCCCAGGCGGAGCTGGTCGCCGCGCTCCACGCCGCGCAGAGCGGCGGCGAGCCGGCCGACGAGCACCGGCAACGGGAGCTGGAGTCCCGGGCCGCCGGGCTCAAGGCCGCGCAGACCTGGCACGCCACCCGCACCATCCAGATGTGCCGCGAGGCGTGCGGCGGCGCGGGCTACCTGGCCGAGAACCGGCTGCCGAGCCTCAAGGCCGACACCGACGTCTTCACCACCTTCGAGGGCGACAACACCGTACTGCTGCAGTTGGTCGCGAAGGGGCTGCTCACCGGCTACCGCGACGAGTTCGGCTCGTTGGACGGCTGGGGTCGGGCCTCCTTCGTCGCCGAGCAGGTCCGCGCGATGGTGCTCGAACGCACCGCCGCGCGCTCGCTCATCGAGCGGTTGATCGGCGCCGTGCCCGGCCGCGACGAGGAGGTCGCCGTCACCGACCGGGGCTGGCACCTGAAGATCTTCGAGGACCGCGAGCGGCACCTCCTCGACGGCGCGGTCCGCCGCCTGCGCAACGGCGCGGCCACGAAGAAGGACCGCCCCTTCGACATCTTCAACGACGTCCAGGACCACGTCCTGACCGTCGCCGCCGCGCACATCGACCGCGTCACCCTGGAGGCGTTCGTCGCCGGCATCGAGGCCGTCGCGGACCCGGCGGTGCAGGCGCTGCTCTCCCGGGTCTGCGACCTGTACGCGCTCAGCGTCATCGAGGCCCACAAGGGCTGGTTCCTGGAGCACGGCCGGTTCACCCCCGCCCGCGCCAAGGCGATCACGGGCGTGCTGAACGGTCTGCTCAAGGAGCTGCGGCCGCAGCTGCGCACGCTCGTGGACGGGTTCGCCATCCCGGAGAGCTGGCTGCACTGCGCCATCCTGCGCGAGGAGCCGAGCCGCCAGCAGGCCATGGCCGCCCACGACGCCGCCGGTGACCAGCAGGCGGTCCCGGCGTAGGCGGAAGCCCTCAGCGGCCGGCGGCGTCGGTCAGGCTCGGACGCGGCCGTCGCGCAGGGCCAGCTCGGGGCCCTGCCAGCCACGGCGCAGCCAGCGGTCGTGGGAGGCGACGACGACGCCACCCGGCGCGCTGCGCAGCGCCTCCTCCAGCTCCTCCACCAGGCGCAGCGACAGGTGGTTGGTCGGTTCGTCGAGCAGCAGGACGTCCGGTGGTCGGGCCACCAGCACGGCCAGGGCGACCCGGCGGCGCTGGCCGGTGGAGAGCTGCCCGACCGGTCGTTGCGCGTCGCGGCCGGCCAGGAGCCCGAGGCGGGACAGCGGCACCACCGGCTCCGCCCCGGCCGCCTCGGTGTAGTACGAGTGGGCGGACCGCTGCGGGTCGGGGAACTCGACGTCCTGGTCGAGCAGCGCGATTCGCAGCCCCGCCGACCGGTACACCTCGCCGCCGTCCGGTGCCAGCTGACCGGCCAGCACCCGCAGCAGGGTCGACTTGCCCGCACCGTTGGGCCCGGTCACCAGCAGCCGGTCACCGATGGCGACGGTCAGGTCGTCGACCATCAGGCGGCCCTCCACCCGGACCCGGCGCATCGACACGCTGCCCTCCTGCGCTCCGGCGCCGGTCAGCGCCGCGGCGAAGCTGAGCTGGGCCGGGGGGCGGCGCACCTGGTTGTCGGTGAGTTCGTCCAGGCGCTGCTGGGCGTTGCGGACCCGCCGGGAGATCTGCTTCTGGACCCGGCCGCCGTGCCGGTCGTACCCGACCTTGTTGTTGTCCTTGCTGGGCCGGGCGTGGTTGACCTCGTGCGCGGTGGTCGCCACCGCGTGGCGTAGTTCGTCGAGCTCCTGCTGCTCGGCGTCGTACTGCTGCTCCCAGCGCGCCCGCTCGGCGCGTTTGACCGCCAGGTAGTCGGAGTAGGTGCCGCCGTACCGGGTGACGCCGCCACGGGACGGGTCGAGGTCGACGACGTCGGTGCAGACCGCGTCGAGGAACGCGCGATCGTGCGAGGCCAGCACCACCGCGCCCGGGAGGCCGGCGAGCCGGTCTTCGAGGAACGTGACCGCCTCGTCGTCGAGATGGTTCGTCGGCTCGTCGAGCAGCATCGCCGCCGGTTGGCGGATCAGCAGCGCGGCCAGGCCGAGCCGGGTTCGCTGCCCGCCCGAGAGCGACCCGAGCGCCCGGCCGGGCTCCACGCCGGAGAGGCCGAGACCGTCGAGCACCACCGCGGCCCGGTGCTCGGCGTCCCACAGGTCGTGCTGCTCGGCCCAGGCCAGCAGATCGCCGTACTCGTCGAGGGCGGCCGCGTCCTCCGGCCGGGCGGCGAGGACCTTTCCCAGCTCGTCGAGCCGGTCGCGGACCCGGTGGAACTCGGCGAGGGCGTCGTCGACGACGGCGCCGACCGGGGCGTCGCCCGGGAACGGGAGTTCCTGGCGCAGGAAGTGCGTGTCGGCCGGGCGTTGCACGTCGCCGCCGTCCGGCTCCTCCGCGCCGCAGAGCAGGCGCAGCAGGGTGGACTTGCCGATCCCGTTCTCCCCGACCAGTCCCAGCCGTTGGCCGGGGCTCGCGGAGAGACAGACGCCGTCGAGGACGACGCGGTCGCCGTAGACCTTGACCAGGTCGCGGGCTTGCAGAACAGAAACGTTGGACACGCGGACGCCAATCGCCGAATCGGGAAAGGGAATCGACTGCCCGCCGGGGCTCGACATCCACAGAAGGTGGGCGGCCACGGCAGCGGGCTGGTGCGTGTCAGTAGATCACCCCGTCATGCTCCCATGGACCGGACGCCCTTGCCACCCGGATGACCTCGGCGCCACGATCCGGTCCCGGCCCGCGCGGGTCCGCCGCGCCGTCGTACCGGCCGGCGTGTTCGCCGCCGTCAAGGTCGTCGTCGCCCGGCCGGGCCGCCGAGGGCTCAGGACGGTAGCGCGAACGCGCAGGGTGAAGAGGTGGCGCGGCGGCGGAGGCGTCGGTGTCCTGATCGACGGCCTGGTCCGGGCCGGGGCTTCGCCGAACCGGTGCCGTGGCCGATGATCGGTGGATGAGCGCGGCGACCTGGCGGGCGGTGGGGCGGGCGTTTCCCGGTCCGGTGGTGCTGGCGGTATGGGCGCTGGCGACGGTGCCGGCCCCGCTGATCTTCTTCGAGGCGACCCACCGGTGGGAGGAGGACCCCTCGGTCTCCTCGGCGCTGTGGTGGGTGGTGGGGGCGGTGCCGGTCCTGGCCGCCGTGGCGGCGGCGAGGTGGACCCGGCGCACCGATCGGGCTCACCCCGCCCCGGCCGCGCTGGTGGCCGTCGTCGCGGCCACGCTGGTGAGCGCGGTCTTCGTGGGCGCGACGCTGGCCGTCTACCGGTGGGTCGTCCCGCTCAGCGGCGCGGCGCCGTGGCGAGGCGTCCTGGCCGCCAGCGCCGCCCTGGCGGTCGGCGGTGCGGCGATCGGCCACCTACTGGCCCGAGGTCGGGTGCGGCGGCGCAGCCAGGCGTCGGCCCGACGCGGCTACGTCACCGGCGCGATCGCCGTCGTGCTGGGTGCCCTGTTCGCCCAGACGGCGGTGCAGCTCGGCGCCGAGGGCAGCACCGCGTCGGACGGCCCGGTCGAGCACGGGCCGGCGGGGCAGCTGTGGCTGCCGGCGGCCGACCGGTACGCGATCTTCGCGGAGGGTTTCTCCCCGAGCAACCCCGACTGCCGGGTCACCGGCCCCGACGGGGCGGTCGGGTCGGCGAGTTCGGTCAGCGTGCCGCCCGGCGGCTACGGCGGCGGCGACGCAACCACCTACACCTGGGTCGCGTCGTTCGACGTTCCCGCGCCCGGCAGCTATTCGGTGTCCTGCCGCAGCTCCGACCCGCAGGCGTCGTACGTCGTCGGGGAGGTCCCGCGGATCCGCGGGGCGGTGGGCTCGCTGATCCACTGGCCGCTGACCGCGATCTGGCTGCTCGGTGCCGTCCCCGGCCTGTTGATCATCGCGGCGGCCGTCAGGCGACGCACCGGAGGTCGGCGCGCAGCCGCGCCGCCATGCCGGTCATGAAACGGGTCTGCCTGCGGGTGACGAAGATGACTCCCCGGGCCGCCGGCACCGCGCCCTCGTATCGCGCCTGTTGTCCGGAATCGTCGTATCGCCCGCCCTGTGTGCGCTATTGCCGGGCGGCCCCGACATCACCTAACCTCCCACGTTAGGTAAGGCAACCCTTACTGACTCGCCTCGACCCGAGGCGTACCACGCCTGCCACCCCGTGATTCGGAGCCGATCGATGCCCGTGACCAATGCGCCGCGCGCCGATCGGCACGGGGCCCCCGGCTCGGCGGCGGCGACCGCACTGCGCGGCGAGGGACTGGTGCTGCGGTACGGGAAGACGGCCGTGGTGCACGGTGTCTCGGTGGCGCTGGCCCCCGGTCGGGTGACGGCGCTGGTCGGGCCGAACGGCAGCGGGAAGTCGACGCTGCTGCGCGCCCTGGCCCGGTTGCACCGCGTGGACGACGGCGAGGTGCGGCTCGGCCACCGTGACGGGCAGCCGGAGCGCGCGGTGTCGCTGCTCAGCGTGCGTCAGTTCGCGCGGGAGGTCACGCTCTTCGCCCAGTCGCGGCAGGCCCCGCACGGGCTCACGGTGCGCGAGGTCGTCTCGTTCGGGCGGCACCCGCACCGACGCCGCTTCGCCGGCCCGACCCCGGCGGACCGCGCGGCGGTCGGGCGCGCGATGGACGCCACCGGCGTGCGGGACATGGCCGAGCGGCCGGTCGGCGAGCTCTCCGGCGGCGAGATGCAGCGCGTGTGGCTGGCTGCCTGCCTGGCCCAGGAGACCGGCGTCGTGCTCCTCGACGAGCCGACGAACCACCTGGACCTGCGCTACCAGATCGAGACGCTCGACCTGGTCCGGGATCTCGTCGACGAGCACGGCGTCGCCGTCGGCGTCGTGCTGCACGACCTCGACCACGCCGCCCGCGTCGCGGACACCCTGGTCCTCATGCACGCCGGGCGCGTCCACGCCGCCGGCGACCCGCTCGAGGTGCTCACCGCCGCGCACATCGGCGAGGTCTACGACCTGCGCGTGGAGGTCGAGGTCGACCCGCGCACCGGCCGCCTGCGCATCGACCCGGTCGGGCGGCATCCCGCCCGCAACCGGAACCGCACCATCAACACAGGAGAAGAATCCGCATGATCCTCGGCACCCGCCTCGCGGCCACCGCCGCGACGCTCACCGCCATCGCCGTGACCGCCACGGCGTGCGGCACCACGAAGGTCGACGGACCCGCCGCCGGCGGCTCGACCGCCCCCTCGTCGCAGAGCTGCGCCGACGACAAGACGACGACATCGACCGGCCCGGTGTCGCTGACCGACGGCGTCGGCCGCAAGGTCGAGCTCGCCAAGCCCGCCCAGCGGGTCGCGGTGCTGGAATGGCAGCAGACCGAGGACCTGCTCACGCTCTGCCTCACCCCGGTCGCGGTCGCCGACACGAAGGGATACAGCACCTACGTGAAGGCCGAGGCGCTTCCGCAGGGTGTCGTCGACACCGGCCAGCGCGGCGAGCCCGACCTCGACGCGCTGTACGCCGCGAAGCCCGACCTGATCATCGTGGACGCGTTCAAGCCCGACGACGAGCAGATCGCCAAGCTCGAGAAGCGCGGCGTCCCCGTGCTCGCCACGGTCGGGGCCGACGCCTCCGGCCAGCTCGCGAACATGAAGAAGGTGTTCTCGATGATCGGCCAGGCCACCGGCCGCACCGAGCGCGCCGACCTGGTGTTGAAGCAGTTCGACGAGCACCTCGCCGCCGCCAAGAAGACGGTCGAGGCCGCCGACGTCAAGGCCACCGACTTCCTCTTCTTCGACGGCTGGATCGAGGGCGGCAACGTCGTCATCCGCCCCTACGGCAAGGGCGCCCTCTTCACCGAGCTCGGCCAGCAGCTCGGCCTGACCCCGGCCTGGACCGACAAGATCAACACCGCCTACGGCAGCGGCGGCGTCGACCCCTCGTACGGTCTCGCGCAGACCGACATCGAGGGGCTCACCGCCGTCGGGAGCGCGAGCCTGTTCTACTCCGACGACGCGACCCCGGACAGCTACGTCAAGGAGCTGCGCAAGAGCCCGATCTGGACCGCGCTGCCGGCCGTCAAGGAGGGCCGCGCGTACGCCTTCCCCGCAGGCGTCTGGGGCGCCGGCGGCCCGAAGTCGAACGAGGCAGCGATCGACGCGTACGTGAAGATCCTGACCGGGAAGTGAGCCACAGCCCTGCGCCGCGACCGCTGCCCGGCATCGGGTTCGGTCGCGGCGCGAGCGGGGCGGCCGTCCTGGCCGTCCTGTTCGCCGCCGTCGTCGTGACCGGGCTGTGGCACGTCACGCAGGGCACCTCCGGGGTGGGCTTCGCCGACCTGCTGCGCCACCTCTTCGGGGCGCGGGAGGCGGTCGGCGGCGTCCCGGTCAGCGACGTGCTCACCGGGTCCCGCCTGCCCCGTCTGCTCGCCGGGATCGCCGTCGGCGTGGCGCTCGGCGCGGCCGGGGCGCTGCTGCAGTCGGTCACCCGCAACGCGTTGGCCGCCCCGGACACGCTCGCCGTCACCGCCGGGTCCTACTTCGCGCTCTGCGCGGTCGCTGCGTTCGGGCTGGCGGTGCCGTTGTGGGCCTCCGGCGCCGTGGCCTTCGGCGGCGGTCTGCTCGCCGCGGGCCTCGTGCTCGGCCTCGTCGGCACCGCCTCGGGCACCGCCTCGACGCGGCTGATCCTGGCCGGCTCGGCGGTCGCGATGGCGCTCGACGCGGCCACCGCCACGCTGCTGATCCTGTTCAAGGAGAGCACCACCGGGCTCTACGCCTGGGGCAGCGGCTCGCTCGCCCAGCTCAACATCGACGCTGCCACGCGCGCCGCCCCGGTCATCGTCGTCGTCCTCGCCGTCGCCGTGCTGCTGGCCCGGCGGCTCGACGTGCTCGGCCTCGGCGACGACGCGGCCGCCTCGCTCGGGGTGCCGGTCCGCTCGACCCGGGTCGTCGCGGTGCTCTGCGCCGTGCTGCTGACGAGCATCTCGGTGACGCTCGCCGGCCCCATCGCCTTCGTCGGCCTCGCCGCGCCGGTCGTGGTACGCCTCGCGGCGCACCGCATCGGCGTGCTCAGCCGGCACGTCTTCCTGATCCCGGCCTGCGGGCTGGTCGGGGCGCTGCTGGTGCTGCTGGCCGATGACGTGCTCCGGGCGGTCCTCGGCGCCCGGGCGGCCGCCTCGATTCCCACCGGGATCCCGACCTCGCTCCTCGGTGCCGTCGTCATCGTGCTCCTCGCGCTGCGGCTGCGCGACGCGGGAGCGGCTCGGGGAGCGCCCCACGCGCGCGTCGCCCTCCGCTCGCGCCGCCGCTTCCACACCGTCGTGGCCGTCGCGGCCGGTCTGCTCGTCGCGGCGGTGCTGGTCGGCCTGCTGGCCGGCAGCCTGTGGCTGCGCCTCGGCGACATCGCGCTCTGGCTGCAGGGCTCCGCGCCGGACCTGATCGGCCGGGCACTCGACGACCGCGCCCCCCGGGTCGCGGCGGCCGTCACCGCCGGTGCGGCGCTCGCGCTGGCCGGAACCGTCGTGCAGGGCACCGTACGCAATCCGCTGGCCGAGCCGGGCGTGCTCGGCATCACCGCCGGCGCCGGCCTCGGCGCGGTGATCGTGGTGACCTCGGGCGGCTCCGGCGGACGTCCCGCGCTCATCGTCACCGCGGTGGCGATGGGGCTGGCCACCTTCGCGCTCATCGCCTCGCTGGCCTGGCGCGGCGGGCTGCTGCCCGACCGTTTCCTGCTCATCGGCATCGGCTGCGGCTACGCGCTCAGCGACGTCAGTACCTTCCTGCTCCTGCGCGCCGACCCGTGGGACACCCCGCGCATCCTCACCTGGCTCTCGGGCACCACCTACGGCCGGACCTTCGCCGACGTGCTGCCGGTCGCGTTGGTGCTGCTCCTCGCGACCCCCGTGGTGCTGGGGATGCGCCGCCAACTCGACCTGCTGGCGATCGACGAGGACACCCCGCGCATCTTCGGCGTCCGCCGCGACGGCGCGCGACTGGCCCTGCTGACGATCGCGGCGGTCGTGGCGGCGGTGAGCGTGGTCGCCGTCGGCGTGGTCGGCTTCGTCGGGCTCGTCGCCCCGCACATCGCCCGCAGCCTCGTCGGCGTCCGGCACGGGCGGCTCATCCCGGTCGCCATGCTCCTCGGCGGCCTACTCGTCTGCGTCGCCGACGCCCTCGGCCGTACGCTCATCGCCCCCGCGCAGATCCCCGCCGGGCTGATGATGGCCCTGGTCGGAGCGCCCTACTTCGTCTGGCTGCTGCGTCGCTCACGGCTCTGAGCGCCCGGCCTGCCGCACGAAGGCACGGATGAGCGCACCGACCAGTTCGGGACGCTCGGCGACGAGGTGGTGCGTGGTGCCCGGCACGATGCACAACTGCGCGCCGGGAATCGATGCGGCGATGAGCAGGCTGTGGCCGGGCGGGATCGTGTCGCGGTCGCCCGACATCACCAGCACCGGCACCGCGATCCGGGCCAGGTCTGCCGGGTCGATGTGCGGTTCGCTGCGCCAGAGGCGCACCAGCTTGGCGAGGACGACGTCCGCGTGCGCCGCCCCGTCCGGCGACAGTCGTTCGTACTGCCTCCGCTCGACGTCCGGCCTCGGCTGACGTACGAGCGTGTCGAGCACCGGGGCGGCCGAGCCCGTGAAAACCGACGGGTCGAGGTTCGCGCTGATGGCGGTCAGCGAACGCACCCGCGCCGGGTGGTCCAGGGCGAGCAGCAGCCCGATGATCGCGCCGTCGCTGTAGCCGACGACGTGCGCCGATTCGAGGCCGACGGCGTCGAGGTAGGCCAGGGTGTCGGCGACCCCACGCGCGTACCCGTACTCCCCGTCGATGTCGGCCGACCGGCCGTGCCCGGGACGCTCGAAGGCGTACACCCGGTGATCGGGCACGAGCGCGTCGGAGGGTGCCCGCATCGCTTCGAGGGAGCAGAAACCGCCGTGCAGCAGCAGGACGGGGTCGCCGGTGCCGGCGACCTCCGAATACAGGTCGACATCGCCGATCCGCAGGTAGCCCATCCGCTCCCGTCACCATTTTCCGAGTTCGTGAGTCCGGCACGTCCCGATGCCCGCGCGGTGCCGCGCGCAGCGCCGTGGCCAGCGGGGGTGGCCGACCAGCCGCGACGAACAACCTGGTCAGGGTACGCCTCGGCGCAGCGCACCACCGTTGGGTCGGGCCCGGCGACGATGCCGCCGCGTTAGGGTTTCCGGCATGACACAGCGACTCGTCAGCGTATGGCAGCCATTCTTCCTCGGTGCGGGGAGTCGGGGCGCGGCCATCGATGCCGCGACCGAGCTGGAGGAGCTCGGCTATTCACGAATCTGGTGCTCGGGCGGATTCACGGAGAACGTCGCCCCCCGCTTCCGGGAGATCCTGGACGGCACCGAGCGCATCGGGGTCGCGTCGGGGATCGTGAGCATCTGGCACTCCTCGCCCCCGGAGGCGGCGGCGTTCGCGCAGGACGCGGAGCGGGCCCATCCCGGCCGGTTCCTGCTCGGTATCGGCGCCAGCCACGCCGTGGTGGTGGAGGGCGGCGGCACGGCCTACCGCAGGCCGTACTCGAAGATGGTGGAGTACCTCGACGGCCTCGACGCGGCCGGGCTGGCGCCCGAGCGGCGGGTCCTGGCCGCGCTCGGCCCACGGATGCTGGAGCTCTCCCGCGACCGGTCGGCCGGGGCGCACCCGTACTTCGTGCCGGCCGAGCACACCGCGCAGGCGCGGGCGGCCATCGGGCCCGACCGGCTGCTCGCCCCCGAGGTCGCGGTGGTCCTCGACGAGGACGCCAGCACCGCGCGCGCCACGGCCCGGCAGTACGCCAGCGGCTACCTCGCGCTGCCGAACTACGCCAACAACCTGCGGCGCTTCGGCTGGACCGACGAGGACTTCGCCGGCGGCGGCAGCGACCGCCTCATCGACGCGCTGATCCCCTGGGGCCCGGTCGAGAAGGTCGCGGCCGGGTTGGAGCAGCACTACCAGGCCGGCGCGGACGAGATCGCGATCCAGGTGCTCAACGGCGGCGACGCCACGGCCTTCCCGGCCGATGCGTTCCGCGCCCTCGCCGCAGTCCTGATCTGATCGCCCTCGATGGCCCGTGCCCGCCGTGGCGCGGGCCATCGGCGTTCCCGGCCCGCCCCCGGCTCCGGTCCGCCGCATCCAACGAACTGATATCGGTCAATGCATTGACAGGCGGGCGGCCTCGATGGCACCGTTTGAAACGTTACAATCAGGGCGCACCCCCCGGAGTAGCCATGCGCAGATCGTCCGGTCGCCGGACCGCCTCCCTCGTGATCACCTGCGCGCTGGCGGCGGCGTTGCTCCCCGCCGTCGCGGCACCGGGCCAGCCCTCCCAGGCTGCTGCGGGCCGGCCCGCCCGGGTGGTGGCGGCACCGCCGCCCGGGGCGATCGAGGCGCTGAACCTCTCCCCCACCTCGCGCACGGTCCGCCCGACGGCGATCTACCGCAGCACCGGCACCGTCGCCAACCCGCAGAACGTCCTCTCCGGGCTCGCGACCCGGCTCTCCGGCACGAACTCGTCGCTCACCCTCGACTTCGGCAAGGAGGTCGGCGGCCTGGCCACGCTGACCTTCGGCGCCGCCAGCGACACCGGCCAGCAGCTCGGGCTGGCGTTCACCGAGTCCTCGCTCTTCGTCGGCAACGACAGCGACACCAGCGCCACCCACCAGGGTCGCGGGGACGGCGCCCTCACCGCCGCGGCGCCCGCCAACGGCACCTACACGATGCCGGCGCAGTACCTGCGCGGCGGCTTCCGCTATCTGACGGTCTTCCTGCGCACCGGCGGCTGGGTCGACCTCACCCGGGTCTCGCTGAACTTCACCCCCGCGCCCGGCAAGGCCAACCCGGCCGCCTACGCGAACTACTTCTACTCCAACGACAACCTGCTCAACCGGATCTGGTACGGCGGCGCGTACACCGTGCAGATGAGCACGATCGCGTCCAATCAGGGCCGGGCGTGGCCCGCCCCGGCGACACTGTGGAACAACGCCGCCGTGGCCGGCGTCGGCACCGCGATCCTCTCCGACGCCGCGAAGCGCGACCGCAACGTCTGGCCGGGCGACCTCGGCATCGCCACCCCCACCGCGTACGCGTCGACCAACGAGATGGAGTCCAGCCGCAACGCCCTGACCACCGTCTACGACATGCAGCAGCCCTCCGGCGAGCTGCCCTACTCGGGCCCGCCGTTCAACCTCTGGGGCTCGGACACGTACCACCTGTGGACCCTCAACGTGACGGCGACGTACTACAACTACACCGCCGACGAGGCCTGGCTCGACAGCGTGTGGCCGCGCTTCACCCGCGGGATGACCTACATCGTCAACAAGACCGACGGCACGGGACTGCTGAACGTCACCAACACCAACGACTGGGCCCGGGGCGGCCAGGGCGGGCTCAACCTCCAGGCCAACGCGTTGATGTACGCCACCCTCGTCGGCGCGACCCGGCTCGCCACCGCCCAGGGCGACGGCGCGCTGGCGACCGCGTACGCGAACCGGGCGCTGGCGCTGCGCGCGGCCGCGAACTCGCGGCTGTGGGATTCCGCCGTCGGGATGTACCGGGACAACCCCACCAGCAGCCTGCACCCGCAGGACGGCAACTCCATGGCGGTCTGGTACGGCCTCACCGACAGCGCGGCCAAGAACACCAGCATCGTGCAGCGCCTCGCGCGGCGCTGGAACGCCTACGGCGCGATGACGCCGGAGTGGGGCGACAACGTCCACCCGTTCCCCGGCTCGATGGAGGTGCACGCCCACTTCACCGCCAACGACGACGACACCGCGCTGGCGCAGATCCGGCGCACCTGGGGCCACATGCTCGACAGCCCGATCGGCACGAAGAGCACGATGTGGGAGGGGATCAGCGCCACCGGCGGGCTCGCCTACAGCCCGTCGTTCATGAGCCTGGCGCACGGCTGGTCGACCGGGCCGACGTCGGCGCTGACGTTCCACGTCCTCGGCACCGCGCCGGAGCCGACCCTCGGGCACTACCGGTTCGTCCCCCACCCCGGCGACCTCACCAGCGTCCAGGGGCGCATCACCATGCCACAGGGCGCGGTCGACGCCGCTTGGTCGCGCAACCCGTCCGCCGGCACCTTCAGCTCCCAGCTCACCAGCCCGGCGGGTACGACCGGCCGGGTCGGCATCCCGAAGCTGAGCGGCGACGTCACGGTCTGGGTCAACGGGGCCGTCGTCTGGAGCAACGGGACGTTCCAGCCGCGCCCCGGCATCGGCGGCGCCAGCCAGGACGCCCGGTACGTGTACCTGACCGGCGTCGCCCCGGGCAGCTACACGTTCACCGCCACCGGCCTGGGCAACCCGCCGCCGCCCGCCCCGGCCGGGGACGACCTCCCCGCCGGGTTCACCCGCTGCGCCGCCGAGACCGGGCAGTGCGCGTTCGGCGGCACCCGGGTGGTGGCCTACGGGGCCGGCACCTACGCCTACCGCACGGCCACCGACAGCACCGCCTGCACGAGCGCCGCGTTCGGCACCGACCCCGCCCCCAACCTGGTGAAGTCCTGCTACGTGGCACCCCTCGGCGGCCCCAGCGGCTACACCCGATGCGCCGCCGAGGACGACACCTGCGCCTTCACCGGCACCCGCAACGTGGCGTACGGGGCCAACGGCGCCTTCCGCCACCGGCTCGCCGTGGACGGCACCGCCTGCACCAACGAGGTCTTCGGCGACGCGCTCGACCAAACCCCGAAGGCGTGCTACCTGCCGCCGGGCGGCGGCCCCGTCGGCGGCTGGACGCAGTGCGCCGTGGAGGCCGGCACCTGCGCCGCGGCCAACGGCCAGCCCATCGCGTACGGCGCCAACGGCGCGTTCTTCCACCGCACGGCCACCGGGAACATCTCCTGCACGAACGCCACGTTCGGCGACCCGATCGACCGGACGGCGAAGGCCTGCTACTGGCGCACCACCGGCGGCCCGAGCGGCTACGGCACCGTCTGCGCCGCCGAGAACGGCACCTGTGCCTTTGCCGGCCAGCAGACCGTCGCGTACGGCGCCCGTGGGAAGTACGTCTACCGCAGCTTCACCGGCGGCACCCCGTGTTCCACGGCCGCCTTCGGCGGCGACCCGCTGCCCAACGTGCCGAAGTCCTGTTACCTCACCCCGTAGCGGTGCGCTGACCTTCCCACCGACGCCCCTCTCGCCAGCCCGGCCCGGGCCGACTCAGTCCTGAGCCAGGCCAGGACCGGGCCGCTCATCGCCCGCCTCGGCGGTGCCCGGGCCCAGCCGCCCAGCAAGCCCCGGAGGTGGTTCTCGGTGCTCGAACTGGCGTCCTCGATGGTGAGGTCGTCGATTCGGGATGTCGAAGTGGCGGTGCTCAGTCGGCGATGCCGACGTAGCCGAGAGCCTTCTCGACCCGCAGGCGCACCAGCAGCTCGCCGGGGACGGCGTTACGGGCGCCGAACTCCTCGCCCCGGCCGGCACCCATGTAGCGCTCACCGATCCGGGCCGCCCACCGCCTCATCTCCGCCAGGTCCTCGCTGATCGTGACGCGGCCGCGCAGGGTGACGAACGCGTACGGCGGGTTCTCGTCGTCCACGCACAGCACGGCGCGGTCGTCGCGGGCCAGGTTGCGCGCCTTCGCGGAGGTCTTGCCGGTGTTGAACAGCAGGTCGTCGCCGTCGAGCACGAACCAGATCGGGACCACGTGCGGTGACCCGTCGGGGCGGGTCGTCGCGAGTTTGCCGGTGCGGGTGCCCTCTGAGACGAACCGTTGCCACTGTCCATCGATCATCGCCTGCGCCATCGGGCAAGTATGGGGCGGCGGCGCGCGGCGATCACCGACATTTCCCGTGACCCGCCTGACAGAATCCGCGCCCGCACGGTGCCGCACGGCCTCCGGCCAGGTGGGTCACCACGGTTGGACCGGGCCCTGGTGCGGCAGCTCGGCCGCCAGGACCGGGCACTGCCCGACCCGCTCCGCATCCGCGACCAGTCCACGACATCGACGCCGGGCGGTGGGAACGCCACGGGTCGACGATAGGAGATCGCCGAAGCCGCCGGGGCCCTCTGCGGCCGGGGTCGTCGCCGGGCCGGAAGCCGACAGGCTAGTTTGCTCGGATGAGTCTCCTGGATGACGTCGCGCGGCGGGACAGTTGGCGATGCTGGGTGTGCGACGAGCCGGTCGACGCCGCCATGTCGGTGAACGACCCGCGTGGCCCCAGCGTCGACAGCCGCACCACCGACAAGAAGGCCAAGGTCACCGAGCGACTCGCGCACCGCGCCTGCAACACCCGCAAGGGTGCCGTCAAGGTCGTCATCGCCTGGCCGGACCGGCTGCACGTGGTGGAGCCCGCACCGCTGATCACCGTCGCCGAGCGCCTCGAACGCAAGGGCGGCCGCGAGCTGGTCGCCCGCTCTGCGAGCCGGAAGGACGCCCAGGAGGCCGCGGAGTGGCTGGTCGACCGCTTCTCCCGGCTGACACCCGGACTGCCGGTCACCGCCAGCGTCGACGCCGGCGGCGGACAGTACCTCGTCACCCTGGCCGCCGGCCGCCGCTGATCGGCGCCCCTGGCCGGCGGGCCTGCACCGACCAGGGCGGCTCGGGTCGTCTAAATCAGTAGGGGGTCGCCTGCTCAGAAGGGGGGAGCGTCCTCGCCCATCAGCGCCAGCACGACGCCTCCCTTCCCGCTCTTGAGACTCTGGACCACGACCTTGCCGGTGCTGCCGTCGGGCAGCTCCAACGTGAAGGTCTTCCCGACCGCGTTCTTGGGGCCGTTGCCGGCGCTGTTGGCGGGTCGGAAGTCACCGGCCCACGGCGGGGTCCCACCCTTGCGGGCGGGCTCGGCGAAGAGGGCGGCGGTGCCGGGGGTCCTGGTGCCGTCCGAGGAAAGGAGCACTGAGGCGCTGCGATAGGTAGCCATATGAGCCAAGGCTATCCCGAACCGCGCCCGTTCGCGCCACCACAACGGCCCCGTGTCGACGCCGGGGGTTTCGCCACCGGGCCGGCGGGGGTAGAGATCGCACCGCCCGTCAGCCAACCCCTGAGGAGACTGCCATGTCGGTGCAAGCGTTTCTCTATGTCATCGCGATCATCCTGCTCGTGCTCGCCGCGCTGCCCATCCGCACCCGTGGTGTCTCACTCGCGCTGCTCGGGGCAGCGTGCGCTCTGCTGGCCTATGCCTGGCCGGTGATCACCGACTAAGTCCCCGACCGTCCGTCGACCTCTTGCGGACTAGGTACGGGCCGCTCACCTCGGGTTCGTGGTGCGCGTGCCGCAGGGCGGGGGGGCGAATGGTCCCGACCCGCCGTGCGATCTCCGCGTTGGGCAGCCGTTGCAGCCCCTGCGTCACCCGGTCGTAGGCCACCTGGTGTGGGCTGGCGATGATGACCAGCAGACCTTCTTCGGCGAAGGGCAGGTCGCAGTGCCGCTTGACCTATGAACGGGTGTCGCCGACGTCGCCGGCTGCCCGGTGCAGCAGGTTGTACAACCCATTCAGGCCGGCCGGATCCACGTAGAAGCCGCCCATCTTCCCCCGTCGGACGTGGTTCGGCTTCGGTCAGGCCAGGGCCGCCGCCGCACGCCGTAACTGCTGGGCGCTGGCGTCGTGGCTGCGCCGCCGGGCCAGGTCGCCGTGATCGTCGACGGCCCGACGCTCGTGGTAGCACGCAAGCTGCTCCAGCAACGTCGTCACGGCCAGCCGGGTCTCGGCAGTGTCGCGAACCGGTGCCGCAGCGCCCACGACCACGTCGTCGTATTCCGAGTAGAGCCGCGCCCTGATGTCGAGCAACTCCAGGCCGAAACGGTCCCAGGCAAAATCGGTTCCCGCCAGGCACTGCCACGCCTCGATCGCCAACTGGACGGCTGCCGCCGCAGCGGTGTCGTCCGCAGCCTCCGTGAGACCGGCGCCGACCCTCCTCGTTGCCTCGATGTACTCCATGCCGTCAGCTTGATCGGTCGTCAGCAAGGCCGGTCACCCCGTTCGGTCGGTCGTGCAGCAGGTCGTTTCGCGGTCTCGGTCCGCCACGTCCACCGGATCGGATCTGTGCGGCCTACCCGGGGTCGCTGGCGGCGGCGAGCAGATCCGGCAGGGCGCACGTGGCCGGTGCCAGGGCCTCGGGCACCTCGGCCGCGCGGATCCGCATCAGCTCCCCCAGGAGGTGCGGTGCCGAGGTGGCGGGGCGATGACCCGGTCGGCGATGTCGGCGTCGCGGTCATCGGCCATCCGTCGGCTCCGAGGTGTGCGGCACGCAGCGCGCCGACGTGCAACAGGCGCGCTGCGTGCCGGCACGAACGCGCATCCACGAACCGGGACCGGGACGGCTCCCGACCGAAGACGCCTTCTACTCGCCCGCAGTCCCTCGGGCTGCTCCCGTCACGGGAACCCCGCGGGACATGACGCCCCCGTCCTCGCCATGTCCTGCGGGTCACCCAACAGACCACCTTGGCAGCGCCCCGTTCCACCT
The DNA here is from genome assembly GCF_049841815.1 of Micromonospora sp. DT233. NCBI lineage: Bacteria > Bacillati > Actinomycetota > Actinomycetes > Micromonosporales > Micromonosporaceae > Micromonospora > Micromonospora sp. DT233. The sequence continues at coordinate 45,975 of NZ_JBNCLB010000005.1, read as the reverse complement.
ATGATCCGTAGCGTCCATGCCCGCTGCCAGGCGTGGTCGCAATGTTACGCACAGGACGAGGAGCGCTGTCAATGCTTGATTCCGAAGTCGGCGGTCGTGTAAATCTTGTATTCCATCGCGCAAGGAGTCCCCATGCCTGAGGCCGACGATCCACCTGGCGAAACCTTCGCCGAACGCCTCGACTGGCTCTTCCGCAACTCCGCTGACCCGGCGGGCAAGCCCTACAGCGTGCGGCATGTGGCGAACGAACTGACGCGACGCGGCTGCAAGATCTCCCACACCCACCTGAGCAACCTGCGGCAGGGCCGGGCGCCGGATCCGCGGCGTTCGGTCGTCGACGCCATCGCCGCCTTCTTCCAGCGGTCGCCGGCCTTCTTCACCGAGGTGACCGGGCAGCGAGATCAGGACGACCTCGTTCACGCGCTCGCCGATCCGCACATCAAGCAGGTCGCCATGCGACTGGTGGACGCCCGGTTGTCGCCCGAGGGCCACGCGGCCGTCGTAGCGATGATCGAGCAGGTGCAACGACTGGAAGCCGCCGCCCGGGGCCGACGGGGCAACGTCGAACGGCCCGCTCCCCGTGACTGACGTCCCGTCGCGAACCAGACCGGGGCCCCCGGTCACTGCGGGCTGCGTACGGCTGCACCGCTGGTGGGACGACGGTCAGGCGGCGGCGTGGGACGATCAGCAGCTCCACCGCTGCGATGAGATCCTCAGCAACCTGGTCATGCCCGCGCCCTTCGCGCTGCACGACTTCTGCGCGGAGCTGCAACGGCTTCGAGGGCGAACGCTGGTGGTGACGGCCGTCCGCACCCGATCCGCTGGCGCCCAGGCACTGTGGTGTAAGGGCGCCACGACCGATCACATCCTGGTCGGATCGGCCCTCCCCCGTCCGCACCGCGACCACCTCGCCCTGCACGGCATCGGCCACATGGTCTTCGAGCATGTCGGCGGTCCCGCGGTCGGTCACGCCCTCGGCGACGCCCTCTCCAAGTCTGTCGTGGCCCGCCTCCGGCTGGCTCGCAAGCGGGTCGTCTACACGCGCCGTGAGGAGCGCCAGGCCGAGGTCTTCGCCACCCGGGTGCAACAGCTGGCAGGCGTGTGGACGACCCGGAACACCCCCTCGGCACCGCACGCCCTGCTGCTGGAACGACTCTCATCGGTGCTGGAGCAGCGACCGCGTAGGGCAGAGCGGTGACCTCCGCGAGCGGGTCGCGAGTCTGCCGTTCGGGCATCACCCGGCTCCATCGCGAAGAAGAGACCATGCCGGAGCTGTGGAACGGGGAACTCGATGCGACGCCAAGCCGGTAGCACGCTGAACCACCTGCGACTACAGGCGGAGCAGCTCCTGGCCGCCCTCAAACTGCCCTCGACCTTCACCTTCACTCAGCTCCACGATCGCATCGAGCAACGTCGGGGGCGGCCGGTGCACCTGATCGCCCGGCACCTGCCGGCCCTTGCCCCGCACGGCCTCTGGGTGGCCGGGGAGTTCGCCGACTACGTGTTCTACGACGCCAACGCCAGCCAGGTGCGACAGAGCCTGATCATCGGGCACGAGTACGGGCACATGATGTTCGACGACGTCTCCACGCCAAGCGGTCTTGAGTCGCTCGCCGCCGTACTCATGCCGTCGACGGATCCGTCCGCCCCGCAGGTCGCGCTGGCCCGGGGCGCGTACGACGCGCCGATCGAACGCCGGGCGGAGATCTTCGGGACCGTCGCCGTGGAGCGCGCCGGATCCTGGTCCAGGATCCCCACGCCCACCCCGGCCGACCCCGAGGTGTCCGCGCGGCTGGTGGCGACGCTGGAAGGACGGGCCGCCGCGTGGTGAGCCTCGTTCGCGGCGCGATGGTCGTCGTGACGCTCATCTGCTGGGGCATGAGCCTCTACAAGCTGCGTGACCTGGCCCGGGACCGAGGGAACCGCCCCCTGCGCGCGCTCTGCCTGGCGCTGATCGCGATCACCCTCTCGCTGACCCTCCAGCCGGTCATGCCGCGGATCGACCAGTTCGTCGGTGTCCCGGATGTCGCCCGCCTGGCGTCCAACTGTCTTTCGCTGGTCTGCGTCACCGCAGCCCAGGCGTTCCTGCTCTACATGACCAACGGTGACGCCAGCACCCGACGGCGGGTCCGCCGCCAGCTGACCGCACTCGGCGTCACCGTCGCGGCCATGATCGTGCTCTTCCTCCGCACGCCCCCGGCGGTCAGCCTCTCCGATCCACGCGTCCGCACCGGCGAGTACTACGGCGAGCCCTTCCACGCGCCGTTCCTCTACGTCTACCTGGCGTACCTGGCCTGGTCACTGACGCAGGTGGTGGTCCTGGCGCACCGGTACGCCGGCATCGCCCACCGACCCCTGCTGCGCTTCGGGCTCCGGTTGATCACTGCCGGCTCGCTGGCCGGGCTGGCCTACGTGGGCGCCAAGCTGGTGGCCGTCGGGGTGGGACAGCTGGCGCCGGGCTCGGCCCTGATCACGGACGCGGTGGTGGTGGTCGCCTTCACCACCTCGATCCTGCTGGTCCTGATCGGGTCCACGATCCCGTCCTGGGGGCCTCACGTCGGCCTCGACCGCCTCTGGACGTGGGCAAGGGCGTGCGGCGACTACTACCGGCTTTATCCCCTGTGGGCACGGATCCACGACGTCCTACCGGAGATCGCACTGCTGCCGCGGCGCTCCGGAGTCCGGGGCGCCATGTCGATCGCCCGCAACGCCTCCCTGCGACGGGTCAGGATCACGGTGGAGATCCTGGACGGATATGCCAGCCTGCGACCCTGGATGTCGGCGGCGGTGGCTGCCCATGCACAACGCGCCGCCCGGCACCGTGGCCTGCGTGCGGAGCAGCAGGCAGCCGTGGTCGAAGCCGCCGTGGTCGGTGCGGCACTGCAGGCTCGACTCGACGGCACGGTCGCCGACGACGCATCCGTGGAGGCACCTGGGATACCGCTGGGGCCGCCCCGGGAGCCGGGCACCGGTGAACCCGGTGCCGCCGACCAAGTAACGTGGCTGGCCCAGGTCGCCCGGGCGATGACAACGCCACTGGTCGCCACGATCATAGCCGAGACCACAACCCGCGCCGGCTCCACCCGGCCGCAGCCCTCCGAAAGGTAGAAGCCCTCACCGTGCCAGCTGTCGTCGACGCGCCCGCCCGCAGCACCTCCCACCGGGTAGCGCGGATCACCACCGAGGTCTTCGCGCCGGCGGTCTTCGCGGCCGCCATGCCGCTGATCATCGCGCTGCGCAGCACGGCACCGGCCATCGCGGCCGGCATCGGCTGGGCCCTGCTGGCCATCTTCTTCTGCTCCGTCGTCCCGTACGGCATCATCTGGCTGGGCGTACGACGGGGACGGCTGACCGACCACCACATCGGCGTGCGGGAGCAACGTCGCATGCCCCTGGTGTACGGGCTGCTCTCCGTACTGGTCGGTCTGGCGCTGCTCATCCTCGTCGGCGCGCCCCGGGCCCTCGTGGCCATGGTCGTGGTGATGTTCGCCGTCCTGCTCATCGTCACCGCGATCAACCAGGCGTGGAAGCTCAGTGCCCACGCCGCGGTCGCCGCCGGCTCGGTCTCCGTGCTGGTCATCGTGTTCGGGCCCGCCCTGGTCCCGGCGGCGGCACTCGTCGCCCTGGTCGGCTGGTCACGGGTGCGGCTCGGTGACCACACCGTCAGCCAGGTGGTGGCGGGCGCGTGCGCCGGCCTGCTCATCGCCGCGCCCACGTACCTCCTGCTCTCCTGACCCGGGCGGAACCCGCGCCTCGCCCTCCCGCACGACCGCAGCCCGGTCGCCGGACGCGACCCGACGACGGCTGGGCACCGGCCTTGACCGCGCTGTGGCAGGAGCGCTGGCCCGAGTGCCCGCCGTTCGCCCACCGGCTGCGCGGCCGATACCCGGATCGGTGGGTACGGTTCCACAGCCTGCCAGGATCGAAGCGTCACCCCGAGAACGAGGGCGAGTACGGCGTTGTGCTCGACCGGCACCACACGGTGCTGTCAGCACTCGACCCCGGTGCTGTCCTTCTCGTTGTCACCAGCGAGTGGACCGAGGGCCCGGCGGTAACCCCTGCACAGTGGCCGAGGCGTTCAGAAGTCGCGCCGTCGGCACGACACTGGCAGACCCTGCTCGAAGACCCCGAGGATCCCACCTACATCCAGCTCTACGCCGAGGTGGTTCCCTGGCGACCGGGTGTGATCGACGTTCTGTTGCGGGCCGTTGCCGACGACGAGTTGGCGAACGTGATCCTCGCACCGGCTGATCTTCGATGGCTGTACCACCCGTACGACGGCGGGGCCGATGTCATCCTGCCGACGCGAGAGCAACGCGACGCGCTGAAGACACGACACCGGGGTTGGCTTTCGCAGCAGCCCTCCCGGCTCTAGCAGCCGCCAGACCGCTGTCCTTGACCGCCGGCCGTATAGCGGCCAAGGCCAGCCCGACAGTGCCTGGTCGAGGCACCACGAGGGTCTGACCGCGATGATCGAGCAGGTCCACCACATCAGAGCGACTTGGGGACCACACAGAGTCTCGATGCAATCTAGGGTCATTGCCGTGTGGACGTTATGTGCGGCCTACGGGAGCGGTGCGCGTGGCCGCGCTGCCCGGGTCGGGGCATCCGTGGTCATGGCCCTGCTCTGCGTCGCGGGGTGCGGGCAGCCGCCACCGCCGGGCGGCTACCCGTCCGCTTCCTCGACAGAGACGAAGGCGTTGGTCGACGACTGGGCCCTGATCCGGGACCGGTTGACCGCACAAGGCACCGCCCTGCTTTCAGGTGACGAATCCGGTTGGCTTGCGGCGGTGGATCCTGACAACGCGGACCTCGTGGGCCGCTATCGGCAGATGTTCCACACCTTGCGTGGCCTGCACGTCACCCGCTGGGAACCGATCTTCCGGGACCGTCCGGGCTTCGACCTCGCGGCAGCGAAGGACGTGGCCGTCGGTGTCCGCTACGCCTTTACCGGTGACGAACGCGGCGCTGCGACGGCGCCACCTGCAGGGGCGACGGAGGATCTGACGCTGTTGATGGACTTCGCCCGTCGCGGCCCCCAAGCCCAGTACCTGATCAGCGACCTGCGGATACCCGCAGAGGACATCGTGCCTCGCCCGCTGCCATGGGAAACAACTGCTTTCACCTTCGCCGACGGGCGGCGGGTCACCGTGGCGGCGCCACCCGGTCAGCAGGCCCGCCTGTCCGCCGCCGTTGCGGCAGGCGACCGGGCGGCCACGGCCACTGACCGGTACGCCACACTGGTGGGTCAGCAGCCGCCCGCCCGCTACATCGTCTACCTCGCGGGCCCCACGGAGTGGAAGGCTTGGCGCAGCGGAGCGGGAGGCAAGAACTACGCCGGATATGCCTACCCGGGAGGATCACTGCAGTACGAAGTGGTGGTCCGCACCGAGGCCGCAGGGAACCTCACGAAATTGCTGCGTCACGAGTTCGGCCACGTCGTTACCCTCAGTGGCAGTCAGCTCGCTCCGAGCGTGAAGAGCGATGACGCTTGGCTTATTGAAGGCGTCGCGGAGTACATCGCCGCAGGGGGCGGCCCGAAAGCCTCCGATCCGAAGGTGCTATGGGCGCGTCGATGGCACAAGGGTAAGCCCCGTATGCGGGTTCTCGACCGGGATCAGGCCAAGCCAAAGGCCAGCGCCAGTGCAGGGGAAGTGGCCTCCTTCTACGGCACCGGGCACCTGAGTGTCGATTGCATGGTCCGCCGCTACGGCCAGCGCCGCATGTTCGACTTTTTTACCGCCGTGGTACGGAAGGGAGAAGGGCTCTACGACGCGGCACCGAAGGTCTACCAAACCTCATGGGACACCGTGCAGCGTGACTGCGTCGATGACATCTACCGCGTCTTCGGCCGCTAACGCCATAGAACACCCCCGTGCTCGTCAACTTACCTGTCGCCGACCCGGTGGGGTTGACCCGGTTCATCCCGGAGGGCGTGCTACGCCACGTGCTACGCGACGGCGACGGTTGGGTCGATGGGACGGTCATGTCAATCCTGGCCTCCGAGTGGGCCACCCATCGGGGACGGCCTACGCTGCGATGACGGCGTAGCCGCACGCGGCCGCATCGGCGGATCTCTGAGAGATCGGTTCAAGGATCTTTGAGCGGGGTGGCGGCGATCACCGGCGCCGACAGCGGCGTCGATACCGTCGCGATCAGGGAGCTGTCGCCCTGGAACCAGACGTCGTAGCCGCCAACCTCGGGCTCATCGGTGCAGCGCGGCTCAGTAGCCGGCACCCGCCAACTCCCGAGTGCCCCGCAACACGCGTGAGGTTTCCTCATCGGCCGGATAGAACGACTCGATTGACAATTCCGACACGGTGACGTCGAGCGGTGTACCGAAGGTAGCGACGGTGGTGAAGAGGTTGAGCACGCCCTCGGGCCGGCGGACCCGCAGCGGCACCACGATGTTGCTGGCCGGCGGCAGGTCGTGCTCCGGGCGCGGATCGCGGCAGGGGTAGCCACGCAGCTCGTCCTCCAGCTCGGCCAGGGTCGGGTCGCCACTGAACTCCGCCTGCCTGCGCAGGCGGTGCAGCAGATGCGCCCGCCACTCACCGAGGTTGACGATGTGCGGAGCCAGCCCGTTCGGGTGCAAGCTGGCGCGCAGCACGTTGGCCGGCGGCGCAAGCAACGACGGGTCGACCAGGTCGGTCAGTATGGCCAGGCTCTGATTGGCGTCCACCAGCTGCCACGACCGGTCGACGACCACGGCCGGGTACGGCTCGTGCCCGCGCAGCACCTGGCGCACCGCCGACCGCACCGCGCCCAGTTCCGGCGCCTCGAATGCGCTCTCAGGGTAGACCGGTGCGAATCCCGCAGCCAGCAGCAGACGATTCCGGTCTCGCAGCATGAGATCGAGATGATCGGCGAGTTGGAGGACCATCTCCCGACTGGGAACGGATCGGCCAGTCTCGAGAAAACTCAGGTGCCGGGTGGAGATCTCGGCACGGTTGGACAGCTCGAGCTGACTCAGGCGGCGACGCCGACGCCAGTCCCGCAACAGCTCACCTACGCCTGACTTACTCACGGTAACGGCCATGAACCGATGCTGCGACATGGATTGCGCAGTGTCCATTACCGCAGAGGTATAGCTTTCACCGCACCGGCTGCTTCCGTCACCCGGTACAGATAGCTGACCGCGACCCTCGGCACCGGATCGGCGACCCCCTCGACCTGCACGGAAGCTGCAAAGACGGCCTCCACGTAGCCGCGTGGCCGGACCCGCGCGGCGGGCAGCTCGAACCGGGCGCGGACCCGGGCGCCCACCGGCACCGGCCGGGTGATCCGGATCCGGTCGACACCCTTGTTCAGCACGTGATCCGCCCCGCCCACCCGGAGGATCTCGTGGAGCATCCCGGGCACGAGCGAGATCACCAGGAATCCGTGGGCCACCGGCCGGCCGAACCGCCCGGACGCGGCCCGCTCCGGGTCGACGTGGATCCACTGCCGGTCCCGGTGAGGGCCCCGAGCCGGTCGACCGGGTCCTGGTCGATCGTGCGCCAGGAGCTGACGCCGAACTCGCTGCCGACCAGTGCGGGCAGCTCAGCGCGGTGGTCGAGCCGTCGCGTCAGCGCCCCGCCCCGCCGCGGCCGGGGCCGACACCCGGGCCTGCCGGATCCCACCGGCCCCCATCGCGCGCATCCCGCCGTCGACGTGGAGCACCTCGCCGGTCACCGCCGGTAGCCAGTCCGACCAGAGCGCGCAGATCGCCCGGCCGACCGGGTCGGCATCGGTGGTGTCCCCACTCCGGCCAGACCTGCCGGGCGTCGAAGTCGACGCCGACGACTGACCTGCCACCGACGGCGGTGAGCAGCGGGGCGCAGGACCGGGTCAGTGCCGCGAAGGCCGGCCCCGCGGGCTTTGGCCAGATCTGGACGTAACGATCCCGGCCGGTTCTTCCCCCGCGCGGTGGGCACTTCTCGACAATGGAGAACTCCGTGTCCCAGAACAGCACGACCGTGCCCCGAGCGGTGGTCTCCACAGATTCCATCGGCGCCCGACTGGACCGGTCGCCGATCGTCAGAACCCGACGGCGATCAACGCGTGGACGTTGACGGTGCGACCTGCTTCGCGGACCTTCATCGTCAGGGCGTCCATCCACATGAACGTGCAATGCGCCGCGCGAGGGGCCGGCTGCGGAACGCCTCGACCTGGACGTCCAGGTGCGCGGTCATTGCTCAGCCCGCCGGTGGTGAGTCAGCTTCCAGTCCGGGAAGTAGGAGCCCTGGCGCAGTTCGGAATCTGTAGGCCGATCGACCCGGACCGGGCGTCCCACTCCCTTTGCTGATAACCATTACGGGAGTTGGCCCGCTCGTCGCTGCGCTGCCGGTAACCCATGCCGCTGCTTCGGCGGACCTCGCTGCCGGCGCGAACGTTCTGATCATCGCTGCAACAGACCCGGCGACGTGCCCGCGATCTGCTCGCACAGCAGGTCAGCAGGGCTCACCCTCTCAGGTACGGCCATCGCGCATCACACTCCTTCGCCCGGACTGTGCCGTCTCGAAGGATCGCGCAGTGACCGTCTCTTATCTAGGCAATTAGCCCATCAGGGACAAGTCGTACACCACCCCTGTGGACGTAGCCTGTGACCCAGTGCTCAACAGTCACATGAACGATATAGGCGGTCACTCAACCGTTCCGGTGGACTGGTTTTGCCCCCTTGACGAGGAACTTCTGTCGCAGTCTAATTGGTGACCACGTAGGGAGGCCCGCTCGTGGGAGCGTTCCAGTTCGCCGTTCTGACGTGGCAGGGGTTCCTTCTGATCGCGGCTGCCGCCACAAAGGTGCGCGCACCGCGTCGGCTCGCAATGGCCGTTGCCCGCTATCGGGCTTGCGCCGTCTGCACTGCCACTGGCATGGAGCGTTCTCGGCGTCGAAGTCACCCTCCGTGCCGGCCCCAACAACAGTCAACACCCGACGTTCGTGCTTCGGCTCGTGTGGCAGTCGGGATCCCGAATAAAACCGTCGACATCAGCCTGGTAGAAGCGACAAAACTATGTTGTCCCGACCAGCGCGTGTAGGCCATGGCGCTGGGACGCGACGGGTCGCCCTGGTCCGTTAGAGATCCATCGGAAGGAGTCGGAGATGAGCATGAGGTTCGTGGATCGGCGGCAGTTTCTGCGTCGGCTGGGAGGGGCCCTTGCCGCCGGAGGCGGCATCGCGTTGTTCCCGGCCGCGTTCAGCATGGCATCGCCTAAGGCCGGCCCGACATCGACACCTGGCCATACAGGCGGCGTGCCGACGTACCCCGGAGACCCCGGCTTTGTCGCCACGAGGCCAGGGGAACTAGATGCCGCTAAAGCCAGTTGGGAAACGCCGGAATATGGTTACTACACCGGCCACAATCCTTCCAACCCTGGCGCAGCGGTCGATTCCCCCTGGCAACTTGTCGCGGTAAACGCGTCCACCGCCTATGCCCTGGGGTACTTCGGGCAGGGCGTCGCGCTGGGCATGATGGATTCGGGCTACAGGGCTACCCATGAAGCATTTCAGACCGGGCTGATCGTTCCGGTGAGAGCGGAGGGTGTCTACGGCACGTCCGGCTTCGGGTATCGAAACGCAGCAACCCCGGCGAATCCGTTTGCTGCAGGCCAGCCGTTCACTGTGGCCGGTGATCAGGCGAGAACGAGTGACTACGGGCACGGGACCGGCATGCTTGGGGTCACCTCCGGCATCCGCGATGTCAAAGACCAGCACGGCATCGCCTTTGGATCGAAGATGTATGTTGCGATGACCGGCGGTTCCGACACCCAGTCCCACGGCCCCTTCCATGATTACGTGTACTGGCGTACCGCCAACGAGGCCCTGGTCGACGCAGGTGCCCAGGTCATCAACAGCAGCTGGGGATCGTATGTCCAGACTATTGACAGGACTCGGTTTGACGGCCTAGGAAACGACCTTGGAGTCAATGGCAACCTCGCCAACGGTTACCAGCTTCGTGGCAAGGACAGCATCAGCGCCACGGCAATGGCCACAATTATCCCCAATGAGCACCTGAAGGATCTGGAGTACCAGTATTTCCTCTTCAAGAAGAGCTATTCTAAAGACGGCATCCAATACAATCCGAGCTACGCCGGACGGTCCTTCATGGATGCCATCTGGGACGCTATCAAGGACAGCGGTACCGTCAACGTAAGGTCGGCCGGCAACAACGACTGGAGCAACCCGTATTTTCGCCCGGCGTATCCCATCTTCAATCCCCTGGCGGAGAAGCAGTGGGTATCCGTCGGCGGGGTGCAGCCGCCCACTGAGGCCAATCCTGAGTACACAAAGCAGTCCGGGTACAACGAGGCAGGGCTCGCCAAGTGGTGGACCGTGTCTACCCCTTCAAACAGTGTTCGGACCACGAACAGCGGTGGTGACACCAACTATTCGAACTCGAACGGCACATCTCCGGCAACGCCCGTTGCGACAGCGGTGATGGGGGTTCTGCTCTCTCGCTACCCGAACATGGACGCCAAGCAGGTCCGTGAACTGATGTTCACTACGGCGAACAACAAGATGTCCGACGGTGTGAGATTCCTCGGCACCGGACAAGTCTCTGCGTCCGGGGCATCCATCGCTTGGACCGCTCCCGACGGTCTTCCGGACGAACGCTGGGGCTGGGGCATTCCCGATCTGGCCAAAGGCATGTATGGTCCCGGCCAATTCCTGGGCCCCATGACCTACAACATGGACAAGGCGCCCCTGGACGTCTGGTCGAACGATATCAGCCAGATCGCGATCAAGGAAAGGGAAAGGAAAGATCTGGAGTGGTTGGCGGGCTACAAGGAGCAAGGCATCGCCTACGCCGGCGAATTTAGCCCCAACGTACTGAACCCGGACGGCGGGCTTAACCAACAGGCCTTCCTGCTTCAGGGCATCTTGGCTGATCCTTACATCCAAGCTATCACCAACGGCCGCCCCGAGTTGTACGACAAGATCACCTATGGGGATGCCGTCAAGTGGCGCAAGGAATGGATGGACCAGCGCGCGGCCCACATTCAGAAGAACATCGACAAGCGACTCTACACGGCTTCTCTGACCAAGCAGGGCCCCGGGACGCTGATCATGACAGGCGACGACACCTACGAGGGCGGCACGACGGTTGAGGGCGGTAAGCTTTCGATCACCGGCTCGCACGCGAGCTCGATCCACGTCAAGGGCGGCACGCTCGGCGGCAGCGGTTTCGTGGCAGGCAGCATCGACGTCGACAGCGGCGTGCTGCAGCCCGGTCTGTCGTCCGGGGAAGCGGCGTCAGCGGTGTCCATCACTCTCACCGACGTCGCGCCGGGCAACGTCCTGAACGTCGGCGGCAACGTGACCGTCAGCCGAGCGGGTCGCGTCGCCATCACCATCTCCGGCGACCACGCCTACACGAGCGTGCGGGCCGCGGGTGGCCTGGTGCTGGACGGCGAACTCACCCTGGACATTCGCGCGCCCCTCACACCCGGCACGGTACTGACGATCATGAGCGGCGACTCGATCAAGGGCAACTTCCGTTCCCTGCCGGAACGGCGGGTCCTGAACGTGGGCCACCACATGTTCAGGGTGTCCTACCAGGGCGGCAAGGTGACGCTGACCGCCGTGCGGACGCTGCCCGGGGCACGGTCCGGCGGCGTCTAGCCGCACGTGGCCTGGCCAGCCAGGCTCAGGTTCGCCTGAGGCTGGCCGGCCAGGCCTTCGCCCAACCTGGCCGCGTTGACGACGCTGCCGCCCCTGCGCATGCGCAGGGGCGGCTCGTGGGCGAGTGAACAGGCGCGGATGTTCCTCGAGTCCTCCCGCGACACCATCGACATCGACCCCGAGGTCGCTCAACGCCTTCATCATGACCCGGTGCACGATCCGGACGGTGGTCGACGACAATGGGCCGCCGCCTGGCAGGCACCTTCCCTGGCTGTCCACGCCAACCCGCCTGAATCAACAACCGGCCCGACCTCGCCATGACCGGACACATCTGCCTCCTACCCGCCAGATAGCCGGTCTCACAAACGGCGGCGACCCGTCGCCCTGGTGGGCTGGTCCCGGGTCCGGCTCGGTGACCACACGGTCGGTCAGGTGGTCGCGGGCGCGTTCACCGGCGCACTGGTCGCCGTGCCGACGTTCCTCCTCCTCACCTGACCAGGATCCGGCTCACCGGAGTCGACCGGGCGGCTCACACGTGGTTGGGCTGGCCGCGCCTGAGCGGACGGCAAAGCCCGGTCCGCGCACCGCACGTCGACCCCTACCGCGAACGCCCTACGTGATGCGGTATGCGGTGTAGCGCACCCGATCGGCCTCGCGCACCGCCGACGCCACGAAAACGCACTGCTCCAGGACGGCCAGCGTGGGCACCGACGTCTCCAGTCGTACGCACAACCGGAAGTAGTACTCGGAGGGTTCGACCGCGTCGCCGCGGAGCAACGCTTCGAGGATCTCCGGGCGGCCGCTGCGGACACCGAAAGTCCGGATGTAGACGTGACCGCCGTCGGCGGTGCGCGCCGAATAGCGCGCGTCGACCTCGATCGCGCCGTCGGGGCGGACCAGCTGCCAGTCGGCGCCGCCAGGAAGGATGTCGGCCTCGAAGAGGCCGGTGACCCGGCCGCCGACGACAGGCACGACGCGGCGGTGGCCTGCCCGGGTCGTCCCGTGGTCCTCCAGCGGGCCGAGCCGGGCCTCCACCTCGAACGCGGCCTCCAGGCCGGGAACCGCCAGGGCGCTCACGGGTTCCCGGCCGGCAGTCGGCGTCGCAGGGGCGGAACTCGACGTGGCGGATGCCCCGGTCGACGCGTACTCATGGCGCGTCCTTGGCATGCGCGAGGGCGTCGCGGAGGCGTTCCAACGCGGGCACCGCGGCGGCGAGCGCCGCCCGGTCCGCCGCCGGCAGGGTGGCCGCGGCGCGGGCGACCAGGTCTCCGCTGGCGAGGTCGAAGCGGTCGAACAGGTCGAGGGCCTTCGGGGTGGCGAGGACCTCGATGTGGCGGTGGTTGCCGGGACGGGGGCGGCGCTCGACGAGGCCGTTGCCCTCCATCGTGGTGAGGAGGTTGCTGACCGTCGAGCGGCTCAGGCGGAGTCGTTCGGCGAGCTCGCCGGGACCGGACACCGCGCCCCGGGGCAGGGCCCGCACGATCTCGATCTGCGCGTCCGGGATCTCCGGCAGGTGCTCGGTGGCCCGGGCGGCGCCGAGCAGCGTGCGGCGCAGCGGTGAGATCACCGACGCCAGTCGCGCCGCGTCCAGCTCGGTCGCTTCCGGGCCGGTCACGCCCAGGACGCCCGGGAAGACCGTCGGCGTCAGGGAGGCCCGTTCGTTGAGCTCGGCGGGGAGAAAGCCGGCCGCCTTCTTGTACCCGGTCGCGATCTCGGTGAGCTCTCTCGGCGGGATGACGTCGTGGATGTGCGCGAACCCATCCGGCGCACGCTCGTGGGCGAGGACCATCACCTGTTCCGGGCCCTGCCGCCGGTTGCTCAGCACGAGCGCGGTGGTCGCCGGCCGCCGGTCCGCCTCGTAGGCGTCGAGCGCCTGCCGCACCGTCGGCGCGGTGGCAAGGTGGAAGGCGAGGGTACGCGCGTCCAGGATCGCCTGCGACGCCCCGTTGGAACCGTTCGGATACATCGGGTGCGCGGCGTCCCCGAGCAGCGTCGTGTTCCCATGGGTCCACCTGTCGATCGGGTCGCGGTCCACCATGGGGTATTCGAGGATCTCGTCGGCGGCGGCGAGCAGCTCCGGCACGTCGAGCCACGGGAAGCGCCAGTCCGCGAAGAGCGAGACGACCGGCGCGGGGTCGACCGCCCGGTTCCAGTCCGCGTGCGGCCCGGCGAAACCGGGCCCGCGCCGCTCGGCGACGACATTGATCAGGCCGGCGCCGATCGGGTACGCGACGAGCTTCTGTTCCGCGTCCCCCGCCATGATCATGGTGCGCCCGTCCAGGAATCCGGGCGCCCGCGCCGTCCCCCGCCACAGCGTCAGCCCGTTCCACAGCGGCGCTCCCTCGCCGGGCTGATGTTGCCGGCGCAGCGCGGAATGGATGCCGTCCGCTCCGACGATCAGGTCGCCCGCGATGCTCACCTCCCCCGCTGCCGTCTCGAAGCGTGCGACGCCGTTGCGGACGCCGACGAGCCGGTGCCCGGTGCGTACCGCGTCGACGCCCAGCCGTTCCCGCACCGCGGTGAGGAGTTCCATCTGGAACCGGCCGCGGTGCACGGAGAGCTGCGGCCAGCGATATCCCGCGTCGAGTCCGCGCGGCTCGCTCCAGATCTGCTGACCCTTCCGGTTGTAGTAGGTCAGCGTGCCGGGCGCGGCGCCCAGCCTTTCCACGCGTTCACCGAGACCCAGTTCGTTCAGCTCACGAACGGCGTGCGGGAGCAGATTGATCCCGACGCCGAGCGGACGCAGCGCGGCGGCGCGCTCGTAGACGGCGATGTCACGGAAGCCGGCCCGATGCAGGCTGAGGGCGGTGGTGAGGCCACCGATCCCAGCGCCCACGATCACGATCGCCACGTCGTCGCTCCCTCCGCCGCCGCACAGTTTGGTCACAAAAACGTCGCGGGTCAATACTTTTACCGGTGTATTCCAAGTCGGGGCACGGCGCTCGACCGGCAATGCCGATCGTCATACCGGAATTCTTGACAATCAATCGCCGCTGCATGACGCTGATCGACGCGGGCGGATGGTTCACCTCACCTCGCCGGCCCCCAACTCCTCCGGGTGCACCAGCGCTCCGCACGGAAGGGCTCGTCCATGAAGAAGGTCACCGCCCTCGCCGTTCTCATCGGCGTCGCGATCGCCCTGACCGGCTGCACGGATTCCGATGCCACCGGTCCGTCCCCCGCAGGGAGCGGCGACCTACGCAAGGTCCGCGTGGCGGCGCTGCCGATCAGCGAGACCGCCGCGCTGTGGGGTGGCATCGAGGCGGGCATCTTCCGAGAGCAGGGGCTCGATGTGGAGGTCGTGCCCGCACAGGGCGGCGCACAGGCCATCCCGGCGCTGATCAACGGCGACATCGACTTCGCCATCGGTCAGCCGTTCGGCCCGTTCCGTGCCGACCTGCAGAACCTCGGTGTGGTGATCATCGGGAACTACGCGTCGTCCTACGCCGACGGCGACGACATCAACGCCGTCGTGGCGTCGGCGAAGTCGGGGATCACCCGGCCGGCCCAGCTCGCGGGGCGCAAGGTGTCGGTCAACAGCCTGGGCGCCGCCGGCGATGTCACGATCATGGCCGCGGTCGAGAAGGACGGCGGTGACCCCACCAAGGTCAAGTTCGTCGAGGTGGCCTTCCCGGACGCGCCGGCCCAGCTCGCCGCCGGCAACATCGACGCCGCCTGGGTGACCGAGCCGTTCATCACCCAGCTGCGCGAACGCGGTGACGCCCTCGTGGTCGCCCCGTACCAGGCCACCATTCCCGGACTCACCACCCTGACGACGATCACGTCGAGCAAGCTGAAGGACTCCGACGCCGCGCTGATCGCGGGCTTCTCTTCGGCGATGAGCAAGACGCTCACCTGGGCCAAGGATCCGGCCAACGAGGCCGACCTGCGTCAAGCCATCAAGGACAACCTCGAGATGCCGGACGCGGTAGCGGATTCCGTACGGCTCCCGGCATTCGGGTGGGAGCTCGACCGGGCCGGCCTGGAGCAACTCGCGACGCTCGCCCAGAAGTACCGCGTACTCGACCGGCGACCCGACTTCGACCGCCTCATCCAGCAGCAGTAGCCGGCCGATGCGCAAGATCCTGCTGGGCGCCGTGGGCCTGCTGGGGTTCCTCGTCGTCTGGCAACTGATACCGACCCTGGGACTGGTCGACCCGCACTACCTGCCGTACGTCACGGACGTCTTCGGGTGGCTGTCCCAGGAGGTCCGCGACCTGGCGTTCTGGCGGCGACTCCGGCTCACCATGACGTCGTGGGCGATCGGACTGACGGTGGCGACGCTCGCGGCGGTCGCACTGGGGACGATGGTCGGGATGGTGCCGTTCCTGCGCCGCGCGACGCACACGACGGTCGAGTTCCTGCGGCCGGTGCCGTCAGTCGCGCTGATCCCCCTCGCCGTGCTGATGTTCGGCCTGCAGATGCGCGCCGCGCTCGTCATCATCGTCTACGCGGCGTTCTGGCAGGTGTTCGTGCAGGTGCTCTACGGCGTCGCCGACGTCGACGCCGTCGCCCGGGACACCGCGCGCAGTTTCGGCCTCACCCGCCGCGAACGTCTGCGCTATCTCGTCCTTCCGACCGCTCTGCCGTACCTGATGACCGGCCTGCGCCTCGGCGCGGCGATCGCACTCATCCTGGCCGTCACCGCCGAGATGGTGATCGGCAACCCCGGCCTCGGGCGCATGATCGAGCTCTCCCGCTCCGCCGGGGACGCCGTCGGCCTGTACGGCCTCGTCGTGGTAACCGGGCTCCTCGGCCTGCTGGTGAACATCGTGTTCCGCGTCGTCGAACGCCGCTCGCTGGCCTGGCACCAGTCGGTGCGCTCGGACGAGGCGGCCCGATGACCGCCCTGGGCGGGGGCAGGGCCCGGCCCCGTGACCTGGGCGTCAGGGTCGCCGAGAACCTCCTGTTCGCGGTCGGGCTTCCCGTCCTGACCGTCGGGCTCTGGGCCGTCTGGTCCACCCGGTCGACGAACCGGTTCCTCGTCGGTCCGCGCCCGCTCCTCGACGCGTTCCGGCAGGTCTGGATCGGCCCGGCGTTCGTCGACGACGTCCTGCCGAGCGTGTACCGGCTCCTGGCCGGCCTCTTCGCGTCGATCCTCCTCGGCGTCGCCGCCGGCGTCGTCATCGGCAGGCTCCGCCCGGTACGCGAGCTCCTCGAGCCATTGCTGGAGTTCTTCCGCGCGATTCCGCCCCCCGTGCTGATTCCGGTCGCGATGCTCCTGCTCGGCATCACCGACACCATGAAGGTCGTCGTCATCGTGTCCGGCGCGATCTGGCCGATCCTGATGAACACGATCGAAGGCGTCCGAGCGACCGACAGCGTGATGATGGAGACCGCCCAGTCGTTCCGGATCTCCCGGTGGGACCGGCTGTGGCTGCTGATCGTCCCGGCGGCGAGTCCGCGCATCATGACCGGCGTACGGCAGGCGCTCTCGGTGGCCCTGATCCTCATGGTCATCTCGGAGATGTTCGCGTCGTCCGCCGGTCTCGGCTACCGGATCGCCTACTTCCAACGGAACTACCTCATCGCCGAGATGTGGAGCGGCATCCTCCTGCTCGGCCTCATCGGCGTCCTCCTCGCCGTGGCCTTCGGTGTCGTCGAACGCCGCGCCCTGCGCTGGTACCACGGAATGAAGGAGATCACCCGTGGCTGACGGGAGCCCCCTGCTGAGGGTCGAGCACCTGCGGAAGGTCTACGCCTCCGGCCGGGGCGAGGTCGAGGCCATCGGGGACCTCAGCTTCACCATGAGCCCCGGCGAACTGGTGTGCATCGTCGGCCCCTCGGGCTGCGGAAAGACCACTCTCCTGAAGTGCCTGGCCGGGCTGCTCCGGCCCACCAGCGGCCTCGTCGAGATGGAGGGGACGCCGGTGACGGGCCCGAGCCCGGCCATGGCCGTGGTCTTCCAGGAGTACGGCCGCAGCCTCTACCCGTGGCTGACGGTAAGGGGCAACGTGGAGCTCCCGCTTCGCCACAAGAAGCTCTCCCGGGTTGAACGCGAGCGGTTGGTCGCCGACGCCCTCGATGCGGTCGGGCTTCGGCAGTCGGCGCGGAGCCATCCGTGGCAGCTCTCCGGCGGGATGCAGCAGCGGGTGGCGATCGCCCGCGCCATCGCGTACCAGCCGGAAGTGCTGATCATGGACGAGCCGTTCGCCGCGGTGGACGCGCAGACCCGCGCAGACCTGGAAGACCTCGTACGCGAGCTGCACCTGACCCGCAGGATGTCCACGGTCTTCGTGACGCACGACATCGACGAGTCGGTGTATCTGGGCCAACGCGTGCTCGTCCTGTCGAACTCACCGACCCGGGTGCAGGAGGACCTCCTGATCGACCTCCCGCAGGAACGCGACCAGCTCACCACCCGGGCCCTGCCCCGATTCACCGAACTGCGGACCCACGTCTACGAGCAGATCCAGCGGGCCAAGCGCGGGCCGGCCACGGCGCCACAGCCGGCACCGTGACCGCGCCGTACGCGCAGGCCCGTCGTCAGAACACGCACGTACGGCGCACCCCGGACGCAAGGCCCGCGATCGGGCCGACAGCGCCGTCGGGTCCGGGCCGCCGGGGCGCACCCGTGAGGTCGACGTCCATGACGGCGGGGCTGCCGTCCGCCTCCTCGAACTCCGCGTCGGCGCACCGGACCCGCTCCAGGTCCCGGCCGCCGACCAGACCGACACGGGCCCCGTCGAACGCCTCGGGGAGATCGGTGACGAGCCAGACCGCGTCGCCCTCGTCGACGATCGTCGCCGTCGCGGCGCCCAGCACCCGTGGCTCGCGCTCACCCGCGAACGGCCGGGCGCCCGCGGCGTAGACGTTCGCGCGGGCGTACAACGGTTGTCTCACCTCGACGTACTTCTGCTGGTCACTGGGGGGCTGGTCGTCGAGGCGGGCCAGGTACTCCTCGAACGACGCGGGATGGCCGTCGTACCCGGCGGTGCCGACCAGCGGCGGCCCCTCGCCCTCCGCGTCCGCGCCGTAGGCCGCGCCCGGGTCGCCGCCCAGGAAGAGGTTCCCCACGTACCTGTCGTCGCCGCCGTAGATCACCGCGTATCCGGCGACCTGGGTGCTGTGCGGCAGGTGGTACGGCGTGGCGCGGTCGAGCACCGGTTCCAGCCGCAGCGTGCCGCAGATCAGGTTGCAGACGAAGGCGCCTCCCTGGCTGAACAGCTCCAGCGCGGCGGGCGAACCGAAGATGTTGTGTTCGACCAGGTAGGGGCCGTGGCTGACCTCGACGAAGAGGTCCCGGCAGTTGTCGTGGTAGACGTTGCGCGAGAGCCGCGTGCCCTGCGCCTGCCAGTCCAGCCAGGTGCCGAGCGAGCAATCGTGGATCCGGTTGTGCCGGATCACCACGTCGATGGCGGCGTGCAGCTTGATGCCGGCGATCTCGTACCCGTAGAACTCGCGCTTCACGCCGATGCGGTGGATGTGGTTGTCCTCGATCGTGGAGAACGCGCATCCGAGGTGACCCACGATCGCGTTCTGGCCGCAGTCGTAGATCGTGTTTCTGCGGATCACATGCGAGCCGATGTGCTCCCGGTCCCACCCGATCCGGCGGGCCGCGAAGACCGACTCCACCTGGTACTGGTAGCCCGGCTTGTCACCGCGCAGAGCCGAGAAGTTCCGCCCGGTCGACCCCTCCTTCCCGATCGAGATCGCCGCGCACTTGGCGTCGTGGATCACGTTGTCCTCGATGACCCACCCCTTCGCCCAGCCGGGCCCGATCAGGCCCGGCTGGTCGGCTGTCGGCGGTGCCCACGGGCTGGCCGCGTGCGCCAACTCGAAGCCACGGACGGTGATGTAGTCCAGGTGCGGCTGCTCCGGGTAGAAGACGCTGCGGCGTACGTTGATCTCGACCAGCTCCGTGTTCGGGTCGGCGCCCTGGAAGTTGGCCCAGATCGTCGTCTGCTCACCGACCTCGGCGTACCAGACGAGCCGGGTCTGGTCGGGATCGGCGACCGGGCGGGTCACCCGGGTCCAGTCGTCGACGACTTCGATGCGGCGGGGCGGATCGTCGACCTCCGCCTGACTCGCCACCTCGAAGAAGCTCAGGCCGTTCAGGTAGACGTCGCCGAGGTGCCGGCGTGGGGCGCCCTTGCGGTAGACGATCCAGTCGCCGGCCACCTCCTCGGCGAACGGGTTGAACGAACCGAACAGCGCATTGTCGACGACGACCCGCCATACCGTCCCGCCGAGCGGCTCCCAGCCGGTGACGCGTTCCGATCCCTTGATCACCACGTGCTCGCCGGGCGCCGCCTCGTAGGTGATGCGGCGGGTGTCGCTGAGACCGCCGTGGCGCGGCGTAACCCATTCGCGGTACTCCCCCGCGTGCACCACCACCGTGTCACCGGGCTGCGCGACGCCCGCGGCCCGGTTGATCGTCCGCAACGGCCGCTCGGCGCAACCGTCGGCGTGATCCGAGCCGGTGATCGCCACATGGAATACGAATGCCATCCGGGGAGCCCTCCTTGACCAGTCGTTGTCACACCGCCGCAGCGGCCGACGCGTTCGCGTCGGGCCCGCGCCGCACCGTGGCGGCGTACGGGAGCTCCCTGGCCGGGTGGCGACGGGCGCGCCGGAGCCGGCCGGACGACGGACCAGCACCGGAGCTCACCCCTTGAACGCGCCTTCCATGATTCCCTGCACCAGACGACGCCCGACGAAGACGAACAGCACCAACAGCGGAATGGTGGCCAGGAAGGAGCCGGACATGGCCAGGCCCAGATCGATGTCCCGGTTCTGCTGCAGTGCCTTGAGGGCGATCTGGACGGTGTAGTTCTCCGGCGACTTCAAGACGATGAACGGCCACAGGAAGTCGTTCCACGCGTAGACGAACGTGAACAGCCCCAGGACGTACGCCGCCGGGCGGACCAGCGGGAAGGCTATCCGCCAGAAGATCTGCCAGGTGGTCGCGCCGTCCACCCGCGCCGCCTGCATCAGCTCGTCGTCGATGGCGTTGCCGATGTGCTGGCGCATCCAGAAGATGCCGAACGCGCTGACCAGCCCGGGAACGATCACCGCTTGCAGGCTGTCCACCCAGTTCAACTGGGAGATGATCAGATACTGCGGTACCACGGCCAACTGCGCCGGCACCGTCATGGTCAGCACGACGATGAGGAACAGCGTGTTGCGGCCGGGGAAGGAGAGCTTGGCGAAGGCGAAGCCGGCCAACGCGCAGAGCACCGCCTGGCCCACGGCGATCGTGGTGGCGACGACAAGGCTGTTGAGCAGGGACTGCACGAACGGCACGATGGTGAAGACCAGCTCCGCCAGGTGCAGGAAGTTGCCGCCGGGTGTGATCGTCGGGGGGAGAGAGGTCGCGGTGGCGGAGTCCGTCGTCGCCACCACGAACATCCAGTAGAGCGGGAAGACGCTGACGAGCGCCATGAGGGTGAGCAGCGCGTACACCGCGATCGGGACGCGGTTGGCCTGGCGCCGCCTGGCCCGCCTGGGCGCGGCGGTCGAGGGTGCGGGCTTCATGGGCGCTCCGAACGGATACGGGTGGTCAGCAGGTAGTTGAGCCCGGAGAACACCACCACGATGACGAAGAGCGCGACGCCGATCGCCGCGCCGTAGCCGAAGTGGAACTGCCCGAAGGACTGCTCGTAGAGGTAGAGGGTGACGGTCTGGCACTGCCGCGCCGCCCCGCACGTGAGGCCGGTCACCGGGTTGGCCAGCAGCGGCTCGGTGAAGACCTGCAGCCCGCCGATGGTCGACGTCACGACGGTGAACGCGATGATCGGCCGTAACGAGGGGATGCTGATGTGCAGGAACTGTCTCCAGCCGTTCGCGCCGTCGACGGCGGCGGCCTCGTACAGTTCCCGGGGAACCGCCTGCAGCGCGGCGAGGTAGAGCAGTGTGTTGTATCCGGTCCAGCGCCAGGCGATCATCGTGGCGATCATGATGTGGCTGCCCCACAGCGACGCCGTGAAGTCGATGTGGTCGAAGCCCAGCAACCCGAGGAACCAGTTGATCATGCCGTAGTCCCGGTCGAACATCTGGGCGAAGACGATCGTCGTGGCCGCCACCGAGGTGACATAGGGAACGAGCACCGACATCCGGAACAACGCGGCCAGGCGCAGCCGC
The DNA here is from genome assembly GCF_049841815.1 of Micromonospora sp. DT233. Taxonomy (NCBI): domain Bacteria; kingdom Bacillati; phylum Actinomycetota; class Actinomycetes; order Micromonosporales; family Micromonosporaceae; genus Micromonospora; species Micromonospora sp. DT233. The sequence goes on along the minus strand of NZ_JBNCLB010000005.1, from coordinate 24,288 downwards.
GCGTGGTTGAGCAGGTGTGCCAGGCCGAGCGCCAGGAGCAACTGCGGCACCGTCGACAGCACCCAGATGCTGAACGTGTTCCGCAGCGCCCCCCAGAAGCGCGGATCGTGCAGGAGTTCGTAGAAGTTGTCCAGCCCCACGAAACGGTGCTCGCCGATGGGATCCCAGTCGAACAGGGAGATGTAGAAGGTGAACAGCAACGGGAAGAGGCCGAAGATCAGGAAGAGCACGAAGAACGGCGAGATGTAGGCGTACGGCGCCAGGGACTCCCGTACGCCCTGCCGGATCCGCCGCTTGCGATCGGGCCCGCGGGCGTGCGGTAAGGCCGTGGCCGGGCCGAGCATGGTGGTCAAAGCGTCACCTTCCCGATGCGCGGCGGCCGGGCCGGACCCGGCCGCCGCTCATCAGCCCTCCGTCATTCGCGTACGGCGTTCTTGACATTCGTCAGCGCGGTCTCCCAGGCGTTCGCCGGGGCCACCTTGCCCTGCTCGACGCTGGTGAGCGTGTTGAGGAACTCGGTGCCGATGGGGCCGTCCTGCGGACCGAAGTAGAAAGGCTTGATCCCCAGCACCGACTGGGTGTAGATCTTGCCGATCGGTGCGTTGCTGAAGAACGGGTCGGTCTTCCCGACCAACTGCGGGTCCGTGTAGACCGACGGAGCGGTGGGCAGCGACCCCGCCGTCAGGAAGTGCTCCAGCTGGCCCTTCGGCGACTGCGTCTCGGAGATGTAGTTCCACGCCGCCTTCGCATTCTTGGCGCGCTTGGGGATGGCGAGGAAGCTGCCACCCCAGTTCCCCGAGCCACCGGGAATGGTGGCGATGTCCCACTTACCGTTTGTCTCGGGAGCGTTCGTCTTCATCTGGCTGAGCATCCAGGACGGCGAGCACACCACCGCGTAGTCGCCCTTCTTCATGGCCGCGGTCCAGCCGGACGAGAACGTCCCCTGCTTGGCGGAGATGCCCGCGCCGAAGGCCCTCAGCGTCACGTCGAACGCCGCCTTGACCTGCTCGTTGTCGTAGTCCAGCTGGCGGTCGGCGGTGTAGTAGCGCTGGCTGCCCTGGTTGACCGCCTGGAAGAAGACGCTGGTCGGCGTGTTGTCCACGAACGGCTTGCCGGTCTTCTGCGCGTACGTCCTGCCGACGTTGATGAACTCGTCCCACGTCGGCCAGAGCTTGGCGACCTCGTCCCGGTCGGTGGGCAGGCCGGCCGCCTTGAACAGATCGGTACGGTACGCCACCGCCAAGCCGCCGACGTCGGTCGGCACACCGATGATCTTGCCGTCCTTGGTCGTCGACTGCGCCATCACCCAGTCGAGGTAGTTCCCCTTGATGTCGCCGGCGCCGCGCGTGGTGAGGTCGACGAAGTTGTCCGGGGACTGCATGAACTTCGGCAGGTCGTCGGCCTGGATCAGCACCAGGTCGGGCACCTTGCCACCGGCCAGCGCGGCGGTGAGCGCCTGCGCGGTCTCGGTCGTGGTGCCCACCTCGGTGAGCTTGATGCGCATCTCCGGGTGCGCCTTGGTGTAGACGTCGACGTCGGCCTTCTGGTTGATGTTGGCAAACGACCAGAACTCGAAGGTGTTCGGGTCGGACTTGTCATCCGATCCGCCACAGCCGGCAAGGAGGAGCGCGGCGGTGGCGAAGACGGCGGCGGTGGTCCGGACGCGTTTCAACGGCCCTCCATCGGTGATCGTGAGCGGCGGCGGTCAGATGACCGCGGCCAATCAGGGCGACGGGTTCCACCAGCGCAGACGCGCAGGCGGAAGCCGACGTGTGGCCGCACCGATGGGCCAGTCGTTGTCCCGCCGGTGAGCTGACCGACTTCGAAACTTATCGAGATATTTACATGCCACGATGCTGTGGGCTGACGCTACTCAGTGCCCCGTCATTCGTCAACAGCCTCGCTGCCAGCACAAGCGTCGGAGAGCAGGAGGGCTTTCCGATCGGGCGAGCGCCGAAAGTTTCGGAGCCGGCAGCGCGAGCCGGCGCGAAGGAGGCGACTGGCGGCCCACTCGTCCGCTCCGGCACAGCAGCCTGACGCCGACGATTCGGGCCGGCACGCTCGGTCCCCTGACCATGGTCTGATGGCCGTGGGGGGAAGTTGTCGTGGCAGCACCGAGGAAGTAACCCGACGAGCTACGTCAGCGCGCTGTGCGTTCGTACCGCGAGTCGGACCCGAAGCCGGTGATCCGGCGTTTGGCTGAGCAGCTCGGCGTGCATCACGAGGCGTTGAGGAACTGGATTCGCCAAGCCGAGGCTGACGCCGACGAGCGTCACGACCGGCCGAGCAGCGAGATGGCGCAGGAGAACCGCCGGCTGCGGAGGGCGCGAGTCGCGCCAACGCGTACACACCGGCGAGACGGTGGTCAGGAGAAGTACTTGAGGAATGCTGTCGTGTCGGCGTAGTAGGCGGACAGCCTGGCGATTTTGCCGTCGGCGAAGTCATACCGTTCGATAATCGATGTGCGCCAGCCGTCCGGATAGCCTTCGCGGGCGGAGAAGACGATCTCATAGTAGTGCAGCACGGTGTCACCGTTCTCGAAGAACTGTGATCCGCCGGTCACGAAACGGACACCGGTTCGCATCGCCATGTCGGCCGCGGCCATGCGCCACTGGTTCCAGCCGTTGATTCCAACGAGGCGGCCGAAAATACTGTCGGGTTCAGCCAGGACGGATTCATCAGTGATGTAATGCGGCAGCTTGGCGAGGAACGCCTGCTCGTCGAGCATCGTGGACTCGATGAAGGTGCTGTATTCCTGAACGAACTCGATGTTGCTCATCGGACTCACTTCGGGTCGGAGGAGTGGGGAAAGCGCCCCGGCCCACGCATCCGGCGAGCAGGGCTTCCGTACGGATACGGATCCAGAGGGCCTTTAGGCCCGGGTGCAGAGACGGTGCAGTTTTCAACAGGACGTTGTGGAGCTTGGTCGTGGAGTGGTCAGCTCCGTTGTGAAGTCCCGTACGTGTTCGAGGTCGTCGAGCACCCGCTCGCCCGAGATGCGCGCGCCGCTGCTCGCGGTCTGGATCACGATTGCCGGCTCGCGAAGAGCACCTGCCGAGACGATCACCGGAAAGCCTCACCGTGGATTCGTGCCCGACCCCTAACTCGAAAGGTGCCCAGCGAATTAGCAACCGCTGCTTATGCGGTCTCCAGTCCGGGTAGGTATCCGCCGGCCTTGCCGCGTACGGCGGTGTTGGTGAGTTTTCTGATCTGGTCGGCGGGGACCGGGACGCCGTGGTTGGTGAGGTGCCAGCGGAATTCCTCCTCCGGATCGAGGCCCTTGGGTGCCTCTCCGGCGAAGTAGGGCTGGACGTAGACCGGGGTGTTGGGTTCGCTGCGCCAACTGTCGGCGAGGGTGCCGATGTCGACGGCGTCGTAGCCCAGGGTGTCGAGCAGCGCAGCAACTTGTGCCTTGGCGGCGGTGTCGTCGCCGGCGATGGGAAGGGCGCTGCGGTCGGGCTCGCCTGCGGGCCGCGCTCGGTTGCCGAGGCTGATGTAGGTGATGCTGTTGAACGCCTTGACCACGCGAGAGTCGGCCAGGTGCTGCTGCACCAGTTGGCTTGAGGTCAGCCCGTTCGCGTCCAGTTCCGGTATGCGGCCGTCGCGTTGCGGGTAGTAGTTCATCGCGTCGATCACGGTCTTACCGGCCAGTGCCGCCGCCGGGAGTAAGCGGTAGCCGTTGAGCGGGATGGCAACCACGACGAGGTCACCATCGCGCGCGGCATCGGCGGGGGTGCCGGCATGAGCGTGCTCGCCGAGGTTGGTGACGAGGTCGGCGAGGGTGTCGGGGCCGCGGGTGTTGCTCAGGACGACGTCCAGGCCGGCGGCAACGGCCAGGTGGGCCACTGTGGTGCCGATCATGCCGGCGCCGATCAGTCCGAGGGTTGTGGTCATCGCGCCTTCCTCCGGTCGAAGCGTTCTTGCGGTGCTGATGCATCCGCCGGGATCACCATCGCCAAGCTGGCCGGCATCGCCTGGGCCGGTGGTGCGGAGTTCGTGGCTGCCGCTGGCATGGCCTTCGCCGGCGCGGAACGCGGGAAGATCGCGCAGAGCGAGGTCCTGCTCGGGATCATCCCCGGCGGCGGGGAACACAACTCCTGCTCGAGAAGGTGGGTCGTAACCGTGCGCTCGAGGTGGTGCTGGGAGCCGACCTGCTCGATTTCGGATGGCGATCCGGACGGTCCTGGCCCACGGGGCTGCCGCCGCCCGGGGCCAGGACCGTTGCGCTGCTGGTTAATGGCTGCCCGCCATGGCGGGTGCGGTTGGTCTGACGCCGGCGAGCATGTTCGTCGTGCCGTCCGGGTTCGTCCGGGCCGTGAACGGGCCGACCTTCTGGTCGCTGACCGGCGCGGACGCCCGGGCGGTGCCGCCCCCAGCGGGTGACATGCCAGCTGGACGTGGTGGGCGCACGCAGTTGGATTTGGGGGATTCGAGGGAGCCGTTGATCGCGGTCACGCAGAACTCGAAATTCCACGCGCCGGGGTACAGCCATTCCTCCCGGTGACTGGGCTCGTACATGATCCAGTCCGAGGAGTAGAAGATGCTGCCCGTTTCACTGGCGTTGCGCTTCCACAGGCGGTAGCCAGCCGCTCCGGGGGAGGCGTTCCAGTTCAGTTGTACGGTGGTGGGGTCGACGGTGGACACGCGCAGGTTCGTCGGCACCGGTGGGGTCTGGACGCCCGCGACGACGCTGCGGGCGCCGCCGGGCAGGCCGCCGCTGACGGCGTTCCAGGTGGCCACGGCGATCCGGTAGCGGTGGCCTTGCCGCAGGCCGCCGAGGTGTACCCGGGTGCCGCGGAACCCGTAGGACTGCAACAGGTCACCGGGCTGGTCCTCGTCGAAGATGATCAGCTCGTACCGGTCGATGGTGTCGGTGTACGGGCCGGTCGGTGGCCTGATCTCGACGTCGATGCCGGCACCGCTCGCGGCGGGGGTGCTGATGACCTCCAGTGGCGGCGGGGCTGTCTTCGGCCGGGCGATGGCGCCGACGATGCCGGACCATGGTCCCTTGACGGTGTCGCCGCCGCGGGTACGCACCTGGTATTCCCACTCGATGCCGTCCTTGGTCCAGGTGGTGTCGAGCCGGTTGTTCCAGACGCTGCCTTCCGTCCACGAGGACTGGCCCTTGATCCGCCACCGCACGTCGTAGCCGATGGCGCCGTAGACGGGATTCCAGGTGACGGTGACGCCGTAGTCGCTGGACGCGGCTCGCACGTTGGCGGGCGTCGGGGTGGGTCGTGCCGGGAACGGCGGCGGCGTCGTCGACGGGTTGATGCCGAAGCCGTACTTCTCGCGCAGGGTGCGGGAGATCGCCGAGGCGAGTTGGTATTCGCCCCAGTTGTTGGGGTGCAGGCCGTCGTAGGCGGCGGGGCAGTCGTCCGGCCGGCAGGTGTATCCGTTCTCCCAGTCGGCGATCTCGACCCGGGAGATGGCCTTGTTCAGCTGGGGACGTACGGTCGCGAGCAGCCGGTTGTAGTTGGTGGTCTTGGTGATCAGGTCGTCGCGCCAGCTGATCCGGCTGCGCTGTGGCACGTTGGCCACCACGAAGTCGACGCCGGGCTGGGCGGCGCGTGCCTCGTCGATGATGGTCGCGATGCTGTCCATCGTGCCGATCTCGTCGCTGACGAACCAGCCGAGATCGTTGAAGCCCAGAGCCAGCACGATCATGTCGGGCCGGTACGTGGCGACCTGCTGCCGGATCTCGTTCTTGACCTGCGCCGCCTGTCTGCCCCAGTGCGCGAAGTGGTCGGTGTCGAACGTGATCCCGGCCGCGTAGCCGCCGTTGACCCGGTGCTTCGCCGGAGCCTTCTCACCGATGAACAGCGGCGGCTGCGGTGGGCCGGGCGGGTCCTGGGTGAACGTGCCGTGGTATGGCCCCACGAAGTCCACCGGCATGTTGTTCTCCTGTAGCCACTGAGACAACCGGTACCGCCACGTGTAGTCGCCCTCCTGGCCCTGGCTGAGCGAGTCACCCACAACCATGATCTTGGCCGGCCGCACCGTGGTGCTCCCAACCCGTCGGAGACGATCGAGGAGGTTCGCCAACACGGTCGCCAAGTCCGAGTTGAACAGGTCCACGATCAGCGGCAGCGGGTTCGACCAGGCGCCCCACCGGGCGATGAAGTTGCGCATGGTCTGCTGGATGCTCGCCAGCACCGCAGGCGCCCTCGTCTGCACCCAGGCGGCCAGTTCCGGCAGAAACGCGCTGCCGATGGCACTCACAGCGGCGACCACCAGCGCCTCCATCCAGACCTCCCCGTCGCCCAGCGAGCGACCGTCGAACCAGGAGTTCATGAGGTCGGCGATGAGCCCGGCGAAGCCGCCGGCGACCCCAGTGCAGATCCGCGTGGCCAACAGAGCACCGGCATTGAACGCGGCCAGGCACAACCCCCACGCCACGCCAGCGACTGCAAGGCTGACCGTGGTGGCAATGAGCTTCTGCCACCAGTTGGCCGCGGCGCGTACCTCGCCGGCCGGCGCGACGATCACCATCGAGTTGTCGACGACCTGGATGGTGCCGTCGAACGTGACGTCCGGATCCAACCGGTAGATGTCGGTGTCGACCCGGTTCAATTCCTCGTCGAGCGACGCGCTGAGCGTGAGCCCTCGAGCCTGACCGGCGCGAACCCGGTCGATGGTCTCGGTCAGGAAGCGCTGAGTGTCGGCCGGTCGTTCCGAGGGGTTCAGGTCGATCGCGACAATCACGTCGGTGTCGCTGCGCGCCAACGTCCGCAACGTCCCCGCGTCGCGGGCGCAGCCCGAACGAATGCCGGCCGTACCCGCGGCGACCTGCTGTCTCGTGAAGTTGGAGCCGGCTGTCGCGCACGCGTCCGCCGCCAACGCCGGCGAGGCCTTCACCAGGGTCCCCGTCACGACCAGTACGGCCGCCACAGCGACCGTCAGCCATCGACGAGGTCTTCTCGTTGTCATGCCCCGATCATCGTCGGGATGGGAAGTTATTTCAAGCTTGAATCCAACACTGAAGAAATCGATTATTGGACTTGCCGGGCGCCCCGGTACGCGCCGGGCGTCATGCCGTACTCGTGGCGGAACGCACCGGCCAGCGCCGACTCGGCCGCGTAACCGGTCCGCCGAGCGATCGCCACCAGCGGGGCGTCGGACTCGTGGAGCAGCCGGGCGGCACGGCGGAGGCGGTTCGTCATCAGGTAGGCCGCAGGCGGCTGGCCGACGGCGGCGGTGAAGCGCCGGGTGAACGTGGCCCGGGACATGCCACCGCCCGGCTGAGTTCGGGCACCGTCCACCGGGCGCGAGGGCTGACGTCGATGGCCTGGAGCACGGCCGTGATCTGCGGATCGGGAGGCGTCAGCCAGTCCACCGCCTCGATCCACCGTCGAAGGGCTCCCGCGATCATGAGATCCAGCAGCGCGTATCGGCTCGCGTCGGTGACCTGCCGGGACGCCTGCTGATCGTCGAGGAACGCCGCCACCGAGTCGAACTCCCGGCCGTCGGTACCACGATCGGGTCGGGCAGGTTGGCCAGTTAGGGATGCACGTGCTGGCCGGCCGGCAGCCGGTACGCGCCGCAGATGAACTCGAAGTCGGCCGGAGGTGACGGGGGTTCCGCCGTGCCGAACTCGACCGGCACGAGACTCCGCAACGGCCGTGGCGCGACCGGCAGCAGGGGTTGAGGTAGCCGAGAATGGAGTGCCTGCGGCGGGTGTCGTACCACCCCTGGGGTCCAGTCGAGGATCGCCGCGTGGCGGCGGCGTGGGTGGGCCAGGCTCGGTGGCCGAGTAGCTCGGTCTTGATAGTGGCGATGAGAGGATTCGGTGACGGCGTTGTCCCAGCCTGACCCCGCCGTCGACCGACAGGCGGGCCTGGTGCCGATCGGATGCTCCTATGGATGTCAAGGGGTGTTGAGGGCGGTGTAGTCGGCGAGGAGGGCGGCGTGGACTTCGCGGACGACGTCCCTCGGTCGACGTGCACGACGTGCGGGACGCCATGGACGCCGAACACCTCGCGCATCATCGACTCGGCAAGAGGGCCGGACTCACGGGCGTGCACACGGGCACCAACGATGCACCGGAAGTAGATATCGATGATCACTTAGGCGTCGTAGTAGACGCCCTTCGCCGGGCCGGCCAGTTTGGTTATGTCCCAGGTGTAGACCTGCCACGGCGCGTCAGCGACCAGCTCGGGGCGCCAGCGGGCCGGGTGCCGGGCCAGCCGGCGACGCTCGCGCACCTGCGCGTGCTCGCGCAGGACCCGATACATGGTGGCGATCGACCCGACGTACACGCCCTGGTCCAGCAGCGCCGCGTAGATCTGCGCCGGGGCCGCGTCGACGAACTCCAGACTGTTCAACAGGCACAGAACCTGCTCGCGTTCGGCCGGGGTCAGCGCGTTCGCCGGCGCTCGCCGCACCGGCGCCGCCGGTGTCGGCCGCCGCCGGTCGCGCTCAGCGCTGGACCGGGCGATCCCGGTCAGCCGCTTCGCGTCCCGCGTCGTGCTCGCAGCCCCTGTCAGCACCTGGTAGGCGACCATCAGCGCCTGCCGAGCCCGACACGTCCGGACCGTCCGACTCGCTCCTGGAGATGTCCTCCAAGATCTCGCGCGCTTTTCCCATGATCGTCAACGCCGTCCCGGTCCGCGCCAGCCTCGCCTGCGCCAACTCCGGATCACGGCGCAACCGCGCGATCTCGACCTGCTCCGCCGACGGCCTCCCGACCGTCTCCCCAGCCGGCTTGCCCTGCAACAGACCCGCGTCCCGAGCCCGACGCCACTCCTCTGAGCTGGGATGTCCGTCTAACCAGGGCCTGCCAGTGGGTAAGATCGGCCACGTGAAGCGCCCGGAAGAACCCCGTTGGCTGTTACCTGAGGAGCTTGACGCCTGGGTCTCTCTGTCATGGCTGATGATCAGGTTGCCGGGCGAGATCGACGGCCAGCTTCAAAGAGACAGCGGCATGTCGTTCTTCGAGTATCTGGTCCTGTCAGCCCTGTCCATGTCACCCGGCCGGTGCCTGCGGATGAGCGAGCTGGCCCAGCACGTGAACGGCTCCGTCACGCGTCTGTCCAACGTGGCCAAGCGCTTGGAGGAGCGCGGCTGGATACGCCGGGCGCCGTCCGCCGACAACGGCCGCTACATCGAGGCCACCCTGACCGACGCAGGCATGACCGTGGTGGAGCAGGCTGCACCTGGCCACGTCGAAGCCGTCCGGCGGTACGTCTTCGATGCGCTGCGTCCTGACCAGGTCACCGCGCTGCGCGACATCGGCCGCCAGATCGCTGGCCAGGTCGGCGGCAGTCGTAGCGGAATGCCGCGTTCCGGACCCGCCCGTGACAAGACCGACCGGTCGAGGATGTCCCCGGTCACCGACGCGCTGTAAGCGGCGCTCCGGAAGCTGCAATCGTACTCCGCCCGGAGGCCAGGTCACGCAACTCGACCAGGGCCGCCTCCGCGTCGGTGGGCGTTGACCACCAGATCGCGCGTGTGCGGATCGGCGGCGGTCTCCGCGAGCCACTCCTTGGCCGCGCCCACTCTTATCGCCAAGGCCACGAGCTGGGCCTGCGTACCGTCGTGGAGAGTTCGATGCGGCGTAGCGCCTCGGTGGAGTCCCGCACCGCGAAGGCGCGGCTTTGCTCCAGCTCACGGACCCGCTCGCGCAGCAGCCCAGGGCCCAGCAGCAGGGCGATGATCCAGCGCTCCGGCACGAGCATCAGGCGCAGCACCCCGGCGGCGGCGATCAGCAGGACGGACTGCACAAATAATGGCTGATCGACCGATCAAGGGAGAGACGCCAGATGACGACCGAGACCACCGTGGGACAGCCGGCCGCCGGGCCGGCGGGTGCGGTCACGGATGAGCAGTTGATCGCGATGCTGGTCGATCGGGCTCGTGGCGACGGGCTGCAGGACTGTTGCAGCAGCTGACCAAGCGGGTCCTGGAGTCGGCGCTGGATGGTGAGATCACCGATCACGTCGGCTATGACAAGCACGACCGGGCCGGTCGGGGCAGCGGGAACAGGCGTAACGGCAGCCGGACCAAGACCGTGTTGCCCGATGTCGGCCCGGTCGAGGTCCGGGTCCCTCGGGACGCGGCGGGGACGTTCGAGCAGCAGATCGTACGCAAGCGGCAGCGCCGCCTGTCCGGGGTCGACGACATGGTGCTGTCGTTGTCGGCCAAGGGTTTGACGCACGGGGAGATCGCCGCGCATCTGGCCGAGGTGTATGGGGCTGAGGTGTCGAAGCGGACCATTTCCACCAGCACCGACAAGGTCATGGACGGCATGGCCAAGTGGTAGAACCGGCCCTCGACAGGGTGTATCCGGTGGTGTTCGTCGACGCCATCAACGTCAAGATCCGGGCTCTGTCGCCGATCTTGTGATGTGGACAGGTCCGTCGCCAGCTCGGTGCCTTCGTTGATCATGTTCGGCGTGTTCGCTTGTGGAGCAGTTACTGCCGCACCTCTCGCTTCTGTCCATCGGGACGGTTGAGCAGCGTGACGGCGTCGTGGTGCTGTCCGTGCGGGTCCGGGCAGAGACCGCGCGGTGTGGTCGGTGCCAGCAGCGGTCAGCCCGGGTTCACGGCCGGTATCAGCGCCGGTTGCGAGATGTCGCGATCGCCGGGACGGCATTGCTGCTTGAAGTGCGGATCCGCGGACGACACCATGCCCGCCGAGGTGCAGCCGCTACCCGAGAAGAAGATCGTGACCCGCCTGCGTGAACACCACGCCGCCGTTCACCAACTGGCCGCACAGGGACTGAACAAGTCCGCCATCGGCCGCAAGCTCGGCCTGCACCAGGCCACAGTCCGCAAATACCTCAACGCGGCCGGCTTCACCGAGTTGACCGCCGTCACCGAGCAACGCACGCACCTGATCGACGACCACGTCGCCTACCTGCACCAGCGCTGGAACGAAGGGCAACGCAACGCCACGCAGCTGTTCCGAGAGAGCAAACAGCAGGGTTATCCCGGCGGAGAACTGGCCGTCCAGCGTTACCTACGCCGCTTCCGCACAGGCCTCGGCCACGCCCCCCACCCCGGCCCGAAACCGCCAACGGTGCGTCAAGTCACCTCGTGGATCATGACTCACCCCGACCATCTCGACTTCCGCGACGCGACCAAGCTGCGCGAGCTGCGCAGCCAGGATCGGGACATCAACCGACTGGTCAAACACGTGCGAGACTTCGCGGTCATGATGACCGGCCGCCACGGCGACCGCCTCGACGCGTGGATCACCACGGTCGAAGTCGACACCCTCACGCCGCTGGCCGGGTTCGCCCGCAACCTGCGCCGCGACTTCGACGCCGTCCGCAACGGCCTGACCCTGCCGCACAGCTCCGGCGCGGTCGAAGGCAATATCAACCGCCTCAAGAATGATGAGGTTCCCCCGGTTTGCCGGAGGGTTGTTTACCTGGCGCCGGTTGGCTCAGGTTGAACGATAGCTGTCTCGGTCTGTTGGGCCTGGTGGGTGTGCCAGGCGGTTTCGTACTCGTCTGGGGATCGCCAGCCGAGGTCCTTTTGGATGCGGCGGGTATTGTACCAGCCGTCGATGTAGCCGAAGATCGCGTTCTCGGCCTCGTCGCGGGTGCGCCACGAGTTGCGGTAGACCAGTTCAATCTTTAACGTCGACCAGAAGTTTTCCATCAGGGCGTTGTCGTAGCTGTCGCCGACCGAGCCCATCGAGGGCAGGATGCCGTTGTCGGCCAGGCGTTGGGCGAAGCGGAACGAGGTGTAGTTCGAGCCGCGGTCTGAGTGGTGGGTCAGTTGGCCGTCGCGGACGTCGCGGGACCAGATGCCGTATTCCAGGGCGCCGAGGATCAGGTCGGTGTCGCAGCGGTCGGAGCAACGCCAGCCCACAATGCGGTTGGAGAACACGTCTCGCACGGCGGCGAGCCAGAACACGCCCTCACCGCAGGGGATGCGGGTGGCGTCGGCGACCCACAACCGGTTCGGCGCGGCAGCGGTGAACTGCCGGTTGACCAGATCCGGTGCCGGTGTCGCCTTCGGGTTCGACCGGGTGGAGGGGATGCGCCACTTCTTGCGCAGGAACGCGCCCTGCAGGCCGGCGTCGCGCATCAGCCGCTCCACCCGCTTGCGGCCCACCTGCCGGCCTTGGCGGCGCAACATGGCGTGCACCCGCGGACTGCCGTAGGTGCCGCCGGAGACGTCGTGGACTTCCGCGATCTCCACGGCCAGTTCCTCATCCTGCCGGCGTCGGGCAGACGGGTTGGCTGCCTGGGCACGCCACCCGTAGTAGGTGGAGACGGCCACGCCGATGACCCGGAGGATGGGCTCGACCCCGAAGCGGTCTTTCAGCTCGTCGACGAGCGTCACGACCGTCGCCGGGTCGGGTCGAGTTCCGAGGCGAAAAAAGCCGACTTAGATTCAAACAGTCAAGGCAACACACTGGGCCGGAGTTCGGTAGCCGAGACACTTGCGGGGCCGGTTGTTCAGCCGGGCGGCCAGGGCATCGAGATCGATTTGGGTGTGTAGGCCCAGATCGGTGCCCTTCGGGAGGTACTGCCGGATCAGCTTGTTGGTGTTCTCGTTGGTTCCCCGCTGCCAGGGGCTGCGCGGTGCGGCGAAGAAGACATCGACTCCGGTGGCGTCGGTGAGTAGCCGATGGCCGGCGAGTTCCATGCCGCGGTCCCAGGTCAGAGTGCTGAGATGGCGGGGATCCATCAGCGAGAACGCCTGCTGCAGGGCGGGGATGACCGTTGCGGTGTGACGGCTGGGCAGCGCGACCATGGTCAGATAGCGCGACGTGCGGTCGACCAGGGTCGCGACCTGGCTGTTCTTGGCTCCGATGATGAGATCGCCTTCGAGGTGGCCGAGTTCGGTCCGCGCGTCGGCTGCGGCAGGTCGCTCTTCGATGGGCCGTGCTCCGGTGATCTGGGAGCGCCACTGGCCCTTGACCGTGTTCTTCTGGTTCTTGCGGATGGGACGGCCCGTGCGCAGCTTGGCGCACAACTCACGCGGGATCATCTTCCACCGGGTCGTGTAGATCGCCCGGTAGATGCTCTCGTGGCTGATCCGCATGAGCGGGTTGTCGGCGTGCACCAACCGCAGATGCCCCACGATCTGCTCCGGGGACCACTCCGTCTCCAGCAGCTCGATCACCAGCTGACGCAGCACCACGTTGTCCTGCAGGGCGGACGGTTTCGGGCGACCCGCCTGCTCACGGGCGCGTTGCTCAGCAGCGAACGCACGGTACTTCAACCGACCGCCGTTGCGAGAGACCTCCCTGCTCACCGTCGACGGCGGACGGCCGATGGACAGGGCGATCGAACGCATGGAGGCGCCAGCCTCGAGACCACGAGAGATCGATTCCCGGTCCTCAGGGGTCAGCCGATCCGCCCGACGCATCCGCTCGGCGGGAGCGATGCCGCCGTGGTGCTTCAACACCGTGAAGACCGAACCGGGCGGCTTGCCGAGCGCCCGCGAGATCACACTGATGGACTCACCGGCACGCCAGCGCCGCCACAAGTCTTCTTTCATCGCGTCCGGCATTCCCGGCCGACCCATCCGAGCCATGATCCACCCATCCACCAGCAGTGTTGCGTTGATCGTCTGAATCTAAGGAGGCGGCTTTCAATATCTCGTTGGCCCGCTTCAGTTCGGCGTTCTCCCGCCGCAACCGGCGCAGCTCCTCCACCTCCGAGGTGGTGGGCCGGTATCCGCGCTGGCCGCGGTCGGCTTCGTCCTGGCGGATCCAGTTGCGCAACGCTTCGTGATGCACCCCAAGCTGGCGGGCCAGTTGGCGGATCACGGGCTTCGGGTCCGACTCCCGGTACAAGCGCACCGCACGTTCACGCAGCTCATCGGGATACTTCTTCGGTGGTGCCACGGATGACTCCCTTCAGCTCCATCAGAGCATGATCGAAAGCCTCCGAGCTACCGGGGGAACCTCACCCGCAGCCGCAAGGATCTGCCCCGGTCGAAGAGTTCGAACGGTGCAACGCTACTTCTGGCGACTTCTTCTACCAGTCGATCGGCTTGCGGTCGGCGAACAGGCCACCGGTCGGTCCCTTTGGCGGCAGGGTGGCGAGCCACACCGGCGTGTCCGCGCCTTCCTCCGGGGTACGGTCGGTTTCGCCGTACGCCATCCGCGTGTTCATGCGTCCCGGTGAGCATGCGTTGACCAGGATGTCGGTGCCGGCCAGCTCGGCCGCGAGAACCCGGGTCAGCGCGTTGAGGGCTGCCTTGGACACCCGGTAGGAGACGTTCGTGTCACCCATGGTGGCCAGCGAGGCGAGGTGGCTGCTGATGTTGACGATGCGGCCGTAGCCGTTCTTCTTCATCTCCGGTATGGCGGCGGCGCAGCAGCGCCATGCGCCCACCAGGTTGGTGTCCAGGGCGCTGCGGATCCGCTCGAAGTCGGGACTGGCCGCCAACTGGCCTCGGTCGATCGCGATGCCGGCATTGTTTACCAGCACATCCAACCGGCCGTGTCGCTTGGCGGTGTCGGCGATGGCGCGCGCCACGCTGGCCGGGTCGTTGACGTCGAGTTGTTGGCTGCTGGCGGCTAGTCCGTCCTTCAGCAGTTCGGACACTACGCGGTCGACGGAATACTCGTTCCGGCCCGCCAGCACCACGTGCAAGCCTTGCTCGGCCAGCTTGCGGGCGATGGCTGCGCCGAGCCCACGGTTGGCGCCGGTCACCACGGCGACCTTGATGTCGTCAGCCATGATCAGGCCCCCAGGGTGGCGAGCTGGTCGTCGAGTGCGCGAGCGCGCGGGTCGGTCTTGGCGAACGGTAGCCGCTGCCGTGCTCGAACGACGCGACGCATATTACGTTCCGATGGTGCTTCACGGATCAGCGGTATCGCCTCTGCGACGAGCGACGCGGCGTGGTCGGCGTTCCCGAGTTGCGCCTGCGCCGACGCGCGACGGATCACATACGTGGCACGATCTCGCACCTTGGTGGCTGGGACCAGCCGTAGCGTGTGACTGAGATACGTGTCGGCTTCTCTCGATCGGCCCAGATCCAGGTAGCAGGTCCCGACCTGGGCGTTGAACTCGGATTCGTCGAAGTACCCGAGGAACGCGGGCTCCGTGTCGGTCGACGTTACGCGATCGAACTCGACGGCGGCCTGCTTGAGGAGGCGTTCGCAGGCTGCGGCGTCGCCGATCGCTGCGTGAGCCCTGGCCTCCCGTAGCGCCAGCATCGCAGCAGCGCGTGGGGTGGCCCCTTCGGCACCCTCGTGGGCGCTGCGGGCGAGCTCCAATGCCTCTCGGGGGCGGCCGAAGTCGTAGCACCGCAGGCTCATCGATTTGAGAATGTTGGCTCCCAACAGGCGGTCGTCGGCGGCGTGTGCGGCGTGTAGCGCGGCAAGCCAGTAGCGCTGCGCCGCCGCGTGTAGGCCAGCATCGAACGACGCCCAGCCGGCCATCCGGCCGAGTTCTGCCGCCAGGGCGTATAGCCGCTGACCCACTGCGGCCGTGTAGGCGGATCGGTCGAGGACATCCACCACCATGCCGAGTTCGGCATGGATGAGGGTCCGGGCTCGGTCACCGCCTCGGGTCGCTTCCAGGAACCGCAGCCGCGGGAGGCCCTCCTCCATCCGTTCGACAAGGTCGGCGGTGATCCGGCCACCCCGCAGGACGGCAACGAGCTCTTGGGGTTCGATGGTCAGCCACGCTTCGGCGATGCCGGCTAGCGGCATGCCTGTGATCTTCATGAAGGCACGTCGGTCCACGTGCGCGTACTCCAATGCGTTGGCGAGTGCTTGTAGTCCGCCCGGCTGAGTCCATCCGAACGAGGTCGGGATCGGGTCACCGTCGGGGAGCCACTGGGGCCATGGCGCCTTCCGTACGCGATCTTGCGGAACGTCGAGTTCAGCGGCGAGAGCGAGCTGGCTTTCGATGTCGGGGACCACACCCCAGTGCTCCCACCGCCATGCCTTCTCCCTTCGGGCGGCCATGTTCCGGCTGTGCTTCGCGATCACGCCGACCACGTCTTGGTACGTCCAACCTCTCGCGGCGCGCACAACGCTAAGCGGGTGGATGAGCCGGTCCCGATCGGATGCCGGTAGCTGCGATGCCATCGCTGACCTCCTCGATGCATAAGCACTGTAATGCGCGCCCGCTTATCCGCTGCAGGTCAAGAACGGTGATCCGGCGAGAGACAACAGCGAGACTACGGCCCGGACCTGTTCAACCGCGTCACGGCGCGGTTGGCTGTGGTTGCCGGATCGCGTGACGGAGAAATCACCAAACGTGCGAAGGGTTACGGCGCTTCACAGCGGCGTCTCTGAGACTCCTGCTCGTCGTCGCTGCCAGGGAGGGCGTGGCGGCGGGCAGGACAAGCGTAAGGAGTTGCATCTTCTTCATGCGTACCACCGTGCACGTCAGCGTGCGGCACGCCACCTTTCACGACGCGCCGCCCGCCACCAGCACGCTCCTCAGCGCGCTGGTCAAACGCCCGATGTAGTGCGGGTAGCTGCGGGGGCTACCTGCCCACCCAACATCCCGGTCCCATTGGAGGTTGCCATGAACAGCCTGCTCGCCGTCAGCAACGACCCGTTCGATCTCGACGTGCAGATCGTCACGGAGGGTCCGGTCGCCGCCGCTCTGCTGGGCGACACGGACGACGGCTGCGACACCGCGAAGGGCAGCGACTGCTGACCGAACACCCCAGCTGGTTCCGGCAGGTGATCCCCATTCCTGCCGGAACCAGCACCCCAGCTCCAGCCACTTCGGCAGAGGAACAGGTCGTGACGAAAGGAGGGTGATCCATGTTCCGGTGGGTCGATGCGGCCACGATCCGCATTGCCGCTCACTCTTGGCCCGACGGCCCAGCGCCTTGGCCGGACCGGAGCGACGCCTCCGGTATCGCGGACTGGTTGCAAGCAGCCTGGCGCAAGGTCGGCCTGGCCGAGGCTATCTGGGCCGCCAGCCCCGAGTTCGCTGCTCGCGTAGAAGCGGTCCTCGCCACAGGAGATGCTGCTTCGGATCGAGGGTGGCGGATGGCGCTGGCACTGGCGCGGTACCTGGTCCGTGCGCAGCGACGTGCGACGCCCTTCGGGTTGTTCTCGGGGGTGGGGACCCTGCGGTTCGACACGGTGGCTGCGGTGGTGGCGACAGGGCGGCCGGCGATCCGGGTACGGCCGGACGCGAGTTGGCTCGCGTCCCTGATCGCGCGCCTTGAAGCTGAGCCCGACGTACGCCGCCGTGTGCCTGTGCAGGCGAACAACCTGGCGCTGGTGAACGGGCCTCGGATCGTCGTGGAGCGCCGGCCGCACGCCTCTGCAAGTGCGGAGTCGACCTCGGTGAAGAACACCGCAGCGGTACGGCTGGCGGTATCACTCGCCCGTGTCCCATTGCCGTTGGCTGATCTGGTCGACACGGTCGCTGCTGCGTTTCCAGGCTTCCCACGCGCGTCCGCTGAGGCGATGGTCGCTGGCCTGGTGGACCACGGCGTGTTGATCTCCGCTCTCCGACCACCGTCGACGTGCACAGACCCGATCAGGCATGTCCTGGACACCCTCGATGCGGCGTTCGACGGTGATCCAGAGGGACAGCAAGCCCTACGGGTCGAGCTGCGCTCGCTGCACGGCCGTCTCGGTGGTACAAGCGCAGGGAACGCGACGTACCTTCGTGGGCTCGCCGACCACATGCGCAGCGTGGCAACGGCCGCCCAGCCGCTCGCGGTGGATCTTCGGCTCGCGGATCAGGTCGCCCTGCCGGCGCAGGTCGCCGCCGAGATCGCCGCATCGGTGGAGGTGCTACGACGGCTGACGCCAGATCCGGCGGGGCGGCCAGAGTGGCGTGCGTACCGTGCCCGGTTCGTCGACCGCTACGGGCTGACGGCAGTGGTGCCGCTCGCTCAGCTGGTAGATCCGCTCGTCGGGTTGGGCTTCCCAGAACACTTCAGCACCGTGGCCGACGCGCCTGCGGCTCTGCTGTCCGGCCGCGATGAGCGCCTGTTCACAATGGCTCAGCAGGCGTTGATCGACGGTGCTCGTGAGGTGGTTCTCGATGACACGGCCGTCGAATGGCTTGCCGGTACTGGGCGAGTCACCGGGCCTGTCAGCCCTCACGTCGACGTCTCGGCCGAGGTCCGCGCGGTCTCGCTGGAGGCGCTGACACAGGGACGGTTCACTGTCGCGCTGACCGGCATGGGCCGCTCGGCGATGGCGACGAGCGGGCGCTTCCTCGACGGGCTGCCCTACGCCGATCGGGAGTTGATGTGCCGGGAGTTCGCCCGCCTTCCTGTCGCGGTGGCCGGGGCCATGCCGGCGCAGCTGAGCTTCCCGCCGCGCAAGCTGCACACCCAGAACGTGCTCAACTCTCGGCAGGTAGTTCCGTGGTTGGTCAGCCTGGCCGAGCACCGGGCCGTGGCCGAGAACGTGATTGGCCTCGACGACCTCGGTGTGACCGCCGGCCGCGACCGGCTGATGCTGGTGTCGATGTCGCGGCGGCGGGTGGTGGAGCCGACCGTGGCGCATGCCGCCGCTGTACACACGATGCCGCTGCTCGGCCGGTTTCTCCTGGAACTGCCGCGAGCCACGGACGCCCGGCTGAAGCCGTTCGACTGGGGTGCGGCTTCCTGCTTGCCGTTTCGACCCGCGCTGAAGTACGGCCGCGTCCTCCTGGTGGCGGCCCGGTGGCGTGTCGATCCGGCGTCCCTGCCCGGTGCGGACGCAGACGATGGCGCATGGTTGACCGCCTGGGAGGCGCTGCGGACGAGGCTGCGGCTGCCGGCATGGGTGCAGGTCGGCAACGGTGACCAGCGGCTTCGGCTCGACCTCGATCAGTCCATGGATCGTGCCCTACTGCGTGCCCACCTGAACACCAGCGCTGGACCGGTGACCGTGGTGGAGGCGGCGGGCCCGGAGGACTTCGGTTGGCTCTCCGGGCGCGTCCACGAGATCGTCGTGCCCGTCGCCTCGACGGTCTCGCCCGCTGCGGCGCCGGCCGCGGTTGCCGCGCGAGGAGCCTGGCCGCCGCCCGCTCCTCCGGAGCCGGTCATACCGGGTGCCGGTGGCCTGCTGTCCGCTTCGGTGGCCATCGAGCCTTCGACGATGGAGCTGGTCTTGACGCGAGGGCTGCCCGCACTGTTCGCCGACTGGCCCGAGCCGCCGCGGTGGTGGGTCGTCCGCATGCAACGCCCCAGCTCGCATCTTCGACTACGACTGCACACCGATGACTACGGCGACGCGGCGGTACGGGTCGGGCGGTGGGTCGCCGGGCTCCGACAGCAGCGCCTTGCCGGCGATTGGGCCCTGGACACCTACCATCCCGAGTCCGGCCGGTACGGCTGCGGCACCGCGCTGGCAGCGGCCGAAGAGTTGTTTGCCGCCGACTCCACCGCAGCCCTGGCGCAGCTGTTAGTGCAGCCCGAGTCTGGGATCGATCGGCGGGCACTGACCGCCCTGAGCATGGTCGACCTGGCCGCCTCGATGCTCGGCAGCCGCGCCGACGGATGCGAGTGGCTGGTGGCGCGCCCCGAGCAGACTGGGCAGGCACCGGTCCAGCGGGACGTGCTGCGCCAAGCGGTCACGCTCGACCCGAGCGAGCTTCCCGAGCCCATCCAGCAGGCGTGGCAGGAGCGCTCCAGGGTCGCAGCCCGGTACGCAGCCGAACTGTCCGCCGTTGCCGGCCCGCTCACTCCATCCTCGGTGCTCGCGTCGCTGATGCACCTGCACTTTGTTCGCGCTCTCGGCCCCGACGAAGACGCCGAACAGCTCACGTATCGGTTGGCCCGCCACGTGGCGCTGGCGGCGGTGCGCCGCCGGGTGCGCGCCGTAGGAGCGTCCCGATGACCGGAACACCGCTGACGACACCGTTGCTACGGGCGGCCGAAGCGATGGCCGCGAGTATCACCAACGCCCTGACCGAGCTGCCACCCCCGGATTTCGCAGCGGACGACTACGGGCCACGCAGCACCCGCTGGTACGCCCAGTCGCTGTCCCGGGGCGCCGCCGGGGTGGCACTCCTGCACGGGGTACGAGCGCAGACAGGACACGGCGGGTGGGAACCCGTCCACGCGTGGCTGCGACGCGCGACCGCTGACACGCTGAACAACGGCAGCGGAGCCGGACTCTGGTTCGGCGCACCTGCTGTCACCCACGCGCTGACCATGGCCATGCCACACGCCCGCCCGGCAGCCCTGGACACGCTTGATCACGCCCTCGACGAACTCGTGGAACGCCGCCTGGCCGATGCCACGGCACGCCTCGCGGCGCGTGCCCGGCCCTCGCTGTCGGAGTTCGATCTCGTACGCGGGCTGACCGGCCTGGGAGCCCACCTGCTGCGCCGCGCCCCGGACGGACCTCTGCTTCGGCGGGTGCTGGCGTACCTGGTGCGGCTCACCGAGCCAATTCACGCCCACGATGCCGCGGGCCGACTGGCCCCGGGTTGGTGGAGCGCAGACCCCGCCGGCCGCGAAGGTTCGGAGCCGGGCGGGCATGCCAACGTCGGCATGGCGCACGGCATCACCGGCCCGCTGGCTCTCCTGGCCCTGGCCATGCGGCAGAACATCCGGGTGCCGGGGCATGTGGAGGCGCTCCGCCGGATCTGCGCATGGCTCGACTGCTGGCAGCAGCCGGGCCCTGCGGGACCGTGGTGGCCGGAGAAGATCACCGTCGCGGAGTTACGCACCGGGAAGCCGTCCATTAGCGGACCGGCGCGGCCGTCCTGGTGCTACGGCACCCCCGGCATCGCCCGCGCCCAGCAGCTAGCCGGGATCGCCCTCGACGACCCTGCCCGGCAACAGGCGGCAGAAGAGGCCCTGACCCGCTGCCTGGCCGACCCCCTCCAGCTCAGCCGGATCGTCGATCCCTCGCTGTGCCACGGCTGGGCAGGACTTGCCGCCACGGCCTGGTACGCCGCCGCCGACGCCCGCACCACCAGCCTGCACAGCGATCTGCCCCACCTCATGCGCCTGCTGATTAAGCACGCCACGGACGCCACCCCGGCACGATCCGGCTTGATCGCAGGCCCCGCCGGAGTCGCCGTCACTCTGCACACCGTGGCGAGCGGCACCGACGTCCGCTGGGCCACCAGCCTGCTGATCAACTAGACGAGGAGAGCGTCGTGGATCTCGATTCCGAACCCGACACCGAGTTACCAGGCGTCGTGCCGGTGAGCCGATGGCGCCAGATCAACCTGACCTTCTCGGACTGGCAGGCCGCTGAGGAATTCGCCGCAGCGCGGCTCGCCCCTGAGCTCACCGCTGCGGAAGACCACCGCGCGATCACCGCCTTCTGGTTCATCCGTAAGAGCGAGACGTGGCGGCTGCGGCTCCTGCCCGGCGACCGGCTCGCCCAGGTCTACGCCCTCCTCGCCTCCATCACCGACGACGACCGCGTCTGCGGTGTCACCGAGCCCCTCTACCGGCCCGAGGCGTACGCCTTCGGCGGGGACCAGGCAATGACGATCGCCCACAGCCTCTTCCACGCCGACAGCCGCCACATCCTCGGCCATCTCGCCACCACCGGCGGCACCCATCGGCGTGAACTGGGCGTCCTGCTCGCCGTTCGCCTCATGCGCGCCGCCGGGCTGGAGTTCTCCGAGCAGGGCGACGTCTGGCGGCTTCTCGCCTCGCGCCGACACCAGCCGAACTCCCCAACGCCGACCCCACGGCTCATTGCGGCGGTGCAGCGCCTGCTCACCGCAGCCGACGACACGGCCGGAAGCCCTCTGACTATCACCCCGCAATGGCCAAGAGCCCACGAGCAGGCGGGCGCGGAACTGGGCTTCCTCGATTGGCGCGGGGCACTGACCCGCGACCTACGCGAGGTGCTGACCCACCACCTGCTGTTCCTGTTCAACCGGCTCGGCATCTCCGCCGCTGACACCTGGCTGCTCGCGACGGCGGCCGTGCACGTCACCTTCCACCGCCCGTTCGACACCCCATCCGGCTATCAACCCGCCGCCAAGATCGACAGTAGGGTCAACGCAGTGAACAATTCCCCCACCGAACCCGGAACGTCGAGTGCCGCAGCGCTCCACGAACACCTCGTCAGCACTCTCGAACAGCGCGGCCACATCCGCTCCGCCGCCATCGCTCACGCATTCCGTACGGTCCCCCGCGAGCAGTTCCTCCCCGGCGTCGACCTGGAAACCGTGTACACCCGCCGCCAGATCGTCACCAAACGGGACCCCAGCGGCGCCGCGTTGTCATCAGCGTCGAGCCCCAGCCTCGTCGCGGACATGCTCGAACAACTCGCCCCGCAACCCGGCCACCGCGTCCTGGAGATCGGCGCGGCCACCGGCATCAACGCCGCACTGCTCGCCGAGCTGACCAGCCCTGGCGGCACGGTCGTCACCATCGAACTCGACCAGGACCTCGCCGACGGCGCCCGCGCCGGCCTCGACCGCGCCGGCTACGACACCGTCGAGGTGATCTGCGGCGACGGCGCCCTCGGCGACCCCGATCACGCGCCCTACGACCGGATCATCGTCACCGCCGGAGCCTGGGACATCTCCGCCGCCTGGTGGGAACAACTCGCTGACCACGGCCGCATCGTCGTGCCCCTGCGCGTACACGAGAGCGGCCTGACCCGATGCTTCGCCTTCGACCGCACCGACCCCCACCAGTTGGTCAGCACCACGACGCCGCTGGTCTGCGGATTCGTCCCCATGCGCGGCACCGCCGAGCACACCGACCACCACGTACGCCTCGACACCGACGTGGTCCTCAAACTCGACTCCACCGACCAGCCCGACCGCGCCGCCCTCGCCAGCGCCCTGAGCCACCCCCGGCTCGAACGCTGGACCGGCATCCAGGTCAGCGACGCAGACCCCATCGGTCACCTCGACCTGTGGCTCCTCGCGCATGCCAACCAGCCGTTCGGCCGCCTCGGCGTCGGCGACACCGCCCGCACCAGCGGACTGGTCACCCCCGCCTACCGATGGGCCGGTGCCGCTATCTACCACGGCGGCACCATCGCCTACCTCGCCTTCCAGGACATGGGCAACGGCTACCACGAACTCGGCGCGATCGCCCACGGCCCGGACGCCAACACGCTCGCCAAAGACCTGACCAACCTGCTCGACCAATGGGACGAGGCAGGCCGCCCCAACCAGCCCACCGTCACCGCCCACCGCGCCGGAACCCGGCCCGCCCGGCGCGGCGACATCAGTCGATCCGACACCATCCTCGCGATCTCCTTCTAACCGCGTCCACGCCGGGGCGGTGCCCTGTCCCGCCCCGGCGCCCCAGGCACGAGCGCGGCTGAGACGTCACGCACGCCCTGGACGCGCCTCGTTGCCACCATGCGGCCTTCCGCAGCAGATGAGGACACTATGACTCCGTCTCTCGCCACCACCATCGCCGTCCGCTTCCCACTCGTCCCCCGCAAACAACCGCCCGCCAAACCACTGGACGCTCGGGTAGACCGGCTCGTCAGGCTCGCCGAGGCCGCACACCGCGAATGCGATCCGGACAAAGCGTCCATGGTGTTCAACGGAGCCGCCCTCGTCGCCTCCGACTGCGGAGACGCCAACCTTGCCCGCGCCTGGTGCCACCGCCACGCCAGCCTTTACCTGAGCCAAGCCCCGCTGGACGGCCACACGGCCCGCTTCGCTCTCGAACCAGTCGTCAATCTCGCCCGCCTGCGCATTCGTGAAGGCGACGGCGACGGCGCGTACCGCCTACTCGCCCACCTGTACGCGGCCGTCTTCGGCGGCACTCCCGCTGTTCTGGACGACCTGGAGATACAGCCTCGACAACTTCCCGCCGATCCCGGAGAACTAGATCAGATCGTCAGTTGGCTGCACAGCACACTGCTCTCCGACGGAACCCGCGCTCTCATACATGCCGGACGGTGGGACGACGCTGTGACCCATGTGCACCGATACGACGGAATCGGACCTACCCTCCTCGACGGAAGACAGGTCGCGGTCGTAGCCCACCTGCTGCGGGACGAAGGGCCATCAGCAGCGGCTGTCCTCGCGGCCACCGAGATCGAAACGCCGTGGGAGCAAGCTGTGCACAGGCTCCTCATGACCTGGCTGGAACTGGCTGCGGGTAGCACCCGCGTCGACCACGCTGGCCTCATCGATCGGGTGTCAGCCATACCACGAACCCCCGGGCTCACCGTGTTCCGCGTTCGCCTCGGACTGACGGCCTTGGACCTCGCCGTGGGCCTGCCAAAACATGTCGTAGACAGCCTGACCGAACGGCTGGTGGCAGACGCTATCCACGACGAGGACGCCAACGCGGCGCGCGACCTCATCAATCATCCGGCTGTCACATCCGAAAACCAAGGGACGCTGCGCCCTTTGATAGAGGCGAGCGGTTTAGTACTCCAGCAGGAGATCCGTTTCACGGTTCTGTGAGGGCTTGTCGGGCGTAGTGGCTGATCTTGGCTGCAGCT
>NZ_JBNCLB010000004.1:589882-623567 GCF_049841815.1 Micromonospora sp. DT233 | reverse complement strand
ACAGCCACCAACGACGACGAACACGCGGTGTCGACCGTCACCGCCGGACCCTCAAGACCTAAGGTGTACGAGATCCGACCCGAAGCCACACTGCCGGTTCCGCCGGTCAGGAAATATCCTTCGGAACCCTCCGGAGGATCGGTGACGCCGACGCCATAGTCGTGATACATGAGGCCGACGAAAACGCCTGTGGAACTGCCCCGCAGAGCCGCCGGATCGAACCCGGCACGCTCCACCGCCTCCCACGACAATTCCAGCAGAACCCGCTGCTGCGGATCCATCGCCATCGCCTCACGCGGACTGATCCCGAAAAACTCCGCATCGAACTCGTCCGCGTCATACAAAAACCCACCCTGATCCACATACGACGTACCCACACCATCCGGATCAGCATCAAACAACCCCGCCAGATCCCAACCACGATTCACCGGGAAAGAACCCACCGCATCACCACCGGAAACCAGCAACTCCCAAAAATCCTCCGGACTACGCACCCCACCCGGCAGACGACAACTCATACCCACCACCGCGATCGGCTCGTCGCCCGTGGTCTGCGCGGTCACGGCACGCCCGGTGGCCGCACCCTCGAACGCCTCGCGCAGGTGCCGGACCACGGCCGCCGGAGTGGGATGGTCGAAGACCAGCGTCGCCGTCAGGTGCAGTCCGGTCGCCGCGTCCAGCCGGTTGCGCAGCTCCACCGCGGTCAGCGAGTCGAAGCCCATGTCCCGGAACAGCCGGCGCGGGTCCAGCGGGGCCGAGGCGGGATGGCCCAGCACAGCCGCGACGCTCGTCCGGACGACGTCCTCGAGAAGGCCGTCCCGCTCTTCGGCGGGTGCCTGCGCCAAGCGCGTGGCCAGTGACGACACCCCGGCCCGGGTCCGTGCCGGGGACCGCACGAGTCCGCGCAACACCGCCGGGAGGTTCCCGGCCTGGGCCCTGGACCGCAGCGCCGGCGCGTCCAGCGCCATCGGGATGAGCAGCGCCTCCTCCGTGGCGAGGGCCGCATCGAGAGCGGCCAGGCCCTCGCCGGGTGCCAGCGCGGTCAGCCCGGCGCGCGTGGCGCCTTCCCCACCGAGTCCACGGGTCAGCGTGCTCTCGACGTCCCACAGGCCCCACGCCAGTGACACCGCGGGCAGTCCGAGCGCGCGGCGATGCTGGGCCAGGGCGTCGAGGAAGGTGTTGCCCGCGGCGTATCCGCCCTGGCCGCCGTTGCCCAGCAGGCCGGCGGCGGAGGAGAACAGCAGCAGGCGGATCTCCGGCCGGTCGCGGGTCAGCTCGTGCAGATGCCAGGCCGCGTCCACCTTGGCCCGCAGCACGGCGTCGACCTGCTCGACGGTCAGCGAGGTGAGGACCCCGTCATCCAGGACGGCGGCCGCGTGGACGACCGCGGAGAGCGGCCGATCCTCCGGGACGGTGTCCAGCATCGCGGCGAGCGCGTCCCGGTCGGCCACGTCGCACCGCTGATCGCTCACCGCGCATCCGAGGCCGGCGAGTTCCTCGACGAGGGCGGGATCGACACCGCCACGGGCGGCGAGCAGCAGATGGCGTACGCCGTGCCGGGCCACCAGCCGGCGAGCGACGAGGCCGCCGAGCGCGCCGCCGGCCCCGGTGATCAGCACGGTTCCGTCGAGCTGCGGGGACTCGGCCGGGGCGGCGGTGATCCGGGTCAGCCGGGGCACGAGTGTCCGGCCGTCGCGGACGGCGACCTGCGGCTCGGTGACCGAGAGCAGCTCCGGCAGCGCACTCCACGGCGTCCCGTCCACGTCCACGAGCTGGAAACGTCCGGGGTGCTCGGTCTGCGCGACCCGGATCAGGCCCCAGGCCGGGGATTGGGCAACGCCGCTGACCTGGTCGCCCGGCACGGCCGCGACCGCGTCGCGCGTCACGACGACGAGACGGGCATCGGCGAGGCGCGGCTCGTCCAGCCACTGCTGCACCAGGTCCAGCGCGTGACCGACGGCGAGGTGGCCGGCCGCGACGACGTCGTCCGGCCCGTCCGGCACGGCGGCGACGACCGCTGCGGGCACGGGGCGGCCGGCATCGAGCGCATCGCGCAGTGCCGCCAAGTCGGGGTAGTGGGAGGCGCCTTCGGGCACTGAGTCGCCCGGGCCGCCGAGAACCGCCCAGCGGCCGTCGTCCGGCGCCGCCGGGGGCGCGGCCTGCGGGATCCAATCCAGCCGGAAGCGCGTCCGCGAGCTTCCGGCCAACTGCTCCGCGGTCACGGGACGGACCACCAGCGAGCCGACCGAGGCGACCGGGCGCCCGTCGTCACCCGTGAGCACCAGGGCGAACTCGTCGGTGCCGCAGCGGGTCAGGCATGCCCGCAGCGTCTCGCCGGGAGTGCCCGAGATCTGCACGTCACGCCAGGCGAACGGCACCCGGGGGCGCTCGGCGCCGTCCTCGGCCGCGAGCAGGTGCAGGGCCGCGTCGAAGAGCGCCGGGTGCAGGGCGAAACCGTCCGGTTCCAGGCCGGGCTGCAGCCGGATCTCGGCGTACGTGTGGTCCCCGTCCCGCCAGGCGGCCTCGACCGACTGGAAGGCGGGGCCGTAGCCGTAGCCAAGGTCGGCGAGCGAGTCGTAGATGCCGGCGGTGCTCACCCGCACGGCGCCCGGGGGCGGCCACTGCCCGCCCT
Organism: Micromonospora sp. DT233; assembly: GCF_049841815.1. Classification (NCBI taxonomy): domain Bacteria; kingdom Bacillati; phylum Actinomycetota; class Actinomycetes; order Micromonosporales; family Micromonosporaceae; genus Micromonospora; species Micromonospora sp. DT233. The sequence goes on along the minus strand of NZ_JBNCLB010000004.1, from coordinate 620,935 downwards.
CGACCGGCGTCTCCCGTGTCCCGGCCGGAGCCAGCACACCCACGGCGTGCCGCGTCCAGCCGTCCGGACCGGCCGGCTCCCCGTCGTCGTCCGCCCGGGAGTGGACGGTCACCACACGCTCGCCGTCGGCCGCTGGTTCCGCCACGTGCAGGCGGAGCAGCCGCCCGCCGCTCTCCGGCAGCACCAGCGGCGCCTCGACGGTCAGTTCGTGCAGCAGGTCGCAGCCGGCGTGGCCGCCCGCCGTGAGCGCGAGTTCCACCAGCGCGGTCCCGGGCAGCACCACGCTGTCGCCGATCCGGTGATCGGCCAGCCACGGCTGGGTGCGGACGGACACCCGCCCGGTGAGCAGCAGCGCGTCGACGTCGGCCTGCTCCACCCGCGCGCCCAGCAGCGGATGCCCGGTGGGTGCCAGGCCCAGGCGCCCGGCGTCGAGCATCCCCTCGGGCGCGTCGAGCCAGTAGCGCTCACGCTGGAACGCGTAGGTGGGCAGGTCCGCGAAGCCGGCCGACGGCGGCAGACCAGGCCAGCGGACCGGGGTGCCCTGGACGTGCACCGTGGCGAGCGCCGTCAAGAACGCCTCCGGCTGCGGTCGCCCGTCGCGCTGCGCAGCCGTCACCACGACCCCGGAGCGGCCGCCCAGCGCCTGCTCGGCCATGGGCGTCAGCACGCTGTGCGGGCCCACCTCGACCAGCGTCGTGACGCCCTGCGCCGCGAGTTCCCGCAGGCCGTCGCCGAACCGCACGGCCTCGCGGATGTGCCGGACCCAGTAGGCCGGATCGCACAGTTGCTCCGCGTCCGCGAGCCGCCCGGTGATGTTGGAGACGACCGGGATGCGCGGTGGGCTGAACGTGAGTCCGCTCGTCACCTCGGCGAACCGGTCGAGGACGCCATCCATGTGCGGCGAGTGGAAGGCGTGGCTGACCCGCAGCCGGCGGGTCCGCATACCGGCCGCCGCGAAGTGCGTCTCCGCGTCCGCCACGCCCGCGGCGTCGCCCGACACGACCACGGCCCGCGGCCCGTTGACGGCGGCGACGGCCACGTCCGGCCGGCCGGCCAGCCAGTCGCGCACCGCCTCCTCGGTCTCCTCGACCGCCAGCATGGCCCCGTCGTCGCGAGCGGACTCCATCAGCCGACCGCGCGCCGCCACGAGCGTGCAGGCGTCGGCGAGTGACAGGACGCCGGCGACGTGCGCCGCGACCAGCTCGCCGATCGAGTGGCCGAGGAGAAACCGGGGGACCGGCCCGCATGACTCGATCAGGCGGTAGAGGGCCACCTCGTATGCGAACAGGGCCGCCTGGGTGTACGCCGTCCGGTCGAGAAGGCCGGCGCCGGTGAACATGACGTCGCGCAGCGGATGGTCCAGGTGCTCGTCGAACATCGCGCACACCTCGTCCAGGGCGGCGGCGAAAACCGGGAACGTTGCGGCCAGGTCCCGGCCCATGCCGACCCGCTGGCTGCCCTGGCCGGCGAACATGACCGCGATCGACCCGGGCTCGGTGTTGCCGCCGGTGACCAGGCCCGCCGCCGCCTCCCGGCGGACGAGTGCGTCGAGGGCGGCGACCGCGGTCGCGCGGTCGGCGGCGACCACGACGGCCCGGTCCTCAAGGTCGGCACGGGTGGTGAGGGTCCGGGCGACGTCGGCGAGCGCCGGCCCGCCGGCGGCGGCCAGGACGTCACGGAGGAGCCCGGCCTGCTCACGCAGGGCCCCGTCGCCGCGCCCGGACAGCGGCAGCACGACCAGCGGGTGTTCCGGCGCCAGCGGGTCGGTGGCGCCGGCCTCCGGCTGCCCGGGCGGCTCGGTCACCTGTTCCAGGATCACGTGGGCGTTGGTGCCGCTGATCCCGAAGGACGAGACGGCGGCCCGCCGGGGCCGGTCGTGGCGGGGCCAGGCCCGGGGCTCGGTGAGCAGCCGGACCTCACCCGCGGACCAGTCGACGTGCGGGGACGGTGTACCGGCGTGCAGGGTCGCCGGCAGGACGCCGTGCCGCATCGCCTCGACCATCTTGATGATCCCCGCGACGCCCGCGGCCGCCTGCGTGTGGCCGATGTTGGATTTGAGCGAGCCGAGCCAGAGCGGTTGGTCCGCGGGGCGGTCCTGCCCGTAGGTGGCGAGCACCGCCTGCGCCTCGATCGGGTCACCGAGCCGGGTGCCGGTCCCGTGCGCCTCGAGCGCGTCCACATCGGCGGCGGTCAGGCCCGCAGCGGACAGCGCCGCACGGATCATGCGCTGCTGCGACGGGCCGTTCGGCGCGGTCAGCTGGCTGCTGGTGCCGTCCTGGTTGACCGCGCTACCGCGCAGCAGGGCCAGCACGGGGTGGCCGTGGCGGCGGGCGTCGGAGAGGCGTTCGAGCAGGATCAGGCCGGCGCCCTCGGCCCAGCCGGTGCCGTCCGCGTCCGCCGAGAACGCCTTGCACCGGCCGTCCGGGGCAAGGCCGCGCTGGCGGCTGAACTCGATGAAGGTGCTCGGCGTGGCCATCACGGTCACCCCACCAGCCAGCGCCAGGTCGCACTCCCGGCTCCGCAGCGCTCTCGCGGCCAGATGGGCCGCCACCAGCGACGACGAGCAGGCCGTGTCGACCGTGACGGCCGGGCCTTCGAACCCGAAGACGTACGAGATGCGCCCGGAGGCGATGCTGCCCGCGCTGCCGCTGCCGAGGTAGCCCTCGAAGGCGGCAGGCATGGGACGCATCCGGGAGGCGTAGTCGTTGTACATCACGCCCGCGAAGACCCCGGTGCGGCTGCCCCGTACGGATGCCGGGTCGATCCTGGCTCTTTCGAGCGTCTCCCAGGTCACCTCCAGCAGCAGGCGTTGCTGAGGGTCCATGGCCAGCGCCTCGCGAGGGCTCAGCCCGAAGAAGGCGGCGTCGAACCGGTCGGCGTCGTAGAGGAACCCGCCGTGCCGGCTGTAGGTGTGTCCGGCCCGGTCAGGGTCCGGGTCGTAGAGCGCGTCGACGTCCCAGCCCCGGTCCTCGGGGAAGCCGCCGATGGCGTCCGTTCCGGTCGCCACGAGTTGCCACAACTGCTCGGGGCTGCGCACGCCGCCCGGGAAGCGGCAGCCCATGGCGACGATGGCGACGGGCTCGTCGTGATCGACCTCCACCTCCCGCAGCCGTTGCCGTGTCTCGGCGAGGTCGGCCGTCACCCGCTTGAGGTAGTCGCGCAGCTTCTGCTCAGTTGACATCTGGCAAGCTCTCCCTGTGTCGCGGCTGTGGCATGGACCCGAGGTTCCTCAGGCGGGCCCGAGCTGGCTCTCGATGAAGGCGAAGATTTCGTCGTCGCTGGCCTCGGCGAGCTCGTCGGCCACGGACCGTGCCGTGGATTCGAGTGGCTCCGGCGCCAGCAGGGTTTCCAGGTGTGCGGCAAGCGCGCCCGGGGTCGGATGGTCGAAGACCACGGTGGTCGGCAGACGCAGGCCGGTGAGGTCGTCGAGCCGGTTGCGCAGCTCGACCGCGGTGAGCGAGTCGAACCCCAGGTCGAGGAAGCCGCGGTCGACGCGTACCCCGGCCGGGCTGCGATGGCCCAGCACCGCCGCCACCTGCTCCCGCATCAGCCCGAGTAGCAGGCGCCCACGCTCCTCCGGCTCCATCGCGGCCACCTCGCCGGCCAGGTCTCGCCGGCCCGCCGGCGCAGTCTCGGTCCGGTTGGCCGGTGGTGCCAGCGCCCGCAGGACGACCGGAACCCGCTCGACCGGTAGCCGGGACAGCCCGGCGACGTCGAACCCGGCCGGCACCAGGACCGCCCGTTCCTGGGCCAGCGCGCCGTCGAACAGCTCCAGGCCCCGGCGCGCCGGCATCGCGGTGATGCCGAGCCGGCCGATCCGGGCGATGTCGCTACGGGCCAGGCCGCCCGCGATGGCGCTGGTCGCGCCGTCGGGCTCCCACAGGCCCCAGGCCAGGGAGAACGCCGGGCGCCCGGCGCGGCGCCGGTGCTCGGCGAACGCGTCGAGGAAGGCGTTGGCCGCCGCGTAGTTGGCCTGGCCCGCCGAACCCACCACACCGGCCACCGACGAGAACGTCACGAACGCGCGGAGGTCGAGGTCCCGGGTCAGCTCGTCGAGATGCACCGCCGCGTCGACCTTGGGCCGCAGCACCGCGTCGATACGGTCGGCGGTCATCGTCTCCAGGACCCCGTCGGCCACGACGCCCGCGGCGTGCACGATCGCGGTGAGCGGATGTTCGGCGGGCACCGAGGCCAGCAGGTCTGCGACGGCCCGGCGGTCACCGTGGTCGCAGGCCACGATCGTCGCGGCGGCCCCCAGCTCGGCAAACTCCTCCGCGAATCCACCGGCCGCCTCCGGCCCTCGCCTGCTGGTCAGCAGCAGACGCCGGACGCCGTGGCCGGTGACGAGGTGCCGGGCGAGCAGCCGACCGAGCGCTCCGGTGCCACCGGTCACCAGCACGGTCCCGTCACCCGCGAGCGTCACCGGCGCGGTCGTGGCGGGGGTTCCGGTGCGCACCAGGCGCGGAACGAGCAGTTCGCCCTCGCGCAACGCCATCTGGGGTTCGCCGCAGGCCAGCGCGGCGGGCAGGGCCGCCTGGGAGGCCGGTGTGTCGTCGGTGTCGAGCAAGGCGAACCGGCCGGGGTGCTCCGTCTGGGCGGATCGGAGCAGACCCCAGACGGCCGCGGCGGCCGGCTGGTCGCCGCCGGCGACCGCGCCACGGGTGACGACGACGAGCCGGGCGGCGGCCAGGGCGTCCTGCCCGATCCACTGCCGGGCGAGGGCGGCGGCTCGGTGGGTCAGCGAGCGCGCGATCTCCGCGGTCGTTCCGGTGCCCGGCTCCAGAGCGGCGAGAACGTGCCCGGGAACCGGTTCGCCACCGGCCACCCGCTGCGCGAGCCCGGCCGGATCCGCAGCGTCGGTGGGGCCACCGAGCCACACCAGAGTGCCGGGCTCGGCCGACGAGACCGGATGCGGCAGCCACTCGATGTGGTGCAGCGCCCCCGGTGCCGATGCGCCTAGGCTGTCCAGCTGCGCGGGGCGCAGCGACACCGAAGCGATGGCGGCCACCGCGTTGCCGTCGCTGTCGCGCAGGTCGAACGACACGTCATGGTCCCCCACCGGTGTCATCCGCACCCGCAGCCGGGTGGCGCCGGCCAGGTACGGCGTCACCCCGCGCCAGCCGAACGGCAGGTGTCCGCGCCAGCGCTCGGGTTCCTGCAGGAAGATGGCGTGCAGGACGCCATCGAGCAGGGCCGGGTGCAGGAGGTGGCCGGAGCCGTCGAGGCTGTCGTCCAGGCGCACCTCGGCCAGGACGTCGTCACCGAGCCGCCAGGCCGAGGTCACGGCGCGCAGCCGGGGACCGTACCCGTGTCCCAACGCGGCCAGCCCGTCGTAGAAGCCGTCGAGCGGGATCGGCGCCGCGCCGGCCGGCGGCCACTCGACCACGTCGCCGGCGACGACCTCCGACTCGGCGGTGGCGAGCGTCCCGGTGGCGTGGCGCGTCCAGGTCCGGACCACGGCGTTCTCGGCCCGGGAGTGGACGGACACCGCGCGCCGGCCGTCGACCGGCTCGCCGACGGTCACTCGCAGCTGGACACCGTGTTCCTCGTTCAGCAGCAGTGGGGCGTGCAGCCCGAGATCGACGAGGTGGCCGGCGCCGGTGCGCCGCCCGGCGTGCAGGGCCAGTTCGGCGAAGACCGAGCCGGGCACCACCACCAGGCCGCCCACGGTGTGCTCGGCGAGCCAGGGATGCTCCGGCACGGCGAGGCGGCCGGTCAGCACCAGTCCGTCGGTGTCGGGCAGTTCGACGACGGCGCTGAGCATCGGATGGTCGCCGTCGTCGAGGCCGGCGCCGGTGAGGTCGGTGGCGCCGCTGGCCGCCGACTCGCTCAGCCAGTACCGCTCGTGCTGGAAGGCGTAGGTGGGCAGGCCCACCCGCCGGCCCTCGGCGACGATGTTCCGCCAGTCGACCGCGTCACCACGGGTGTGGGCGGTCGCCACCGCGGCCAGCAGCGTCGCCAGTTCCGGCTGGTCCCGGCGCAGGGTGGGTGCCAGCACGGGGCGCGGGCTCCGCTCGGACAGGCAGTCCGCGACCACGGGTGTGAGCACGGCGTCCGGTCCCAGCTCCAGGAAACGAGTGATTCCCGTACCGGCCAGTGCGTGCACGGCGTCGGCGAAGCGCACGGCGTCCCTGGCCTGCCGTGCCCAGTACTCCGGGTTGCCGAGCTCGTCGGCCGCGACCGGTTTCCCGGTGCGGGTGGAGACGATCGGGATCACCGGCGGCCGGAAGCTCAACCCGGCGACGACCGAGCGCAGCTCGTCGAGGACGGGATCCATCCGGTGGGAGTGGAAGGCATGGCTGGTGCGCAGCCGCCGGATGCGGCCGCCGCGGGCGGTGACCGTGGCCGCGGCATCCTCCACGACCTTCGCGTCGCCGGAGATCACCACCGACGTAGGCCCGTTGACCGCGGCGATGCTCGCCCGATCACCCGCCTCGGCGAGCAGGAGCCGGGCCTCGCCCTCGGACATCTGAACGGCCACCATCGCACCGCCCGCCGGCAGTTCTCGCATGAGCCGGCCGCGGGCGGTCACCAGAGCGGCCGCGTCGGCGAGCGACAGCACCCCGGCCACCTGCGCGGCGGCGATCTCCCCGACGGAGTGCCCCGCGACCGCGTCCGGGCGGATCCCCCAGTGCGTCAGCAGGCGGAACAGCGCCACCTCGATCGCGAAGAGCGCGGGCTGCGCGTACCCCGTGTCGTCCAGTGCCTGCGGGTCGTCCGCGACGACCTCGCGCAACGGCCGGTCCAGATGGACGTCGAGCGCGTCGCAGACCTGGTGGTAGGCCTCCGCGAAGACCGGGATCGCCGCGCTGAGCCCGGCGCCCATCCCGGCCCGCTGCGCGCCCTGCCCGGTGAAGAGGAACGCCAGGCCGCCGGGCGCCCGATCGCCGATGACCAGGCCCGGGGCCGGCCGGCCCGCGGCGAGGGCCGCCAGCGTGCCGAGAAGTTCGTCCCGGCCGACCCCGAGGACGACGGCGCGCTGGTCCAGCGCGGCGCGCGCGGTCGACAGGGTGTACGCCACATCGGCTGGATCCAGGTCCGGCCGCCCGCTGAGGAAGGCATGCAGCGCGGCCGCCTGGCCCCGGAGCGCCTCGGGGGTCTTGCCCGCGACGGGCCAGGCGGTGAGCTGCCCGCTGGCGGACGGCGCCGGCCGGTCCCGGTCAGCGGCCGGCGGACCCGCTTCGAGGATGACGTGCGCGTTCGTGCCGCTGATGCCGAAGGACGAGACCGCCGCCCGCCGGGGCCGGTCCGTCTGTGGCCACGACGTTTCCTCGTGGACCAGGGCCACCGTGCCGCTCGACCAGTCGACGTGCTCGGTCGGGTGCTCCACGTGCAGGCTGCGCGGTACGGCGCCGTGCCGCATCGCGAGGATCATCTTGATCACACCGGCCACCCCGGCCGCGGCCTGGGTGTGCCCGATGTTCGACTTGATCGAGCCCAGCAGCAGCGGGCGCTCCGGCGACCGACCGGCGCCGTACGTGGCCAGCAGCGCCTCCGCCTCGATCGGGTCTCCGAGCCGGGTGCCGGTGCCGTGCGCTTCGACCACGTCCACGTCGGACGGCTCGAGCCCGGCCGAGGCGAGCGCCTGGCGGATCACCCGCTGCTGGGCGGGCCCGTTCGGGGCGGTCAGGCCGTTGGAGGCGCCGTCGGAGTTCACCGCGCTCCCGCGCAGGACGGCCAGTACGTCGTGGCCGTTGCGCCGCGCGTCCGAGAGCCGTTCCAGAACCACCAGCCCGGCGCCCTCACCCCAGCCGGTGCCGTCCGCGTCGGTGGAGAACGCCCGGCACCGCCCGTCCGGTGACAGGCCGCGCTGACGGCTGAACTCCACAAAGGACGTGGGCGTGGACATCACCGTGACACCGCCGGCGACGGCGAGGTCGCACTCCCCGCTGCGCAGCGCACCCGCGGCGAGATGCATCGCGACCAGGGAGGACGAGCAGGCGGTGTCCACGGTGATGGCCGGGCCCTCAAGCCCGAAGGTGTACGCCACCCGACCGGACGCGGCACTGGCGGTGCTGCCGATGGCGAGGTAGCCCTCGTAGCCCTCGGGGACCTGCCGCAGGCGTGAGCCGTAGTCGCCGTACATCACGCCGGTGAACACGCCAGTGCGGCTGCCCCGCAGCGAGGTCGGATCGATGCCGGCCCGTTCGAGAGCCTCCCAGGTGATCTCCAGCAGGATGCGCTGCTGCGGATCGGTGGCCGTGGACTCGCGGGGGCTGATGTCGAACAGCGTGGCGTCGAACTGGTCGGCATCGTAGAGAAATCCACCCCGCCGGGTGTACGACGTACCGGCATGACCGGGGTCGGGGTCGTAGAGCCGGTCCAGGTCCCAGCCGCGGTTGCCGGGGAACTCGCCGGTCGCGTCGACGCCGTCGGCGAGCAGGCGCCACAGGTGCTCCGGGTCCCGGACCCCGCCCGGATACCGGCAGCTCATGGCCACCACGGCGATCGGCTCGTCGGTGCCCACCGGCGCCGGGCGATCCGCCGGTGCCACGTCATCGTCGCGCACCAGCAGGGTCGCCAGGTACTCGGCGAGTGCGGCCGGGGTGGGGTGGTCGAAGACCACGGCGGCCGGGAGCGCGGGCACGCCCTCGGCGACCAGCCGGTTGCGCAGCTCCACCGCCGTCAGGGAGTCGAAGCCCTGCTCCCGGAACGGGTGGTCGGCCTCGATCTGACCGGCACCGGCGTGCCCGAGGATCCTGGCGGCGTTCTCCCGTACGAGGTCGAGCAGGAACCGGTGCCGCAGGTCCGCCGGCACGGCGGCGAGCCGGGCCGCCAGGGAGTCCCCGGCATGCGGCACGCTGCGCCGGGTCCGGCCGCGCCGCAGTTCGCCCAACATCGGCGGCGTCTCCAGCAGGGCCGTCACGTCGAAGCGCGCCGGCACCAGCACCGGTTCGGCACGGCCGAGGGCGGCGTCGAACATCGCGAGCCCCTCGGCCTCGCTCATCGGCCGGACGCCGGTGCGAGCCAGGCGCGCCTGATCAGGCTCACCGAGAGTGCCCGCCATGCCCGCACCGGCCCACAGGCCCCAGGCGAGGGCGGTCGCGGGCAGCCCTGCGGCACTGCGGAAAGCGGCCAGGGCCTCCATCCCGGCGTTGGCGGCGGCGTAGTTCGCCTGACCTGCCGTTCCCAGGGTGGCGGCGACGGAGGAGAACAGGACGAAGGCCCGCAGCGGAAGATCCCGGGTGAGCTCGTGCAGGTTCCAGGCGGCATCCGTCTTGGGGCGCAGCACGGTGTCCAGCCGCTCGGTGGTGAGGGCCTCCAGCACCCCGTCGTCGACGACGCCGGCCGCGTGCACGACCCCGGTGAGAGGGCGTTCCACGGGCACCGCGGCCAACGCCCCGGCCAGGGCCGTACGGTCACCGGCGTCGCAGGCCAGCGTGGTGACGCGAGTGCCGAGCGCGCTCAGCTCCCGTTCGAGGAGCGCCGCGCCCGGTGAGTCCGGGCCGCGCCGGCCGAGCAGCAGCAGCTCGCGTACCCCGTGTCGGGTGACCAGGTGCCGTGCCACGATCCCGGCCAGCGCGCCGCCCGCGCCGGTGATCAGGACGGTGCCGTCCGGGCCGAACACGTCCGGCACCGGGGCGGTCGTGGGAAGCCGGCGCAGGCGCGGGACGTACGCGGTCCGGCCCCGGATCACGACCTGGTCCTCGCCGGTCGCCAGCACGGCCGCCACGTTGTCGCCGGACATCTCGGCGGTGTCGATGTCGGCCAGGAGGAACCGGCCCGGATGTTCGCGCTGTGCGCTGCGAATCAGGCCCCAGATCGCGGCGGCGCCGAGGTCGGCCGGTGTCTCGCCGGGCTGGGCGGCGATCGCGGCGTGCGTCGTCACCAGCAGCCGGGAGGTCGCCGTCCGATCGTCGGCGAGCCACCGCCGGATGTGGGTGAGAGCCTCGTGAACCGCGGAGCGGATCTGGCCGGCTCCCGGTTCCCCGCCGGGCGCACCGGGCAGCACCACGACCTCCGGCGCAGGCGAAGCGGATGGCGGGTTCGGGGCGTCGGCCGGGGTCCACACGAGGTGATACAGCGGCGGCACGGCCGCTACGGATGCGGCACCGGCGGGCCGTACGGTCATCGCGCCGATCGAGGCGACGACCGCGCCGGTCTCATCGGCCAGGACGACCGCAACCTGGTCCGGTCCGGACGCGGCGAGCCGGACACGGGCGACCCCGGCGCCCACCGGGCCCAGCGACACGTCACGGAAGCTGAACGGCAGCCGTCCCGGTCCGCCGTCCCCGACGAGGCCGAGCGCGACCGGGTGCAGGGCACTGTCCAGCAGCGCGGGGTGCACGGAGTACCCGTCGGCCACCGACTCGTCGTCGAGAGCCACTTCGGCGTACGCCTCGTCACCGTGCCGCCAGGCGGCTCGCAGTCCCTGGAACGCCGCCTCGTACTCGTAGCCCTGATCGGCGAGCCGCTCGTAGGCACCGTCGAGCGGTACGACCGTCGCCCGGGGCGGCCACGGACCGTCGAGCGGTCGTCCGGGCGCCACGGCCGGGCACACCGTGCCGGTCGCGTGCCGGATCCAGGTGGCGTCCGCGCCGTCGTCACCGGAACTGTAGATGTGCACCGGACGCAGGCCCGCGGTGTCGGCCGCACCGACCCGTACCTGGATGGCGACGGCCCCGCCCTCCGGCAGCACGACCGGCTCCTCGAGGGTCAGCTCCGCGATGTCCGGGCAGCCGGCCCGGGCCCCCGCGGTGCAGGCCATCTCCAGGGTGACGGTGGCGGGCAGCAGGACCGCACCGTTCATCACGTGGCCGGCCAGCCACCGGTGGACGCTCAGCGAGAGCCGTCCGGTCATCAGCAGACCGTCGCCGCCGCCGAGTTCCACCACGGCGCCCAGTAGCGGATGGGCGGCGTCGGTCAGGCCGGCGGCCGCGACGTCCCCGGCGGCCCGCGCCTCCAGCCAGAACCGTCGCTCCTCGAACGGGTAGGTCGGCAGGTCGACGATCCGGGCGCGGGCGCGGGCACGATCGATCAATACGCCGGGCGCGCCGCCACAGTTGTAGGCATGACCGAGCGCGCCGAGCAGCGTCCGTCGCTCCGGCTGATCGGGACGCAGCACCGGGGCCAGGATGACGGCCTCGTCGAGGGTCTCCCGCGCCAGCGCGCAGAGCACCCCGTCGGGTCCCAACTCCAGGCCGAGGGCCACCCCGCGGGCTTGGAGTTCACGCACTCCGGCGAGGAAGTTCACCGTTCCGCGCAGGTGCCCGACCCAGTATTCCGGGTCGGTCGCCCGGCTGTCGGTCAGCGGCGCGCCGTCGGCGTTGGAGAGCACCGGCAGGCGCGGGGCGGCGAGGTCGAGACTCCGCACCACGCGGCGGAACTCGTCGAGCGCGGTATCCATGTGCGGCGAGTGGAACGCGTGGCTGACCCGCAGGCGGCGCGTCCGGTGACCCCGCTGCCGCCAGGTCCCGGCGAATTGCTCCGCGGCCTCCGCGTCACCGGCGACCACGACCGAACCGGGCCCGTTGACGGCCGCGAGGTCGAGCCGGGACTCGTAGTCGGCGAGTGCGTCGCGGACCGCCTCCTCGGGAGCCGCGATGGCGATCATGGCACCGTCCGCGCGGGCGGCCTGCATCAGCCTCGCCCGGGCCGCGACCAGCTCGCACGCGCCGGGCAGGGTGAACACCCCGGCCAGGTGCGCCGCCGAGATCTCGCCGAGCGAGTGGCCCAGCAGCACGTCGGGAACCACGGAACGCTCCTCCAGCACGCGGTAGAGGGCGACCTGGAGCGCGAACAGCGCCGGCTGGGTGTACTCCGTGCGGTCGAGCAGATCCGGCGCGTCGGCGATCACCTCGGCGAGCGGCCGTTCCAGCAGCGTGTCGAAGTGGGCGCAGACCCGGTCGAACTCGCGGGCGAAGACCGGTTCGCCCCGGTACAGCTCGGCACCCATCCCGCGACGCTGAGCGCCCTGCCCGGTGAAGAGGAAGGCGGTAGGTCCGAGGCGTACCTCGTGCACGCCCACCACGCCGGCATGGGTCCGGCCGGTGGCCAGGGCGGTCAGAGCCGCCCGGAAGCCGTCCTCGTTCTCGCCGACGACCGCCGCGCGATGCGCGAAGGACGCCCGCGTGGTGGCGAGCGACAGTCCCACGTCGGCCGGGTCGGCCCGTTCGGCCTCGAGATGGCGCGCGAGCCGGCCGGCGTAGGCGCGCAACGCCGCCTCGGACCGGGCCGACAGCGGCCACGCCACCGGCCCGCGCGGTGCGGGATCCTCCGGCTGCGGCTCCGGTTCGTCCGCCGCCTCGCCGGCCTGCTCCACGATGACGTGGGCATTGGTGCCGCTGATGCCGAAGGAGGAGACGGCGGCACGGCGGGACCGTCCCTGCTCCGGCCACGGAATCGTCTCGGTCAGCAGGCGGACAGTGCCCGAGGACCAGTCGACGTACGGCGAGGGCTCGTCGACGTGCAGCGTCTGCGGCAGCACCCCGTGCCGCATCGCCATGACCATCTTGATCACCCCGGCCACCCCGGCCGCGGCCTGGGTGTGGCCGATGTTCGACTTGATCGAGCCGAGCAGCAGCGGCCGGTCCGGGGCGCGGTCCCGGCCGTACGCGGCCAGGAGCGCCTCAGCCTCGATCGGATCGCCCAGCCGGGTGCCCGTGCCGTGTGCCTCGACGGCGTCCACGTCGCCGGGCGTCAGGCCCCCGTCCCGCAGCGCCTGCCGGATCACTCGCTGCTGCGCGGGGCCATTGGGCGCGGTGAGTCCGTTGCTGGCGCCGTCATTGTTGACAGCGCTGCCGCGGAGGATCGCGAGGACTCGCCGCCCGTTGCGCCGGGCGTCCGACAGGCGTTCGAGCACCAGCAACCCGGCGCCCTCGCTCCAGCCGGTGCCGTCCGCGGCCGCGGCGAACGACCGGCAACGCCCGTCCGGCGACAGGCCACGCTGCCGGCTGAACTCGATGAAGGTGCGCGGAGTGGACATCACCGCCACGCCGCCGGCCAGCGCCATCGAGCATTCGCCGCGGCGCAGCGCCTGGGCGGCCAGGTGCAGGCTGACCAGGGACGACGAGCAGGCCGTGTCCAGGGTCAGGGCGGGACCCTGCAGGCCGAAGGTGTAGGCGATGCGTCCGGAGGCGACGCTCGCCTGGCTCCCGGCCAGCAGGAAACCCTCCACGTCAGCGGGCGCCCGGCCGAGCCGGGATCCGTAATCGTTGTACATCACGCCGGTGAAGACCCCGGTGTCGCTGCCGTGCAGCGTGTCCGGGTCGATCCCGGCACGCTCGAACGCCTCCCAGGCGATGGTCAGCAGCAGCCGCTGCTGCGGGTCGGCGGCCAGTGCCTCGCGCGGGCTGATGCCGAAGAACGTGGGGTCGAAGGCGGCGGCGTCGTAGAGGAAGCCGCCGGCGCGGGTGTAGCTGGTGCCGTGCTGCTCCGGATCGGGGTCGTACAGCGTGCCGAGATCCCAGCCGCGGTCGTCCGGGAAGTCGCCGATTGCGTCGACGCCGTGGGCGACCAGCCGCCAGAGGTCCTCCGGGCTGCGGACGCCGCCGGGGTAGCGGCAGCTCATGCCCACGATCGCGATGGGTTCGTCCGCGCCGCCGGGCGTCGGTCCCGGCGCCGCGACGCCCTCGGCCGGCCCGGTGACGGCGCTGCGCAGCAGTCCGACCAGCGCGGTGATCGTCGGGTAGTCGAAGATCGCGGTGGCCGGCAGCCGCGTACCGGTCGAGGCGTTCAGCCGGTTGCGCAGTTCCACCGCGGTCAAGGAGTCGAAGCCGAGTTCCTTGAATGCACGCTCCGGGTCGATCGTCTCCGGACGATCGTGGCCGAGCACCGCGGCCACCTGGGCCCGCACCAGCGCCACCATCACCTCGTCGCGCCGATCGGCCGGCAGCGCGGCCATCTCGCCGATCCACGAGGCGGCACCCGGCGCCACCGCGGTGGCGGCCCGCCGGACCGGTGTGGGCACCAGTTCACTCAGCAGCGGCGGCAGCGTCCCGGCGGCGGCGAGTCTCCGCAGCGATGCCGTCTCGAGCACCGCCGGGACGACCGTGGGCAGGCCGCTCGCGAGCGCCGCGTCCAGCAGGGCGAGCGCCTCGGGCTCCGGCATCGGGGCCAGACCGGCACGGCGCAGCCGGGCGAGGTGTCCCGGGTCGAGATGCCCGGTCATGCCACTGCCCTCGGCCCAGAGTCCCCAGGCCATCGAGGTGGCGGGCAGACCGAGGTGGTGCCGGTGCCGGGCCAGGGAGTCCAGGAACGTGTTCGCGGCCGCGTAGTTGGCCTGGCCGGGGCCGCCGAGGGTGCCGACCACCGAGGAGAACAGGACGAAGGCGGCGAGGTCGAGCCCGGCGGACAGTTCGTGCAGCCGCCAGGCGGCGTCCACCTTGGGGCGCAGCACGGCCTCGAGCCGCTCCCCCGTCAGGGAGCCGAGGGTCGCGTCGGCGAGAGCGCCAGCGGCGTGGAACACCGCGGTCAGGGGATGCGTCGCCGGTACGGCCGCGAACACCTCCTCCAGCGCCCCGGGCCGGGTGATGTCGCAGGCCGTGACGGTGACCCGGGCGCCAACCGCAGTCAACTCCCCCGCCAGTCGGTCGGCTCCCGGTGCGGTGGCGCCCCGGCGGCTCAGCAGCAGCAGATGGCGGACGCCGTGCCGGGCGACCAGGTGCCGGGCGACGGCGGCGGCGACCGTGCCGGTGCCACCGGTGATCAGCACGGTGCCGTCCGGGTTCAGGACCGGCGCACCGGCCCGGTCCGCCACGGGTGTCCGGCCCAGCCGAGGAACCAGCACCGTCCCGTCGCGCAGCGCGGCCTCCGGTTCACCGCGTGACGCGGCGACGAGCACGGCGGGCAGGTCGGCCGCCCCGGCGTCGAGCAGTTGCACCCGCCCCGGGTGTTCGGCCTGGGCGCTGCGGACGAGTCCGGCCACCGGTGCCACACCGGGCGCCACGGGCTCGATCCCCGAGGCTCCGCCCGCGAGCAGCACGAGGCGACTGCCCTCGAAACGGCCGTCGCCGAGCCAGCGCCCGAGCAGGTCCAGGGTCCACCGGGCGGTGGCGTGCGCCTGCCCGACGGTGTCACCGGAGTCCTCCGGCGCGCCGACCGGGGCCACCACCAGCGGCGGAATCGGGGCGCCGGCGTCCACGGCCTCGATGAGGGCGTCCAGATCCGGATGGTCGTGGCCCAGGACGACGGCCCCGGGCAGCGGCTCGGCAGTGATGCCGGGCACCGGCCGCCACCGCACCGCGAACAGCGGCCGGGCCGCCGTCGTGGCGGCCACCGCGGGACGCAGCCGCAGAGCGGTGACCGAGGCGACCGGGGCACCGGTGGTGTCGGCCAGGGTCAGCCGCACGGTGTCGTCACCCAGCAGCCGGACGTGCACCCGGAGGGCGGTGGCACCGCCCGCGTGCATGCGGACGTCGGTCCAGACGAACGGGAGCAGCAGCCGGCCGTCGTCCGCCCCGACGGCGGGGAGAGCCACGTGCAGGGCCGCGTCGAACAGTGCGGGGTGCAGATCGAAGTGTTCGGCGCCGGCGCGCTGCTCCTCGGCCAGGGCCACCTCGGCCCAGAGGTCGTCGCCGTCCCGCCACGCGCGCAGCAGGCCCTGAAAGGCCGGGCCGTAGTGGTAGCCCCGGTCGGCGAGCGCCGGGTACGTCGTGCTCAGGTCCACCGGTGACGCGACGGGTGGCCAGCTGGGCAGGGAGGGCGCCGGCTCGGGACCGGCCTGCGTCAGGGCGCCGACGGCATGCCTCGTCCAGGGTTCGCCGGCCGCCGGGTCCTCGTCCGGCCGCGCGTGGACGGTCACCTCACGCTGCCCCGCCTCATCCGCGGCGTGCACGATCACCTGGAGTTGGACCGCGCCTTCGGCGGGCAGCACCAGGGGCGCCTCGACAGTCAGTTCGGCCAGGACGTGGTACCCCACGCCACGGCCGGCGTGCACGGCCAGCTCGACGAACGCCGTGCCGGGCAGGAACACCTGATCGCCGACGGCGTGATCGGCCAGCCATGGGTGCGCGGCGAGGGACAGCCGGGTGGTGAACAGCTCGCCGGCGCCGTCCGCCAGGGTGGCGACGGCCCCCAGCAGGGGGTGGCCGGAGGATCGCAGGCCCAGCCCGGCCGGGTCCTGCCCGGATTCCTGCCGGTCGAGCCAGTAGTGCCGGCTCTGGAAGGCGTAGGTCGGCAGCTCCACCCGCCGGCGCGCTCCGGAGAAATAGGCCTCGGGGTTCACCGTCGCGCCGTTGACCTGCGCGGCCGCCAGGGAGATCACGAATCGCCGCCAGTCGCCCTCGTCCCGGCGCAGCGTGCCCAGCGCGGCCGCGCGGACCCCGATCTCCTCCACGGTGTCCTGCACCGCCATCGCGAGCACCGGATGGGGGCTGACCTCGATGAAGAGGCGATGCCCCCGCTCAGCCAGCGACCGCACCGCGGGCTCGAAGGCCACCTCGTTCCGCAGATTGCGGTACCAGTAGTCGGCGTCGAGCGCCGTCGTGTCGGTCAGTTCGGACCCGGTCAGGGTCGAGTACATCGGTACCCGGGCCGCGCCCGGGTTCAGATCGGCCAGGGCCGCCAGCAGCTCGTCCCGGATAATCTCGACGTGGGAGCAGTGCGACGCGTAGTCCACCGGGACCCGGCGGGCCCGGACGCCGTCGTGTTCGCAGCGGGCCAGCAGGTCGTCCAGCGCCCCGGGGTCGCCGGAGACAACCGTCGCGGCCGGGCTGTTGACCGCCGCGATGGTCATGCCCTCCGGCAGCTCGGTCAGCAGGGCGCGGACCCGGTCGGCCGGCAGGGCGACCGAGACCATCCCCCCGGTGCCGGCGAGCCGGCGCAGCGCACGGCTGCGCAGGGTGACCACCCGGGCGGCATCACGCAACGACAGCGCGCCGGCCACGCACGCCGCGGCGATTTCGCCCTGCGAGTGGCCCACGACGGCGACCGGCTCGACTCCCGCCGATCGCCAGAGCGCGGCCAGCGACACCATCACCGCGAACAGGACGGGCTGGACGACGTCGACCCGGTCGAGGCCGGGAGCCCCGGGCTCACCCCGTAACACGTCCGGCAGCGACCAGTCGACGTGTTCGGCGAACGCCCGCGCACACTCGTCGAGGCGTGCGGCGAAAACCGGCGACGTGCGCGACAGCTCCACCGCCATGCCGGCCCACTGGGAGCCCTGGCCGGGGAAGACGAAGACGGGCCCGGTTCCGACCGCGACGCCCCGGACCACGTCGGCACCTGTGCCGGCGATCAGCGCTTCGAGGCCGGCCCGCAGGTCGTCGCCTCCGGTCGCGACGACCGCGGCCCGGTGCGGGAACAGCGACCGTGTGGTGAGCAGCGAGTAGCCGACGTCCGCCGGGTCCAGAGCGGGATTCCGCACGAGGTGCTCCCGCAGGCGTACGGCCTGGGCGAGCAGCGCCTGGTCGTCGGCGGCGGACAGCAACCACGGCACGGCTGCCTGCAGCGTGTCCACGTGCTCCGGCGTGGCCTGCTCCGCCTCACCCGGACCCTCGATGATCACGTGCGCGTTGGTGCCACTGATGCCGAACGAGGAGATTGCGGCACGGCGGGGCCGGCCCGACTCCGGCCACGGCACGGCCTCGGTCAGCAGGGAGACCGCGCCCGAGGACCAGTCGACGTGCGGTGACGGCTCGTCCACGTGCAGGGTTGCCGGCAGCAGCCCGTGGCGCATCGCGAGCACCATCTTGATGATGCCGCCGACGCCGGCCGCGGCCTGGGTGTGACCGATGTTCGACTTCAGCGAGCCGAGCCACAGCGGCTGATCCGCGGGACGCTGCCGGCCGTAGGTGGCGAGCAGCGCCTGCGCCTCGATCGGGTCGCCCAGCCGGGTGCCGGTGCCGTGCGCCTCCACCGCGTCCACCTCGGCGGGGTCCAGCCCCGCGGAGGCGAGCGCCTGGCGGACCACCCGCTCCTGGGCGAGACCGTTTGGAGCGGCCAGCCCGTTGCTGGCCCCGTCCTGGTTGATGGCCGATCCGCGGATCACCGCCAGCACGTCGTGCCCGTTGCGGCGCGCGTCGTCGAGACGTTCGAGCAGCACCACGCCGACGCCCTCGGCCCAGCCGGTACCGTCGGCCGCCGCCGAAAACGCCTTGCACCGACCGTCCGGCGAGAGTCCCCGCTGGCGGCTGAACTCGACGAACATGCCCGGCGACGTCATCACGGCCGCGCCGCCGGCCAGCGCGAGCGTGCAGTCACCGTTGCGCAGCGCCTGGGCCGCGAGGTGGACGGCGACCAGCGACGACGAGCACGCGGTGTCCACGGTGACCGCAGGGCCCTCCAGGCCGAGCACGTACGCAATGCGCCCGGACGCGACGCTGGTGGTGACGCCGGTCAGCAGATAGCCGTCGTAACCGCTGGTCGGCTCGTACAGGCGGGGCCCGTACTCCTGCGAGGTGGCGCCGATGAACACGCCGACCGGGGTGTTGCGGACCGCGTCGGCGGTGAGCCCGACGCGTTCCAGCGTCTCCCAGGAGGTCTCCAGCAACAGCCGCTGCTGCGGGTCCATGGCGGTGGCCTCGCGCGGGCTGATGCCGAAGAAGGACGCGTCGAACCGGTCGGCGTCGTTCAGGAAGCCGCCGGACCGGGTGTAGGTGTGCCCGGGCACGCCCGGCTCCGCGTCGTACAGCCCTGCGACGTCCCAGCCGCGGTTGCCGGGGAACTCGGTGATCGCGTCCCGGCCGTCCGCGACGAGATTCCACAGATCCTCGGGGGTCCGCACGTCACCGGGGTAACGGCAGCCCATGGCAACGATGGCGATCGGCTCACCCGGTGCGGCCGCCGCTCGCGGCGCGGCGGGCACGGCTGCCGGGGCGACGCCGATCAGTTCGGCCACCAGGTGATCGACGAGTCCGCCGGGAGTGGGGTGGTTGAACAGCAGACCGGCGGGCAGGCTGAGGCCGGTGGCCGCGGCCAGCCGATCGCGCAGTTCGACGGTGCTCAGCGAGTCGAACCCGAGATCCTTGAAGGACCGCCCGGGGTCCAGGTCGCCGGTCGAGGATTCTCCGCGTACGGCCGCCACGTGCGCCCGGACCAGATCCCACAGCACCCGGCGACGGCCGGGGGCGTCGGCACCCGCGACGCGCCGGCGCAGCGATGCGGAGGCAGCTTCGGCTTCCCCAGCGGCCGGGGAGGTGACCAGGCTGTCCAGCCACAACCGGCGTCGCTGGAACGCGTACGCCGGCAACGACCTGTGGGGCTGCCGCGGGCCGCACAGCCGCATCCAGTCGACGTCGGCGCCGGCGGCGTACGCGGTGGCCAGCGCCCGCAGGAAGGTGGCCGCCTCCGGCTGATCGCGGCGCAGCGCCGCCGCCGCGGAGACACCGGTCTCGGCGCAGTCGCGCACCATCCCGGTCAGGGTCCCGTCCGGTCCGAGCTCGACGAAGGTCGTGACGCCCGCCTCCAGCAGGGCGGCGACCCCATCGGCGAAGCGGACCGCGTCGCGTACGTGCCGCACCCAGTACTCCGGCGTGCGCAGGTCCAACCCGGTGGCCGGGCGGCCGGTGAGGTTCGAGACGACCGGTAGCACCGGCGCGGCGTAGCTGAGACCGGTCGCCACCACACGGAAGCGCTCCAGAATGCCGTCCATGTGCGCCGAGTGGAAGGCATGGCTGACCCGCAGCCTCCGCACCTTGCGTCCCGCCGCCCGCCAGTGCTCACCGGCCTCGTCCACGGCCTCGGCGTCACCGGAGATCACCGTGGCGCGGGGTCCGTTGACGGCGGCGATGCCGATCCGACCCGCCCGGCCCGCCAGCGACGCGAGCACCTCCTCCTCGGTCGCCTCGACCGCGGCCATCGCGCCACCGGACTGCGCCGCCTGCATGAGGCGGCCGCGGGCGGCCACCAGAGCGCAGGCATCCGGAACGTTCAGCACGCCCGCGACGTGCGCGGCGGCCAGCTCACCGATCGAGTGACCGGTGACATACGAGGCCCGCAGCCCGTGGTGCTCGGCGAGCCGGTAGAGCGCGACCTCCACGGCGAAGAGCGCGGGCTGGGCGTACTCGGTACGCTGCAGCGTATCGCCGCCGGCCTCGAAGAGGACCTCGCGCAACGGCCGGGGCAGGTGCGGGTCGAAGTAGGCGCACAACTCGTCCAGAGCCGCGGCGAACACCGGGAACGCCGCGTAGAGCTCGCGGCCCATGCCGGCCCGCTGGCTGCCCTGCCCGGTGAAGAGCACCGCGACGCGGCCGTCGCCGACGCGGCCGGTGACCACGTCGGCGTCCGGCAGGCCGTCCGCCGTGGCGGCCAGCGCCTCGCGCAGCCGGGCGGGGTCGCCGGCCACGACGACCGCCCGGTGCGTCAGCGCGGTACGGGTTCCCGCCAGCGCGGCCGTCAGGGCGGGCAGGCTCCCGGCGTCCGGCTCGAGGTGGCGGAGCAGAGCGCCGGCCTGGGCGCGCAGCGCCTGTGGGGTGTGGCCGGAGACGGGGAAGGCCAGCAGGGGTGCAGCGGCTCCGGGGTCCGCGACGGGTTCCGGCGTGGGCGGCTCCTCGATCACCATGTGACAGTTGGTGCCGCCCATGCCGAACGAGCTGACGCCCGCGATGAGCGGGTCGCTGTCGCGGGGCCATGGGCCGCCCTCGGTCACCACCCGGAGGTTGAGCTCGTCGAGGGGGATAGCCGGGTTCGGGGTCGCGAAGTTGAGGCTGGCCGGCAGCCGGCGGTGGCGCACGCTCAACACCACTTTGAGCAGCCCGACCATGCCGGCCGCACCTTCCAGATGGCCCACGTTGGTCTTGACCGAGCCGACCAGCAGCGGCGCCCCGGCGGGCCGGGCGGAGCCGAGCGCCGCGCCCAGGGCCGCAGCCTCCAGCGGATCGCCGACCTTGGTTCCCGTGCCGTGCAACTCGACGTACTGCACCTGTTCCGGGCGAACTCCGGCGCGGCGGCAGGCGAGTTCGACCACCTCGCTCTGCGCCTGCGAGCTGGGGACGGTCAGCCCCTCGGTGGCGCCGTCGTTGTTGACGGCGCTGCCCCGGATGACCCCGTGCACCACGTCACCATCGCGGCGGGCGGCCGCGAGGGTCTTGAGCACGACCACGCCGCCGCCCTCACCGCGGACGTAGCCATTGGCCCGGGCGTCGAAGGTGAAGCAGCACCCGTCCGGAGAGAGGCCGCCGAACTTCTCGGTGGCCAACGTCGCCTCGCCGGAGAGATTCAGGTTCACCGCGCCGGCCAGGACGGTCGCCGCCTCCCCCGACCGCAGGCTCTGACACGCGACGTGCACCGCGACCAGCCCCGAGGACTGTGCGGAGTCGACGGTCAGGCTGGGGCCGTCCAGCCCGAGTGCGTACGAGATCCGGTTGGCAATGATGCCACGCTGTAGGCCGGTGAGCGTGTGCGCGGTAAGGGCGTCGAGCCCGAGACCGGCCGCGACCGTGGCGTAGTCGCCGGACATCGCACCCATCACCACCGCGGTGCGGGTGCCGGCCAGCCGGGCCGGCGGCAGTCCGGCGTCCTCCAGCGCCTCCCAGCTCAGCTCCAGCATCAGCCGCTGCTGGGGATCCATGGCGGCCGCCTCACGCGGCGAGATTCCGAAGAAGTCCGGGTCGAAGTCGCCGACACCGTCGAGGAAGCCGCCGAACCGGACCCCGAGCGCAGGCGATCCGGCGGCGCTGGACGCGAGCTGCCAGCGGTCGTCGGGTACCCGGGTGATAGCGCTGGCCCCGGTGACGAGCAGCCGCCAGAAAGCGTCGAGATCCGGTGCCGCGGGTAGCCGGCAGGCCATGCCGATGACGGCGATTGGCTCGACGGAGGTGGCGTCGTCACTCGCGACACGGACGGCAGTTTCGGTCATCGTTTCCTTCACCATCTCGCTCTAGGTGGAAGCTGGTGCTGGGTGCGGGCGTGCCGGCTAGTGCGGCTGCCGGGCGTCGGCGGCGACCAGCCGGGAGAGCAGCGGAAGGAACACTCCGGCCGGATCTTGCGGAAAGAAGTGACCGCCGGGCACGACGTGCAGGCGGTGTCCCGCCCCGGCGTGGAGCTCCCAGGCCGCCACGTCCGCGGGACGCACCACCGGGTCGTCCTCGCCGGCGAACAGTTCCATCGGAACCGGGACGGGCGTCCGGTCCCGGTACGGATTGCTCTGGCAGATGCGCAGGTCGTCACGGACCAGTTGGGTGGCCGGGCGCAGCCAGTCGGGGTACCGCAGCACCATCGCCGACATGCCGCCCATCCCGACCAGCATCCGGCCCAGTTCCAGGTCGGTCATGCCGGTCGCACCGTCCAGCACGATCGGCAGATGTGGTGCCTTGGCGGCGCCGAGGAACAGGCGGCGCGGTAGCGTACGGCCGCTCGCCGCCCACCGCCGCGTCAGGGCGTGCGCCAGGAACGCGCCCATGCTGTGGCCGTAGAACGCGAACGGTGCCGTCAGCCAGGGGCCGAGTTCGTCCTCCAGCATCTCGACCAGGATGGTCATGTCGGCCACCCGCTCCTCCCGGACCCGTCCCTCGCGTCCGGGGAGCTGAACAGGAACCACCGACACCGAGGGATCCACCGCAGCCGCCCAGGACGCGAACGAGGAGGCGGCGCCACCAGCGTGGTGGAAGCAGAAGAGCCGGATCGCGGCGGCCGGATCGGGCGGGCTCAACAGACAGGAGCCAGTGGCGGAGACGCTGCCGGTCATGCCGCATCCGCCAGATCGAAGATCTCCCGCAGGCTGCGCGCCTCGATCATGTGCGGCAACGACACCTGCTTCCCGGTCACCCGCTCCAAAATGACCAGCAGCTCGATCAGGTACATCGAGTCCCAGCCCGGGATCTCGTCGAGGTCGGCGGTCACGTTCTCCGGGGTGACAGGCAGCCCCATCTCGTCCTGCAGGAGGGTCACAAAAGTATCGATGGTCTTCACCGGCGTGTCTCCTCGATCTCCTCGGTCAGCCGCACGTAGGCCGGCGCCGTGCCGATGTCGGTCAGGTCATGGCCGAACAGCACATCCGTGCCGTCGCCGGAGCGCTCGACGAAGCCGTTGAGCGTGTAGAAGCCACGGAACTTGCCGTTCTTCGCGGTCGGCCGATAGTGGCCGATCACCTCGATGGCGCCGGCTGAGCGGGCATGCCGTAGCACCGCGTTCAAGCAGGCCTGCTCAACGCCGCGCGCGAAGACACGACAGCTGAGCAGGAAGTTTTCGATGTGCAACACCTCGCCCGCCCACCGCAGCAGCACCGAGCCGACGAGCCCGTTGTCGCCGAACCGGTCACCGGCGTGGACGGTCAGGACCGGTGTCTGCGGGTCGGCCATCAGCGCGGCGACCGCCTCGGGCTGCAACCGTCGTGTGGTGAGGTTGAACTGGTTGGTCCGCAAAGTGATCTGCGAGAGCCGGGCAACCTCCAACGGCTGGGCGCTGGCCAGCCGTACCCGCACGCCCAACTGGTTCAGGTAGCTCTCCAGCGAGTCGAAGCCGCTCTGAAACTCCTTGCGGGCCAGCTCGTCCCGGTAGCTGACAGTCCGCCGGCGATCCTCCGCGGTGACCTGGCGGGTGTCGAACCAGCCGTCGGCCAGCAGCCGGGTGACGTGGAACGCCGGATCGTCCAGGGCGACGACGGCGACCTCGGGCAACGCGTGCCGAATCAGGCCGCACTCGTACGGGCTGTCGTCTGCGAAGACGAAACTGTCCAGCCCCAGGTTGAGCTGCACCGCAAGCTCGGCCAGATTGTTCGACTTCGGTTCCCAGTTGGCCACGACCCGGACGAAGTCCTCTTCACGCAGCGTCATCCGGGGATGCTCGCGCAGCACCGTCCGTACCGGCTCCAGGTCGTTCTTGCTGACCGCTGCCAGCAGCACGCCCTGCGCGGCCAGTTGCTTGGCCACCCGCTGCAGGGCGCTGAACGCCTCGCCCCGATGGGTGTCGGCCACCTCGATCCCGTGCGGGCCGTCGTCCCCGAGGATGCCGCCCCACACCGTCTCGTCAAGGTCGAGGACCAGACATTTCCGGGTACGGCCGAGCAGGTGCCGCACCAGGTGAGCCGCGTCGCACGCATAGCGCCTGAGCAGGTCCGGCGACAGATGGGCCTTGGCGTACGTGCTCATCCGCGGCTCGGTGACGAGCGCACCCTCCGCCGCCATCGCGTCCGTGTCCAGCACGATCAGAGACGGGTACTTGGTGGGCAGACGTAACAGGCGGGCGTTGGCCTCGCGCCACAGCGCCCCGAGTTCCGCCCGGGACCGGTAGTCGACGAGCTGCGCCAGCACCGTCCGGGACAACGGGATGGTGTTGAGAACGAGGGCCTTGACCGCGGCGGAGTCGGCCGTCGCGGCCAGCCGCTCGAAGAGCGCGAGCTTCTCGTCGAGGACCCGGGCCGCGTCCTCGGTGGTCCACGGCAACGGAAGTTCGTCCAGCACGACGTTCGGGTCGAGCACGCAGAGCACCACGTCGGGCGCGACGGCGGTGAAGAGTTCACTTCCCGGATCGGAGAGCTCGAAGGCGTACGTGTCGAAGTTGGACAGGTGCGAACGCAGCAGCACGCCATGCCGGGCCAGCTCGACCGTCAGGGTCGACACCAGCCCGGGCAGTGTGCCGTGACCGGTGATCGCGACCGACACGACCGGAACGTTGGGGTGATGCCGCTGGACTTCCTCGGGCGGGACGCCTGCCAGCAGACGTCCGGCCCGCTGCAGGTGCGCCGCCGGGACAGTCGCGAGCAGCCCTTGGACCAACGGGTACTCGGTGGCCAGCCGGCCGGTGCGATGCAGGGCGGTGAGGGTGTCGATCCCGGACACCGGCGCGTCGGCCGAGTCGACGAGGGTGGAGGTCATCGTCGATCACATCCGCTCGAGGGCGAAGCCACCCTTGATCCACTTGCTGGACTCGATCGCAAAGCCGACCGCCCGGTCGCCCGGCAGCATCCTGCTCAGTAACCGCTCCAGTTGCAGGAAGGGCAGCGCGTTGCCGACGTTGCCGGTCTCGGCGACGCATCCGATCTCGACCGCGTCCTTGAGGTCCAACCGCTCCCTGATCCGCTCGGACATCCGGCCGGACAGCTGCGGAGGAAGCACGAAGTCCACGTCCGACCGGGTCCAGCCGACCGCCTCGACGAGTTCGTCGAGCACCTCGGCCGCCATGATCGGCACGGAGAGCTCGATGGCCTTGTAGTCCTCGCGCACCGCCGCCGGCGTCGAGGCCCGATCGGCGAGCCCGAACCACGGCACGACCTGTCCGGGCTCGCGGCCGAGGCCGCACAGCCGGTTCAGCACCTTGCGTACGACGACTGCCCCGTCGACCGGATCAGCGGTGAGCAGCACGGCCGCCGCTCCGTCACCGAAGAGCACCGCGTTGACCATTTCCGCGGGCTCCAGCGCCTGCAGGTCGGCCTTCACGTCGAAGTGCTTGGCGCACACCTCTCCGGCGATCACCAGGGCGTTCCGGTAGCCGCCGCCGGCGAGCATGTGCACGGCCACGTCGA
This sequence comes from Micromonospora sp. DT233, assembly GCF_049841815.1. Lineage (NCBI taxonomy): Bacteria > Bacillati > Actinomycetota > Actinomycetes > Micromonosporales > Micromonosporaceae > Micromonospora > Micromonospora sp. DT233. The sequence continues at coordinate 595,593 of NZ_JBNCLB010000004.1, read as the reverse complement.
GGGCCTGGAAAGCGCCGGCGCAGCCGCTCTGCAGCTGATAGGTGGGGATCCCGTCGATACCGAGGTGCTCGGCGACCATGTTGACGGTCGCGGGCATGAGCAGGTCGGGGTTGGCTGTGCCGAGCACGAGCAGATCGATGTCCGCCGGAGCCATCCCGCCGGCGTCCAGGGCCCGCCGGGCCGCCTGCTCCCCCAGCTCGGCCAGCGAGGTCCGAACCTCCCCGCTGGCCAGATCCACCGCCAGGTGACGGGTGCTGGTGCCGACGAAGACGTCGATCCACTGCTCCCACAGAGCGGGCATCCCGAAGTGCCGTGCCAGCGTGGCGTTGTCGACGGGAGGCCCCGGCAGCGCAGAGCCGACCGACAGGAGGCGAATGTCCGAGTCGCTCATTCTGGCCCTTTCATCGAGACGCCTAAGTGCGTATCCGCGCGTTCGTCTCGATGCTTCCGGCCGCCGCTAAAGCCCTACTAATCCGAGGATAATGAGGTCCTTGGCACGCACGAAGAGGTCGCGTCACACCGGCATTCGGTGGTGACGCGACCGTGAATCACTTCGCCGATCCCGCTATCCGGTCTTCGGCTCGTGGACACCCGACTCGGTCAGCAGCCGAACGAGGGCCACCCGGCCATTTATTTGCAGTTTCCGATAAATGCGGGAGAGGTGGACGTCCACCGTCCGCGTCGAAAGGTGGAGAACCTGAGATATCTCCCGGCTGCGCATGCCGGTCGCCGCGATACGGGCTACTTCCTGCTCACGTTCGGTGAGCAGCTCGGCGATCGCCGGGAACGGGTCGCCTCGGCACTCCGGCGGGCCACCCCGGTCGCAGCCGGCCTCTCGCGACAACCGGCCGGCGTTTTCCAGGATTCGGGTCGCTCCGGCTCCCTCGGCGGCCCTCACCACCGCGGGCAGTAGCTGGACGACGGCGGTCCGATCCTCGGAGGCGACCGCGCAGGTGGCGGCGAGGAGCAGCATCAGCGCCTTCAGGCACTGGTAGCCGGCCGACGCGTGCAGGTGCGCGGATCGCTGATAGAGGCGGATGGCTTCGGCGAACTGGGAACGGGCCCGTTGCACGTGGGCCCGGGCCGCCACTGCGTGGGCGACCACAAGTGGCCGGTTCACCTTCTCGGCCTCAGCCGAGGCCAGATCGGCCCACTCCTCGACCCGGGCATCACCCAGGTCGACCGCGCACGCGGCCAGCAGCTCGTAGCACGCCGCACGGGCCACATGCGACACCCTGGGCAGCTCCCATCCGCCACCCGCGGCGAGGATCAGCGTCACGCACCTCTGTGGCTCACCGCTCAGCCAGCTCGCGAACGCCCAGGCGAGCTGCGCGTTGATGCTCCACGTACGGCTGTCGCCGCCGAGGATCCGGGTCGCCTGCTCCGCCAGCAGAACCGCGTTCTTCTCGTCCGCTCCCCCCAACCAGACGCTGGCGAGGGATTCCAGCGCGAGGGCGAAGCCGTAGGCCTGGTCGGCGTGGCACTGCCGGGCGATCGCGCCGGCCTCCGCGGCCGCCCGCTTGGCCTCCTCAAGGCGCCCGAGGTTACGGCGAGCGTGGCTGAGCCCGACCAGCAGGGGAAAGACCAGGTAGGAGCGCTGCGGGGAACGCGCCAGGCACAGCCCTTGACCGAAGTAGCGTTCGGCCTGATCGAGACGCCCGCTCAGCGCGGCGGCCCACCCCAGGACGACGAAGTAGCCCGGGAGATCGGCGAGCTGGCGGCCCGCGAAGCCGCTGAGCATCGACTCACATTGCGCCAACAGCGCCTCCGCCCGGCAGTACTGGCCGAGAGCGGCCTCGTGCAGGGCGACCAGCGCCCGGGCACCCAGTTCCGTACTGGGGTCGCCGTGTTTCTCCGCGGCGGACAACGCCCAGGCGGCGTCGGCCGCAGTCGGCAGCATGTCGGTGAAGACGCCGAACGTGGCCTGCCCGACGATCATGCGGGCCGCCTGCACGGGAGCGACCTGCCGAGTCGCGGCGATCTCCGCCTCGACCAGGGTGGCGGCGTCCTGCTGGGCGCCGAGGAAGGCGACGATCTGCGCCAGGATCGTCACCACCGCCGTACGGTCCTCGCCCGGCGCGGTCAGGGTGCGCGAGAGGATGCCGAAGAGGATGTCGCGTGCCTCGCGCAGGTCACCCACGGTCGTCAGCCCCTCGGCGACCTGCACCAGCAGCATGGTGCACACCGCCGAATCCCGGTCGTCCTCCGGCAGGTTGTCGGCCGCCAGCTTGAACCATCGCGCCGCGGTCTGCGGATCGTCGGGCACCACGGATCGGGCAGCTTCCGTGAGGATCCGGAAATTCCGCAGGTCGGGGTGCGCCGGCGCATGTTCGATGTGCCGCGCCAGTTCGGTCACCGGCACACCCGGTACGGACCGCACCCGCAGAGCGCGGCGGTGCGCCAGATATCGCCATCCCGGACTGGTCTCGGCGTAGAAGACGTAGCTCAGCAGTGGGCTGCGGAATTGGGACTGCGAGCCGGAGCCCAGTGGCTGCAGAACCGCGCGCCGGGTCAACCCGTCGAGGGCGGCGCAGGTCTCCTCGGTGTTGAGCTCCGCAACGGTGGCCAGCTCCAGTACGCTGAACCGCTTCCCGAGCACCGCCGCGGAGATCGCCACCCGCCGCTCGGTCTCGGTCAGCGGAGCCATCTCGTCGGCCACCAGGGCATGCAGCCGTTCCGGGACGTCGGGGCAGCCCGGCGGGGGCGCTCCGCCCAGGCCGATCCACACGGCCAGCACCAGGAGCGGGTTGCCGGCGCCGGTGCGGTGAGCCCGTTGAATCATGGGATCGTTCGGAGAGCTCTGCAGCAGGGTCGCCGACTGGCTCAGGTCGAGTGGCCCGACGGTGATTTGCTGGAGCGTTCCGGCCTCCAGTCCGAGCCGGATCGATCGGGACAGGACTTCTGAGGTCTGGTGCGGACGGCGCGACACCACGATCAGGACACTCGCCGCGGTCGACTCCCGTAGCAGATAGTCGAGCGCGGCGACGCTGTCTTCGCCGGCACGGTGGAAGTCGTCCAGGACGATCACGTGGCAGCGACCCCGCTGTTTTCCGCGCCGGGAGCAGGCGGTGACGCCGCGCAGCACGTGCTGGATCCGGCGAAAGGACTCCTGCCCCTCGATGCCCCTGGCGGTGAGAACCTCGTCGCCGCGTCGCCGGGCCTCCGTGACCAAATCACGAAGTAGCCAGGTCTTGCCGCTGCCGACGTCCCCCCGCAGATCGATGATCTCGGTCCGCCCACCCTCGGCGCGTTCGAGTGCGCCGAGCAGATGGTCGAAAACTTCTTTGTGAAGAGGGTCGGTGCCGTAGGCGACCTCCGGTTTCGGCCGTCGTTCCCGATAGTTCAGGTACAACGACATGTCACTCCCTCCCGCCTCGCGGCTGCGGACGTCATTGGTGTGGCCGACAGGGGCCGATCGCCCACGACCGTCAGGCCGCCGCGTAGGTGTCGAGCGTCGTTTCCGACAGGAGGATTTCTTGATGCAGCTCGTACAGGGCTCGACAGGGATCGAGGCCCAGCTCGGAGCCGAGGGTATCGCGCAGGGTGTGATAGGTGGCGAGCGCGTCCGCACGCCGGCCGGCGCGGTACATCGACTGCATCAGCAGGGCGTACAAGGGTTCATGCAGCGGGTATTCCGTGATGAGTCCACGCAGCCAGCCGATCAACTGCCGCTGATGACCCAGTTCCAGCCGCGCCTTAGCCAGCGCCTCGAGACACTCCAGGCGCATCTCGTCGAGGTAGTGATGGAAGGAACCGGATATCGAGCCCTTGCCGTACCGGGACAGACTGCCACCGGGCAGCATGCCGACGGCGGCCTGAAAAGCCGCCGCCGAGGGCTCGTGATGGCCCTCGCGGGCCTGCGTCCGGCCTTCGCCGACGAGGCCTTCGAAAATGTGGTAATCCAGTTCGCTGCCGTTCAACTCGAGCACATAGCCGGGCACCCGGGTAACGATGACGCTCGGCGAGGCCACCTCGTACTGGAGGAACTTCCGGAGTTGAGAAATGTAGACGTGAAGGGCGGCACTGGCCCGCCGAGGCGGATTATCGCCCCAAATCTCTTCGATCAACTGCGTTGATGATACGATCTCTCCGGACCGGACCAGGAGGGCGAGAAATAGCGCTTCGATCTTTGGCGCACTGACCCTGGAACGACCTTTCTCATACACTACATCGACACTTCTGAGTATTTCGAATCTCAACGTGCCTCCCCGTTTCCCACCACCAGCTGCGGCACACAGCCTGCCACATCCTCGCAGATCGCGGCATCCGCAAAACTACGTACGCCCGCATCGCTGACCATGAAGGCCGATGCTAGGATGCTAGGATGCATTGACAGGCATTCATGGGACAAATCGAATCTCCGACCCGTGGATTCGGGCGGCACCGACCAGGGACTTCCGTGTCATACATTGTTCACGACAACTTCGTCATCGCCACCCTACCGCCGGTCCCGCATTTCCAGGTCAGCAGCACTTCGATCATGGCTGGACGACCACTCGGCCCAGCGCAGGCGCACAGCGGCTTCGGCCAGGACGGCGGCAACCGCTCCCCGCAGCTGGCATGGAACGGTTTCCCGCCCGAGACGGCAAGCTTCGCGGTGACCTGTTTCGATCCGGACGCGGTCACCGGCAGCGGCTTCTGGCACTGGATCCTGGTCGACATCCCTGCGGACGTGCACACCCTCCACGAAGGCGCCGGCTCCCCCGAGCGCTGCCCGCCCGGTGCGTCGCACGTGCGCAACGACTTCGGCGAGCTTGCCTACGGTGGCGCGGCTACCCGTCCAGGCCAGGCCGAACACCGGTACGTCTTCGCCGTGCACGCACTGAGCCAGCCCACCCTCGGGGTGGACACCGACACCTCACCGGCCATGGTGGGGGCACGCCTCGGCGCCTTCTCGATCGCCCGGGCCCGGCTGGTGGCCACGTCGCCGGACCACCGCTGACCAGCCGGTCCGGCCATCGCAACACCCGGCGTGCCGCGCTTCATTCACCCACCGACGGCACTCTCCGTGGCGAGACCATCGAACCTCGACAGAATCTGTCGTCCGGATCGGAGCGCACTCCCTTTTCAGCTGCACAGCAGTGTCGCGCCCAAGTCCTGGAACTCCGGTGGACGCTGGGGTTAGACAGCCTTAAGACACCACTAAGCGCACTGGCCCATCATTTCAGTGATGCACATCACCACAGCTTGATGGTGCGCCGCGCGTAGATCGACGCCGATCGTGCAGCGCCCGGCAGCGCAGACGACTGCAGGACGCGCGCCGGCCATCACCGCCGAGCGCGCCTCGATCGGAAGGGAGATCCCGTGCTTACCGAGCGTATCTATTTGGAGGGCGGCCCGCGCGACCTGGCCTACGAATCCCGCAGCCAGCACGTTTCCGAGCTGCCCACGAAGATCAAGCTCCAGCACGGCAACGGATATGAACATTTCGAGCGGACCGACGACCGCACCAACGAGATGGCCGTTGTCTATCGATGGACGACAAGTACGCGTATTGCCGAATGACGAAGGCAGCGATCCGGACACGGCGCCTGCAGTCTCCGGTCTCCTCGCGCGGAGGCCGGGATCCCCGCGTACGGCAGCCGCCGCGTCGCCGGCGAGTTTCCCCCGCTTTGCAGGCGGTCTCGTACTCGTTGGGGCAACACGCCATCACTCATGCGGGCGGCGGGCGCAGGCAATGTCGGCAACGGCGCCGGCGATGCGACTGGGAG